>CALUTM010000047.1 GCA_944323705.1 Candidatus Gastranaerophilales bacterium
CACTTAGTCACTTTTTTAACCACTATTCACTAGTCACTATTCACTAGCTTGTAGGTCGCGGCATTGCCCGACAAAAACTACTGAAGAATCTTTTAAATGTTAACTTCTTATTCACTTAATCACCCGGTCACTTAGTCACTTCTTTACTACTCACGAATCATGAAAATTAAAAATATAACCAAATTTTCTTTCAACATGACAGACAATGAGCGGTATTTTAAAATTTAGCCTCTCACGGGCTATCCTTGGTCAAAGCATTTTATGCTTTGACCTTTCCCTTACAAAACTCCTAAAACCTTATTAATACATGGTTTTTCATGTAAATTTATATTAAATATTTTCACGATATAACTTTACATTTGTCTCTATTTAAAATAGTATGTTAATATAGTGGTATAGTATAGAAAAGTAAAAGAGGAATAATTGTGGATAATTTAGGACCTGATATTTTTGGAAGAAAAGATGTTGAAAATATACAATCATCTGACAATATGAGCCAACAGCCCGCTCCGGGAATTAACCCCGCTAAGATAAAAGTTATCGGTGTTGGCGGCGGCGGCGGTAATGCCGTGAACAGAATGATTAAATCAGGTTTAACCGGGGTTGAATTCTGGTTGATGAATACAGATTTACAAGTGTTGAACTATTCGACATGTAAAAATAAAATCCAGTTGGGTGCTAAGTTAACCAACGGTCTTGGTGCGGGCGGTGAACCTCAAGTTGGCGAAAAAGCTGCTGAGGAAGCTCAACAGGAAATTACAAGTGCAATAGAAGGTGCCGATATGGTGTTTGTAACCGCAGGTATGGGCGGCGGTACAGGTACGGGAGCTGCTCCGATTGTTGCCAAAATCGCTAAGGATTTGGGAATTTTAACAATCGGTGTCGTTACAAAACCGTTTTCTTTTGAAGGTAAGAGAAGACAAAATCAGGCACAACAAGGTTTGGAAAAATTGAGAGAAGCCGTTGATGCTCTGATTGTTATTCCAAACGACAAATTATTGGATGTTGTTGACAGACGCGTGTCTCTTCAAGAATCATTTATCGTCGTTGACGAGGTTCTCTTGAGAGGTGTTCAAGGTATCTCTGACATAATTACAATCCCCGGATTGATTAACGTTGACTTTGCCGATGTTAAAAGCGTAATGGCTGCTTCCGGTTCGGCTCTTATGGGTATCGGAAGAGGAACCGGCGAAGGCAGAGCGATTGAGGCCGCTAAAATTGCTATCAATTCTCAGTTGCTTGAAACTTCTATCAACGGGGCATCAGGTGTTATTGTTAACATTACGGGCGGACCCGATATGACACTCCATGAAGTTACCGACGCTACGAATATTATTAATGATGCAGTACTTGATGATGCAAGAGTTATTATCGGTGCGGTTGTTGATGATAACATTCAGGGCGAAATTCAGATTACGGTTATTGCAACCGGGTTTGAATTGAAATCCCAAATGCCTATTGAGGAAAAAGTCGAAAATCGTTCAATCAGTGCGGCTGATTTCTTCTCAAATGCGTTTAACAACACGCAGCAGGCAAAAGCTCCCACATCTTTTTCGGAAATTCAAATTCCCGACTTTTTACGTAAATAATATGTGTAGAGGTTGATATATAAAAAAAGACCATTTTTTCAAATGGTCTTTTTAATTATTCATTAGTATACTAAAATTTAAGTACGCGGCAAAAAGTATCCATATCAAATATGGAATTAAAATTATTGCAGACGCTTTGGAAGCTTTATAAAATTCTTTTATTGTAAGGATTACAAAAACATTAAGTAGTACAATATCAATAAATGCTGCCAAAATGTTGTGCATTCCAAAGAAAAGCGGTGCCCAGATTAGGTTTAGGACTAATTGAATAATAAAGTATACATATCCTCTAACCTGCCGTTTTTTCTGTTTTGTATAGATTAAAAGTGCAAGAAATATTGTAATATACAATATTATCCACGCGGGTTTAAAAATTTCTGCAGGCGGATTAAGTAGCGGTTTATTGAGTGTATCGTACCAAATTGAATCAAACATAACCTTATTGTTGAATGGTTTTGCTTTGATTTAAATTCTCCGCGGGGGTTATTTTTCTACAATAATAGCTACCCATTGGTCCTGAGACATTGTCTCAATAATTTTTAGTCCGTGTTTCTTCACTGCATCAATAACGATTTGTTTCTTCTCGTTTAGTATACCGCTTAGAACCATTTTTGCTCCGTCTTTCATAATGTTCTTTAAATCGCCCATAATTTCCGCTAAAACATTATGCAGAATATTTGCACAGACAAAATCATATTGCAGGTCAATTTTATCTGCCGTATTCAGTTCAAATTCGATATTGTGCGTTATACCATTAATTTTTGCGTTTTCTTTGCAAACTTCAATCACGCTTCCGTCATTATCACACCCGTAAGCGGATTTTGCCCCCAGTTTCATTGCACAAATTGCCAAAATCCCTGAGCCTGTACCGATGTCCGCAACGGTATCGCCTTTTTTGAGGTATTTTTCCAGAGCTTTCATACACAATTGTGTTGTCTGATGAGTTCCCGTTCCGAACGCACATCCGGGGTCAAGCGTTATTGTTATTTCTCCAGCCTTTGGCTGATAATCAATCCAACTCGGGACGACTGCTATTTTGTCGGAAACGTGCGTTACGTCCCATTTTTCTTTCCATTTCTTTGACCAATCCTGATTTTCTTTTTCATCGAGTGTTATTTTCCAACTTCCGAGTTCTTCGTCCGTAAGCCCTCTCTCCTTAAGCAATTCCCGTTCGGTTTGCAGGAGTTCAAGCGGGTTATTCTTCAAATCTCTGAGAAAGACTCTTAAAGTCCCTCTCGTTGTAGAGGTCATAACCAAATCTTTGTACGCTTCTTCTGCCATAACTACGCCTTCGCAGTCAAAATTTGAGAAACATATATCGGAAACAATGTCTTCAATATCGGGATTGATTTCAATTCTTAGTTCAAAATAGTTGTTCATAGAGATATTATATCATCAATCTACCATTTTATGAATGAAGTTGCTCTTATATAATTATAATTTTCTTTGGCAAGAGTATATGTAGGAGCTCCGTTAATTGAATCTGTTTGTTCAAAAATTGCGTGATCCTCTTGTTTATCATAGACTTCGTCTTTAAACGCTTCATCATTATTTGATTCTTGTATGAGGAGTTTTCCGTCTTTTGCTCCTATAACACTTATTGCGTGATTTCCTATCGTTAAGACTATGGCACCGTTTTTATTTTTTGCCATGTCATATATTGTTTCGTAATTAAATGAAACTCCTTCTCCGTTGGTAATCCCTTCTGTGACTTGAAAATTATCAAAATATGAATATTGCGAACATTGTCCGCCCGTAAGTATTTCGAAGAATCTGAAATTATAGTTCCCCTCCTCCATTTTGTTTACCGAACTGTTTTTTGATTCCATTTTTTCCTGAAGTTCAGGATTATTCCTTACTTCTTCAAAATATTTTTCTATGGCAATAAGATAGGCAGTAACATCGCCTTCGCCTTCTGCAAGACCGGCACTTTCTTTTGCAATTTCCTCAGGCGTAACAATATAGATGCCGTCATGCAATCCGTTCTCTTCAGCTTCTTGCAAATGTATTGCAAAAACGCCTGTTTCTTTATCGTAATAAAGATTTGTCTCTAAAAGTTCCTTGCCTTTCTCTGTGGACAAAAGCGAATTAATTCCTGCCAGTGCCCAACAGGTATTGGTTTGTTGGGTGGCAATCTTATCAAATTTTCCGTTACCAAGGTCTGTTGTATCTGATTTAACCTCGTTGATATTGTTTTCTTTAAGATAATTTTGAACACTTTTTTCCAGTTTTTTATTATCATAGGGTGTTTCTATAAGTCTCAAACTTTTTTCGCCTGTTTCTGCCATTTGTTTTCTTTTTTTGATTCTTTCGTAGATGTAGCCAAAATTGCAATTATCAGGTGTTAGTTCATCTAAAATGGCACCATTATCAATTAGATATTGGTACATGGCATTTTGAATTTTTGATAGTAATTTTTCCTGGTCTTCCGTAGGATAAAGTACATTGTATAAATCTTTTTCTTCATCTATATATTTCTCAATATTTTCGTCAGTAATCTCCGGCAGGCTATCCGGGTTATTTAGCATTTTACTAAACTTATCTTTTACTGAATTATAAAGCTGCTGAATTTTGCTTTGTTCGGAAGCTGACAAATCTTTATATCGAGTACCCTGTACATATTCGCCGTTAAGATACCCTCCAAGCTTGCTGAATTCAAGTAAAGTATCAATTTCACCCTTGTTTTTGCCGGAAGAATCGTATTGTGCGAAAAATTTAGCAATAGATGGGGGGATATTAAAAGAATCCGCCATTAATATTTCTCCTGTAGTTACATTCTTACATTTCTATTAACGGCATATTCTTATAAAAACTTTAATCCGCAGCAAAAATATTTACAAAACTTAATAACTACTCTTTAAATCTTCCCATTGCACGGAATTTGTTATAACGTTCCGAGCGGAGTTCGTTAGGCTCAAGTTGTGACAATTCTTTAATAGCTTTTACAATTGCAGTTTTCATGCTTTCGGAAACAGCTTTGTAATCCGTATGTGCTCCGCCTAACGGTTCTGGAATTTCCTCGTCAATAATCCCGAGTTCCAACAAGTCTTTTGATGTAATTTTCAATGCTTCTGCCGCATCCGCAAATTTGGAAGCATCACGCCATAGTATTGAAGCACATCCTTCAGGTGAAATAACCGTATAATAAGCGTGTTCAAGCATCATTACTCTATCTGCAACCGCAAGTCCGAGAGCACCGCCGCTACATCCTTCTCCGGTAATGATTGAAACAATCGGAACATTCAGTTTGGACATTTCCATCAAATTAACCGCAATAGCCGAACCCTGCCCTGTTTCTTCCGCCTTAATACCGGGATATGCACCCGGAGTGTCAATAAGAGTAACTATCGGAAGGTTAAATTTGTTTGCATGTTTAAATAATCTGAGAGCCTTTCTGTAACCTTGAGGTTGAGGCATTCCAAAGTTGTATTCCAAATTCTCTTTGGTTGTTTTTCCCTTTTGTATACCGATAATCATTACTGGTTTGCCGTCAATTTTAGCAAGTCCGCCGATAATGGCTCTGTCGTCCATACCTTCTCTGTCGCCATGAAGCTCAATAAAATCATCACACATAAGCTCAACATAATCTAAAAATTTAGGTCTTTCGGGATGCCTTGCAATTTGTAATTTTTGTGAAGGTTTCAATTTTGAATATAACTCCTTTTTGTAATCCTGAGCTTGGCGTTCAAAGTTCTCTATTTGACTGTCTAAATCCATTCCCGACGCTTCACTCATCTTTTTAAGTTCATCTATTTTCTTTTGTATTTCTACTATAGGTTTTTCAAAGTCTAATACAGTTGCCATTTCTTTTTTATACTCCATGCATATCTAAAATATTAGCAAGCGTTTTTCTTAAATTCTTCCTCTTTGATACTATATCCACCTGTCCGAATTTTAGCAAATACTCTGCAGTTTGGAAATCGGACGGAAGTTTTTGTCTTATGGTTTGTTCAATGACTCTTCTTCCCGCAAAACCGATTCTTGCACCCTGTTCTGCTATAATAACATCTCCCAGAGTACCAAAGCTTGCCGTTATACCGCCAAAAGTCGGTTCCGTGAGTAAGTTTATATACAGAAGTCCGGCTTCATCAAGCTTTCCTGCCGCACAGGCTGTTTTTGCCATTTGCATAAGGCTCAGGGCACTTTCCTGCATTCTTGCACCGCCTGAAGAGGTAATTGCAAGCATCGGAAGCTTTAGTTCAAGAGCTTTTTCCATAATTCTTGTAACTTTTTCTCCGACAACACTGCCCATAGAACCGCCCATAAAATCAAAATCCATTACCGCTGCGGCAATTTTGTGTCCTTCAATTTTTGCGATACCGGTGATAACTGCTTCATCCAATCCTGTCTTTTCGTGAGCTTTTTGCAGACGAACGGCATAAGATTCCGTGTCTACAAAATTGAGTGCATCCACAGGAAGAACGTTTTTAAACATTTCTTCAAAAGAACCTTCGTCAAAAAGCTGCTTGATACGGGTTTTGGCATTTATTCTAAAATGGTAGTCGCAGTGCGGGCATACCATTAAATTTTCTTCAAGTTCGCTTTTTAAAATCTGCGAATCACAATGAACACATTTTGTCCACAGTTCTGGAGTCTCAAGGTCAATTCCCTTCATCTCCTTGGCTCGTCTTTCGATTTGAGCTTCTTTTCGCTTATCAAACCATTCTTGTATTGTCATACCTATACACATTCGGTCTAAAAATCAGACCGTCCTTCTCCTATTAAATCCACTTTTACATTTTACACCAAACATGTAAGAAAAAGTATGTTTTAATATTTCGTTACGCTTTTTTAGTATTAAAGCCCATTTGAGCCATACGCTCGTCTACCGCCTTAAGCCATTCCTGGTGTTTCAAAGCTTCTTTAAGTAGTTTAACTTCTTTTTCTTCATCAGTAGTTTTGACTTTATTTAGGGGTTGTCTTTGGAAAGAATCAAAAGAGGTAACTCGATTAAGTTCATCACGCCAACCCGCATAGAGTCCGCTACTCTCTGCCTTGAAAGCTTTTCCGCTATTTACCTGAAAGGTGGTGCGTAACTTATTTTCCAGTGTTAATTCTTCTTTAGGGAGTCTGTCTCTCAGTGCTTTTATTGATTTTCCGATATTTTTTGACGGAACATTGTTAATACTCATTTTTCCTACTAAATCTATTAATTGCGGCATAATTTTCTCCTTTTTCTTTATTTTAAAACACAAAAAAATAAAATTTGCTACTTAGATAAAGTAGAAGGTTTGGTTTATACCAAACCTTCTTTCAGAGCTTTAACCGCAGCTTGTGTTCTATCATCAACCACAAGTTTTTGGATTATGTTACACACATGTGCTTTTGCAGTATGCTCGCTTATAGTAAGCGTTTTCGCTATCTGGCTGTTTGATTGACCGTCTACAACAAGCTTTAGGACTTCGTATTCTCTCTGTGTAAGATTTGAGTGATTTTCTTTAAACGCACTCCGTGATACCTGACGGGAGGGAATGACACCGCAATTTTTGTCTCGAATGAACGGTACAACGTGCGGATCTATCCACATTGCACCCTCTTTAACCATCTTGATGACACTCATTAAAAAATCCGTACTGATATCTTTTATTATATAGGCACTGGCTCCTGCCATAAGTGAAGCATTAAGCTCTTCTTCAGAAATATGGGAGGTGAGCATTATGACCTTTATATTGTTATTGTGCTCCAGGATTTGTTTGGTCGCCTCAATACCCGATATGTCGGGCAGCCCGATGTCCATCAAAACTATGTCAGGCTTAATGAGACGGGATTTTTCCACTGCCTCTTTACCGTTTACTGCCTCTCCTATTATTTCTAATTCGGGATACTCACAGAATAAAGATTTTATGCCTATTCGCATTAGTTTCTGGTCTTCAACAAGTAATATTTTTATTTGCATAGAACCTCACTTTCGGGGATTTTGTCCCAAAATAATATTAAAATGTTTTATGCAAACAAATAACCCTAACACTAAACCCTTAATGCACTATTGTTGCAGAGTTTAAATTCAGAAGTATTTTTTTAATGTTTCCTGTAAATCAATAATCTTAAGATGATTTTCCAACATAGCCTGATTTCTTCCCTCATACGCAGCGGTGTAATCATCGTTTGTATCTATTGCCAGATTAAAATACTTAACGGCCTCGTCCAATTCTTCCGTGAGATAATGAATCATGCCTATCAGAGTGTATTCAATTTCTTTATCTTTTGAGAAATTAACCGCCTTTTGATAATATTCAAGAGCCTCCTTATATTTACCCTGAAATTGTTTTATGCAGCCTATTCCCCTTAATACAACGGGATTATTCTTGTCTGTTTTATAAGCTTCTTCAAGATAATCAAGACCAGATGGGTAGTCATATTTGTCATATTCGGCTTTTGCCATTTTTATAAGCTTGAGAAGCTTTATTTTGGCGGTTGTTTTTTTAAAAAAATCCGCTGTTTTTTTGAGGGAATTAAGTTCTTCTTCCATTTTATACCGTATGCATTTTTTCAAAAATGCCTTTCTTTTGAACCCAAACCTCCACTTCAAGTTTGTTTCCTTCTTCAATCAGAACATTTTTTAGCTCTTTAAAATTAAGTACGGCATTTTTTATGTCACATAACATGAACATCACAAAATGACCTTGCATGAGGGTTTGTTTGATATCTTCAATGTTAACTTTATATTGTGCAAGTACGGTAGAAATGCCTGACACAATCCCGACTTTGTCACTTCCCGACACCGTAATAATTATTTTGTAATCGTCCATTTTATTCTCCTTTGAAAGTTATTATATTATATATTTAGACTTTGTTCAATCTTCAGTTAATTGTTTTAGGCTTGGAATAACCAAGAGCTCTATACTGCAACATTCTACACTAACTTAATCAAAACTTCTTCTGTCGGAACATTTCTGTCTATTAAGTACTTAAGTTCGATATAGGGGACAAAACAAAACCGATAATATTTTTATGATAAACTTAAGAGTATGAAAAAAATCGCTCTTGTAAGTCATGGATGTGCAAAAAATTTAGTCGATTCGGAATTGATTTTGGGTATTTTAGCCCAAAATGGGTATGAAGTTACACTCAACGAAGATGAGACAGATACGGTTATCGTAAACACCTGCTCGTTTATCTGTGATGCGGAAAGAGAGTCAATTCGCTCAATTTTGGAACTGGTTGATAAAGGAAAAAGGGTTATTGTAACGGGCTGTCTTTCACAAAAACATCCCGAAGAGTTAAAAAAAGAAATTCCCGAAATTTCAGCAGTGGTCGGAACTACTGATTTTACAAAAATTGTTGATATCATAGAATCAAAAACTTATGTCTGTGAGGTTAACCGTAACCCTGAATATATTTACCCCGAAAATATCGAGCGGCAGCAGATTACAATGGGAGCAAGCTCGTATATAAAAATTGCGGACGGCTGCAACTATAGATGCGGATACTGCATTATTCCGTACCTGCGGGGAAATTATCATTCAAGAAAAATTGAAAATATTGTTGAAGAAGCAAAAAAACTCGTTCAAAAAGGAGTTACGGAAATAATTCTGGTAGCCCAAGACACAACAAGTTACGGAATTGATATTTATAAAAAGCCTATGCTTCCCAAACTTTTGGAAGAGCTTAACGCAATCGAAGGGTTGGGCTGGATTAGAGTAATGTACGCTTATCCTACAATGATGAGTGATGAACTTTTAGATACAATTGCAAAACTCGATAAAGTTGTGAAATACGTTGATATTCCGCTCCAGCACTCACATCCCGAAGTATTAAAGATGATGAATCGTCCCGCGTTCGATTATCGTCCCATGATAGAGAATATAAGGCAAAGAATTCCCGGGGTTTCCATAAGAACCGCATTTATTGTCGGCTACCCCGGAGAAAACGAAGAACATTTTGAGCACCTTTGCCAATTTGTCCGCGATATGAAATTTGACAGAATGGGAGTATTTACATATTCCAGAGAAAAAGGCACACCTTCATACAATATGCCGAACCGTGTTAATGCCAAAACTGCAAAAGCACGTTATAAAAAACTAATGGAAATACAACAAGGTATCTCAAGTGCAAGAAATAAATCTTTTGTCGGAAAAACTCTTCCCTGCATAATCGAATGTTACTCGGATGACGGAGAAGTAATTGCCCGCACTCAATACGATGCCCCGGAAATCGACGGCATTGTTAACATAAAAACAGACAAACACGTCATACCCGGCGATATAGAGATGGTAAAAATTACAGGCTCCGGCGAATATGATTTGTTTGGAGAAATTTAGTTTATTAAGTCAATCATTATGGAACAGAAATTTAAAGAGATATTAGCATTAAATTTGAAAGTGGAAAGAACCAGAAAAAGACTAACTCAAAAACAGCTTGCAGACAGGCTTGGTATGTCATTAAATTTTATTGGTAAAATTGAAGTCGGCTATGACCATCCTTCATTATATACGCTGATTGATATTGCAAACAATTTAGAGATACCGTTGAAAAATTTATTTGATTAATAAAATCTAAAAATGCCATAGGCAAGAAGTTATCTGTTTTAATTTGGCATTATTTGAAAGAGACAAATGAAACTTAAAAGTTTTGCTGCTATTTTCTTCTTAAAACCGGCAAATATTTTTTTTATTAGTTTTATAATAATCAAATTAAATATTTAAAGGAAACGTTATTGTGAAGATTTCAAATTTTAGTTACTACTCCGATTCAACTTATACAAAGAGACAGAATATCAGCACCGAATTTAAGGGCAGTAAAAATGCTATATTTAACGAAAGTGTTAATGCAACGTTATTGTCATCGCAAGAAATTAAACAATGGACGGAAAAGCTTATCAATAAAATTAAATTTCTAAACAAAGTTATAGGTGCAAATGCCAAAACTTCAAGCCCCGTTTTAACAAATATCGCAGGTGCGAAGGTTTTTATTAATATAGATAAAACAAAATCAGGATGTACAAAGATAAAAATTGATTCAGAAACGGATAATTTTTCCTATACTTTTTCTCAAGAACTACAGCAGAATATACCCGTAAAGTTAGCGGAAAAAAACAGACAAAGTATGGATATTATTATTAATGATAAAGACGGACGTATGATTAACGGAAGTTTAGAGTGTGATGCAGGACACCTGAATTTTGAACGTAATGCGAAAACAGGACAGCGTAACGGAAGAGGGCAAAGTATTTACCCATTCATATTATCACCTAATGTAAAAGAAATGCCTACCGATTGGGAAACTCAAAGATGGTATGCAACGAAAGAGAGTAACGCTGTTGTATCAGTTTTTTCAATCATATTCATGGATTTAATGCGTGTAAAACCTGATACTAAACTTATTTAAATACGAGTTTGTAAGATTATTTTACTCATTTTATTCTTTTTTGACATTCAACACCGTCCGATATCAAGCCTGCAAGACTCCTTTATTTCCTTTACCCCTTTACCCCTTTACCTCGATTAAAAAAATTATTTAATTAAAAAGCGGGTCTTGTAAAACCCGCCCTTTATCCGATTAAGCTTCAATAACCTTCATTAATCTGTCCCAAACTTCATCAATCGAACCGTTTGCATCTATTTTATAAAGAACACCTTTGTCCCCATAAAATTTTACAAGCGGAGCCGTTTCTCTGAAATATGTATCAAAACGTGCTTTTGCGGTTTCTTCATTATCATCCGCTCTTGTTTTTAATTCCGTACCGCATTTATCACAGATATTTTCAACCTTAGAAGGTTTAAATTTTGTATTATAAATCTCACCGCATTTCGGACAGGACTGGCGGCAAACAATTCGGTCAATAAGAATTTGAGTATCTATATCAAAATATATTGCCTTAAAAGACACCTCTTGTCCCTTATCCACTTCCGCATTGATTTTTTCTAACATTTCAGCTTGTTCCAAGCTTCTCGGATAACCGTCAAGCACATATCCGTTTTTGCAATCATCACCCGCAAGTTTTTTTGCAATAATTTTTCCGACTAAATCCGCAGGAACCAACTGCCCTTTATCTATAAAAGACTTAGCAAATTTTCCCTCTTCAGTACCATTAGCAATCTCAGCCCTTAAAAGAGACCCCGTATCCACATGAGGAAACCCCAAATACTCAGACAGACGATTAGTTTGAGTACCCTTACCGCATGCCGGAGGACCTAAAAAAATAAGCTCTTTTTTAATCATATAATGTTCTCCTTCTTCAATTTAATTATATGACTAAAAGTTAAAATGTAAACTTGTGAATAGTAAGTAAAGAATATTGAATTGAGGTATTAACAAAGCTTCTTTCAAGCCTGTAGTCATACTTTCAGTTTTGATGCAATTTAGTGGTAAATATAATCTGTCTATCTAATCCTTACATCTATAATCCCTTATTTACCCCTCTATTTACAATGGTTTAGCACGGTACTTGACATTCTTTTTGTAGTATGGTATAAAGTTAGTGGGGTAAATGTATATTTTTGAGTCTTGCACACACTGCAAGACTTTCCTTTTATTTAGTAATATTTTTACAGGCAGAATCTTCCAAATCAATGAACCCGTCATAATCATTGTCAATGCCGTCCGAACAAGAACCTATAGATTCGGGTGACTCGGGACGTGCATTGTACTTTAGCCATATCGGAGGGATTTTATTCCATTGATAAAGAAAAAAGTCTTTCAAAAATATTGCGGCTTCTTTATTGTTTAAAACGATAACGTTTTCATCATTCTTATTATTTCCGCTGTAAGTAAAGTTCATAGAACCGAGAATTACATAAGTATCATCAATTATAACAGTTTTTGTATGCATTTTACCCGCATAATTTTCAGTTTTTACGGGAATTCCCGATTTTCTTAACAACTCGTGTTTTGAATACTTGTTTGATGCACTCAAAGCATCAGTTATAACTTTTACATCCACCCCGCGTTTCTTAGCATTGATAAGCTCTTCTATAAAAGTATTGTCCGTTATAAAAAATGACGGAATATAAATATATTTTGTCGCACTTTTTATCTTAGGTATAATACCGCGGGTAAGAGGTTTGTCCTGCGGCGAAAAATATACTTCAATATTTTTGTAAATCCCATCTCCGACAGAAGATTTATCGGTATGGAATTTTCCCTCATACATTTGGTTAAATTCTTTTTCGTACAAAGAAGCTATCTCTTTAGAATTAATTACTATTATGTTGTTGGAATTAAATCCTGACATATCCGTGTGCGAAAGGTTTGCAGAGCCTGTTATTACAATTTCTCCGTCAAAAATATAGAATTTGTTATGCATAATTTTATTTGAATCACGTGAATTTTTATCGGAAACATTATCGGGAATTAAACTTACAAATTTTTGTGTATCGGGATAAATATTCTCCCCGTTACTGTCCGAATCATATATCAGACGTATTTTCACTCCTCTTTTCATGGCGTTTTTTATTGCGTTCTCTATCTCGGGAACCGAAGAATAACCGTATATTGCTATGTCAATCGTTTTACGGGAATTATTTATATTTGAAAGAATTTCTTTACAAAGTTCATTCGTGCAGCTTCTGTCGGGCTTAAGCTTCGCAGTTAAATCGGTAACCGTTAATTTCAGATTATTAATATTTATACTGAAATTACGCCGAACAATATTTGGTTTTAATTTATCTAAAAATTTATTGTAATTATTTTTTCTTATAACAATATAATTGTGTGAATCTTCTTTAATAACCGTAAATTTTCCTTTTCTTATACTTTTAAGATGTTTTTGGAACGCATACTCATTTGTAAATTTGCCGTCTTTTATGCAAAAAGGTGAGTTTAATAATTTGGAATAATAGCTGTATTTGTAATATATCAAGTCATTTTTCTCAGGCTTAACTTCTCTCCCTTCAAGGAGATTTTTTGCCCAATATTTGGCAAAGTTACCGGAAATAAAAGCTTCTTCTTCGGTTATACCAAACTTTTTGGCAAGAATACGATTTTTCTCACTGTAATACCCGTCAAAAGTTTCAACATCTTTTATATAAAAATTCTCTCCGTTATTCAAAACTATTTCCACGGGAGAAATAACCTCTTTGACGGAACATTCTTTTTCTCTCGGGTAAAATACAATCCCGAAAATAAGAAACATTAAAATTAAAATAAATATACTAATTTTCTTCATAATAATT
>CALUTM010000048.1 GCA_944323705.1 Candidatus Gastranaerophilales bacterium
GATTATGTCAAAACTTAGCGGTATGGACGATATTAATATAGGGCTTCGCGATTGGGGTATCTCAACGACTTACGTGAGGACTTGGCTTCCCGATTTAAAGGGTACAAATAAAACAACCGCAAAGGATATGGCAAAATTGTTGTACAATCTTGATAATCCCGGATTTTTAAATATAAATTCCCGTGAATATATTATTGATTATTTGAGTCACGTTAAGAATAATCGTCTTATAGCAGCGGGTTTGGGGGACGGAGCATTGTTTGTTCACAAAACAGGTGACATCGGCACAATGCTGGGTGATGCGGGAATTGTTTATGCTCAAAACGGTAAAAAATACATTGTGGTAATTTTGGCACAAAGACCGCACAATGCCCCGCAGGGCAAAGATTTTATAGTAAAAGCTTCAAGTCTCATATATAAGTCAATCGTCGGATAAAAAGTTAATTCAGCTGCCTGCACAATAGCTTTATATTCACTGTTTAAATACGGTAATTGGCAGGCAGTATCTGGCAGTTGTTGTGTGATGTTTTTTACCAGCTTAACATTTTGTTACACACAGGCAATTTTTTTTTCTTGAATGACTTTATATAAATAAGGTAAAAGTAGAAGGAGATATTTAATGATTAATTCAACAGGTTACTATAATTTTTATGCAAATACTCAAACCTTGCCGCAGCGTGCATTTCGGGGGGGGGGGTAGCCTCTAACCCTGCGGCGATAACTGCAACACAGCCTTCTTCCGTTCAGCAGATTCCTCATGATACGGTGGAGTTTTCTGCAGAAAATGCCATAAAAAGTGACAAAGGCTTATCAAAAGGTGCAAAATGGGCTGTCGGTATAGGTACGGCTTTAGCAGGGATTGTTACCGCGGGGATTCTTATATCCAAGCATCAGGTTGGCAAGCTGAAAAAACTTTATGATGAAAATATTGTTTTCCAAAACCTTGCGGAAAAAATTGATTTTAAGGAAGCAAAAACAGTAGAAGAAGGGATTAGATTTGCAAAAGAAGTTTTAAAAGTAGGTGATGTTGACAAGGATTTTACGCTTGATGCGATTAACTTTGCAAATAAAGGTTTGGTAGAAGTATCAAATGCAAATAAAGGAAGGTTGTTTATGCCTAAAAAATTGTGGTATAGAGAAATGGGCGACAATACCCTGGCAGGAGTTGTACAGGATATTGAATCACCTTATTTCGGTCATTTGAGGATTAATAAAAAATTCTTTGAGCACGAAACTCTAAATGAAAAACTGAATATAATGCTTGGTATAGGGAAACAAAAAACTGCCGCCGAATCAGCTTCAAAAGCTGCGGCTAAGGCTCCTGAAGAATTTAAGTTTGTATGCAACTTGGATGAAAAATTGATAAAAATGATAGAAAGATACAAACAGTCGCCGGATTCTCTAACTATAGCCGAAAAACGGGAATTGTGGGCTAATTTGTCTAATGCATTGCGTATTAATGAGAATATGCTTGAGGGAGCACCCTTAAGGACATTAAAAAATAATCTGTCTTTGTTTGAGAAAAACGGTATAAAAGTTGATGTTGATGATTTTGCCAAATTGACGAATGAAAAACAGAGTGAAAAATTAAAAGAAATGTTTACTCAATTACGGGAAAAACTGGGACACCAGCCTGAAATTGATATACCGTATTTATCTCCGACCGAGATAATTCACCATGAAATGGGACACTTGCAGGATTTTGCAAAGAATTTGAAAGAATTGGATATTAAACGATGGAAGATTCCGAGTTTTAAAGATGCTTATAATGACGTAAAAGCCGGAAAAACGGATACATCCGATGTAGAATTTGTAGACAACAGATGGAAGGGGCTCACTTATAAAGGATTTAAAGAGCTTTTTGAAAAAAATCCTAAGAAATTCCAAAAGAAATATCCCGACTTGTATGAATTTTTAACAAATCAGGAAACCCAACAGGTTGCGGGCAGTGTCTCGTGGTACGCTCAAACAAGCATTGGGGAGTTTATTGCGGAAGTCTACGGCAAAATGGTTCGCGGAGAAAAAATTGCTGATGATGTGTTGGCTTTGTATAAAAAATACAATGGTCCGATGCTCGGAGGATAAAATCCGAAACTGCCAGCCTTTTATGCTTAAACGACAGTTGCTTGACAAACGCATCAAACAACTGTCGTTTAAAGATTTTGGTCTTATGATTTTTATTAAAATTTGTAACAATTCTGCGGAAATTTGCCGAAAATAACGCAAATATTTTTATGTTTAATTTTTTTAGTAGTATGATTGATATACAATCAACAAAAGAAGGAATTGTGTATGAGAAAGATTGAACGTAAATTATTGGCAGCAGTTTTAAGTTCTTTGTTTGCGGTAATGCAGGTTTCTGCAATGGATACAGGTCTGGGTGTCGGTAACGGCGGAGCGGTTATCAACAATGCACAAGGCGGGTTTGCAGGAATGACAACCGGCGATGGTTTTGCAGATTTGAATTTTAACGGTAATACCCATGTAAATTGGGATTCATTAAACATAAATAAAGGCGAATCTTTAAACTTTAATGCTGTTGATGGTGCTAACAATTTGACAATTTTGAACACGGTAAATCACGGTATGTCTAATATCTACGGTCAGATAAACGCAAACAGCGGAATCGGGAAATTGATTATTTCTAACCCCAACGGTGTTTTATTTGACGGTGCAAAGTTTACTACTGCCGGAGATTTAATGCTGACAACAAAAGATTTGACTAATATGAGAGTCGAAGATTTGTCCAATCTTGACTTAAGCAATTCTAAATTCTCTCAAATATATAATTCGGAAGGTAATATTGTCGGTATAACAATTAAAGACAGTAATTTTGAGGTGGGCGGAGAATACAGTATTGTGGCACCTGCCATAAATGCAATAAAATCAACTTTGAATGCGGGTTCTTTGAAACTCGTTACTTCCAACGGGCAAGATTACGTTTCTCTGGGTACACCTAAAGATGAAAAACAAATCCCGGGTGTAAGAATGGAAGCCGTAAATATTGACGGTGATGTCTATATAACTGCACCGTCAGGTCGGGTAACTTTTGCAAACGGGGGGAATATAAACGGAAACCTCAATGTGGATGCTAAAGGTGCAGTGGCATTAAATTATAACAACAACGGCGAAAAACTTGTCGTAACGAAAGATGTTAATACAAATACATCGGGGCAGATTTCCTTCTTGAGAAATGCAGAAGTGCAAGGAAATCTGAATATGTCAAGCAGCGGCGGTTTTGTTGATATAGGTGATGTTACTGTAGGCGGTGATGCAAAATTGACTACAACGGGTATCAATACAAGCGGCAACAAAAACTTTAATCACTTTGTGCACGTTATCGGCGATACAAATGTTGGCGGAGATTTGACTGTTGAATCTTCTCAAAATATCCACATCGGCGGTTACGATTATGATGCAAAACAATTGGCAGACGGTAAATTAACCGTAGGCGGTGATTTGTATGCCCATGCTACAGACGGTCATATCACGACAACTATTGATACAAGTGCAAATAAGATTACTATGAAATCCGATAATTATAATATTTTGACGGACGGAAAGGCAACCTTGAGTGCAAATGAGTATGATTTTTCCGCAAACGGCTATATCGGCGGTTTGAAAGGAACCGAAAATCATACGGTTGACGAAGTTATTGTATCGGTAATGGAAAATTATAAGCATATTAATAATTCGACGGATCCTGCCAATATTAATATTGCAGGCGGAACAATAACAAATATCAATACTCCGACTTCAGCATACATATCGTCAGCTAATGATGTTACGCTTACGGGTGCAAATGCCGGAAATATCTATCTGACATCTCAAGGGAATGATGTTAATATAACAGGAGATGTCCACGCCGATATGATTACGGTCGGTAAAGAAACTGACAGGTTGAAGGTTGATTATCCATCAAGAGACTATGATTTGACTTATACAAACATTAGAGATAATGCTCAGGTTGTTGTAAACGGTAATGAGGAGATTACATACGATCTTACAAACGGAACAAACGGTTATAACAGGGGGCAGCAAATTAAGGGTGAAAATACTTATCTGGTAGGACCTGAGGGTCCAATAAATCCCGATCCCACGCCAAATCCTGACGACAATGAAAACGTTAAGGTTTTGAGAAGTTATGAACGACCTGCGGCTTTAGATGCGGCACAACCATACACTCCTGTTGCATACGCAGCGGATTTGGATGACGATAAGGTTGATAACGGTGTCAGAAAGAATGTCGATGGTTCCGTAACGGTTGTCAGAGCTTATCCGATGGTTAATTAAGATTAGAAAAAATACCGCACTCTAAGGTGCGGTATTTTTTTTGCGGGAAATATACATTTCTCTGAGAGTGTGTTGTAACTTTAGCATGTTATTTTCGACCGCCCCGCATTCTTTTTTGTAAACTTGTGTAACAAAAAGGCAATTTTTTAAAGCACAAATACTTTTATATATTAAGGGAAATATAAAAAGAGGAGTTATATATGAAAAGTATTACAAAAAAATTGTCAGCATTAGTTTTGAGTACTGTATTTGCGACAATGCAGGTTTCTGCGATAGACACAGGCTTGGGTGTCGGTAACGGCGGAGCGGTTATCAATGACATTCAAGGAGGATTTGCAGGAATGACAACAGGTAAAGGTTCTGCAGATTTAAATTTTAATGGTAATACTCACGTAAATTGGGATTCATTAAACATAAATAAAGGTGAAACTTTAAACTTTAATGCCGTCGGTGGTGCTAACAATTTGACAATTTTGAACACGGTAAATCACGGTATGTCTAATATCTACGGTCAGATAAACGCAAACAGCGGAATCGGGAAATTGATTATTTCTAACCCGAACGGTGTTTTATTTAACGGTGCAACATTTGATGCGGCAGGTGATGTAATGTTAACTACACAACCGATGACAGCTACATTTGTTGATGGCAGAATGGATATTTCAAAAGTCGCTACGACAACTCCTGTTGGAGTAATTACAATTCAGGATTCAAACTTCAATGTCGGCGGAGAGTTTAATATTTTAGCTCCGTCAGTTGATATTGTTAAGTCTGCAATCACGACCAACAGTTTGAAACTTGTAACTGCAAACGGTCAGGACTATCTTTCAACAGGAAATATCAATGTAAATGATGCGGTTAAACTTGAGGCTGTTGAAATAAACGGTGATGTATACATTGTAGCCGATAAGGGAATCGTAAAAACCGTTAGCGGCGGTAAAATTAACGGTAATTTGGATATTAAATCTGATGACAGCGTTTCTCTGAACTATGTTGCAAACGGTCAGGCTCTCCATGTAACCGGGGATGTAAATGTAGACGGTAACGGGGTGCTGATGTATGCAAGAAATACTAAAGTAGACGGTAACTTAAATATGACAAACGGCGGCGGTTTCCTTGAAGTCGGTAATGTTCAGGTTGGCAAAGATATGAATCTTAAAACTGTTGCAAAGTCCGAAAATGAACAAGGTTTTAAACATTTTATCCACGTGGTCGGAGATAATACAGTCGGTGGAAATGCAACTATCGAGTCTGTAAATAATATTCATATAGGTAACTACAATATTGACGAAGGTGTTCTTCTAGACGGCAGTCTGAAAGTCGGTGGGGATTTGGTCGCACACGCTATTGACGGACACATTATGGTTACAATAGATACAAGTGCGGATAAGATTTCTCTTAAATCAGACAATCTGAATGTTTTAACAGACGGCAAGGCTCTTTTAACAGCAAATGAATATGATTTTTCTTCAAACGGTTATATCGGCGGTTTGAAAGGATATAAAGGTTATACTGTTGATGAAGTTATAATTGCAATTATGGAAAATTACAAATACATAGCTTCTTCATCCGACCCGGCTAATATTAATATCGCAGGAGGTACAATAACAGGTATTAATACTCCTACAGCAGCATATATAGCTTCTCTCGGGGATGTAAAATTAACCGGAGCAAATGCAGGAACTATAGATATAACCGCTCCGGGCAAGTTTATAGAAATTACAGGTGACGTTAAAGCCGATACAATTACGGTAGGAAAAGAAACAGATAAATTAAAAGTTGATTATCCTTCAAGAGACTATACTTTAAAATATACAAATATCAGAGATGCAAAAGAAGTAACAATAAACGGAAATGACGAGATTACGTACGAATTAACAAATGGTGAAAACGGTTATAATGTCAGAGACCCGAGACCTGAAAATACAACATACCTTGTTGGACCTGATGCACCTGACACACCTGATACACCGACTCCAGAACCTACACCGGATCCTTCAATAGATCCTGATGATAATGAAAACATTAAGGTCTTGAGAAGTTACGAACGCCCGGCAGCATTAGATGCAGCACAACCATACACCCCGGTTGCATACGCAGCAGATTTGGACGATGACCAAGAAGACAACGGAGTTCGTAAGAACGTTGACGGTTCGGTAACAGTAGTAAAAGCTTATCCGATGGGTAAATAATTGATGTAAGATGATAAAAAAGAGACCGACAATAAGTCGGTCTCTTTTTTAGTGAGGTTTAGAGCAACATTACTGTTATTTCATATTTGTTTTATAATATACTTAGCATTAAATGTTGTGGAGAAAAAATGATTATTATTGAGAAACCGTATGCATCGGAATTTTTGATTGACAGTATCGTTCAAAATGATTGGCCCGTGTTGGAAAATGAGACTGTTAAAGGGGCTGATATAGAAGAAGGGGCTTTTGATTTGGTTTCTTCCAATGTTGCTAAAAACTATTATTTAACACAGGAGTTTCCCCTTATATATTCAAATTCGGAAAATGCAATAACCTGGGTTTTGGATAATTTACCCGACTCTAATTTGAGCAGTTATATTAAGCTTTTCAAAGATAAAGTTGCTTTTAGGGAATTGTTAAAAGAAATGTACCCGAACTTTTATTTTGTATCGGCAAATCTTGAAGAGTTGAAAGCTATATCTGCGAAAAAGATTAAATTTCCGGTGGTGGTAAAACCTGCTGTCGGTTTTTTAAGCTTTGGCGTGCATACGGTAAATAATGAAAAAGAGTGGAGTGATGTAGTTACACGCTTGGAAAAAGAAATGCGTCAGGCTTCTATGATGTACCCTTCCCATGTTGTAAACTCCTCCAAATTTATAGTCGAAGAACTTATTGAAGGGGAAGAGTTTGCAATAGATGCCTATTATGATAGGGACGGAGAACCGGTGATTTTGAATATATTCCAGCATCCGTTTTTGAATTCAAAGGATGTAAGCGACAGAATATATCTTATGTCAGCGGGTATTATGATAAAATATATGTCCAGGTTTGCAATACTTTTGAGAGATATAGGAAATTTAAAAAACATTAAGAATTTTCCTATGCATATTGAAGTCAGGGTAACAAAAAATGGAGATATAATTCCGATAGAAGTTAATCCGATGCGTTTTGCGGGTTGGTGTACGACTGATGTTGCGAAGTATGCCTGGAGTATAAATGTGTATGAATGTTTTTATAACCAAAAAAGACCCGATTGGAATACTATTCTTGCAAATGCAAAGCGGGGTGTTTTTTACTTCTCTATGGCAGAAGTTCCTTCTGATGTAGCAAGGAAGAATATTAAGGGATTTGAATATGAAAGGTTTCTTGCGAATTACTCCAATGTTTTGGAGGTTAGAAGGATAAATTACAAAGAAAATCCACTGTTTGCAATTATATTCGGCTCTACGGAAAGTAAGGAAGAAGTTATAAAAATATTATCTTTAAAGACAAAAGATTATATAATATCCTAGTGCTTGTTTTAAGAAGTTTCCGTATTTTAAGATTGATGTCCGCTCACCCCTGTGCTAGAATGTTCTTATGGAATTTCTCAAAAAGATTTATGCGAAATTTAAAGCATTGGATAAAAAGAAGCGTTCTTATTTGATAGCTGTTTTATCGGTTGTTTTTGTAATGGCGTGGGCTTTTATTACGGCGGGAATAATTACCTGTAACTTTAACAGGGCTCAACTTAAGGGAAATGAGGATGAGCAGAAGGTAGATGCAGTAGGTATTATTATTACAGAGACAAAAGACGGCAATAAATATTTTGAGATATACGGAGAAACAGGGCATTACAGCAATGATCACAGTATTGCGACCCTGAATAATGTTATAGGCAATTTTTACAAAGACAATAAAGTCTCAATGAGTTTTCAATCCTCCAAAGGTTCTTATAACGAAAAAACGGGGCAGATAACTTTGTATGATAATACATATATAGTTTTGGAGGATATGACATCTCTTAATACAGATAAACTTGTGTGGTCGGGCTCTGATAAGGAGACCGTTGCGGAAGGTCATGTTTTGATTAAGAAAAAGGGCGAGATGATAGCAACGGCGGAAAAAGGGTTTATCAGCCCGGGGTATGAGAAATTTAAAATAGCGGGTAAAACAACGACTAAGATATATAGCGATAAGGGGGCTGAATGAAAAAGGTTCTGACAATTTTACTATTAATATTTTCGAGTTTGGCGGTCTTTTCGTCCGATATGATTATTGAATCTAAGACTCAGACTTTTTCGGATAAGGAAAAAAAGATAAAACTTGACGGCGGTGTTAAGGTTAAGCTTGATAATTTAACTGTAGAAAGTAACCGTGCCGATGTTACGATAAGACGCGGCAATAAGCTTGATACTGCGACTTTTTATGATAAACCTTATGCCTACGAGGTTAATGAAAATAAAAAGCGTGAAGTAAAGGCGAATATTTTGCAGGTATCTCTTATTAACAAAATTGTAAGAGCAGAGGGAGAGTCCCAATCGGTTATAACAGAGGGAAACACACCTATAGTTGTTATTAATGCGGATGTTCAGGAATACGATACAAAAAGCAGCGTAATGGTATGTACAGGTGCGGTAACAATAAAGTATAAAGACATTGACACCTTCTCTGATAAGGCAGTAATTATTGCTGACGAAAAAGGCGGCTTGAGAAAGATTGATTTAATCGGAAATGCAAGAGTTAAACAGGAGCAAAACGAGTCGGAAGGACATCATTTTATTTACAATCCTATAACGGAGGAGATGAGTGTGTCCGGTAATACAAAGACGGTTGCTATTTCCGATGACGGGAAAAAACTTACCATACACTCGGATTACCAACAATACAGTAAAAAACAGAATTCGTATGTAGGAAGCGGGCATGTAAAAATATGGTATGATGATTATTACGCTCAGGGTCCTAAGGTTTCCGTATTCCCTGATAAAGAAACCGGAAAACCCAATGAGGTCTATTTTATCGGACGTTCAAAAATTATTCAGCAGGAAAAGGATATAATTGCGGATAAAATTAAAATGACCATGAATCCAAAAGATTTTATTGCGGAGGGTAATGTGCATACAATAATTCATAATATAGATACAAAAGAGGAAGAGGATTTATAATGTCTGAAAAAATTGATAAGGCGATGAAGCTTTTCAAAGAAAGAAAATATCAGGAAGCTATAGATGCATTTAGTTCCGTTCTTGAGACAGAGCCGGATAATGCGGATGTGTACAACAATATGGGTGTTGCATATTCTTGCATAGGTAATTTTGAACAAGCGGAAAATTATTATACAAAAGCTCTGGAGCTTGATCCTGAATTGGCACAGGCTTATATCAATCTTTCGGATTTATATTACAAAGCAGGAGATTTGGCTTCGGCTCTCGGTACTTTGCAGAGAGGAAGTTACGAACTTGAGGATAATCTTGTTATTGCCCATTTGCTTGCAAGGGTTTATATAGAGGACCAGAGATGGGAAGATGCAATTTTTGAGTTGGAAAGAGTGCTTGACGGAGAACCTGAAAATTATGACGCTTATTATGATTTAGGGCATGTTTATTTTGAACTCGGTGATTATGAAAGTGCAATTTCTAATTTTGAGACGGTAATTGAATATAAAGAAAATAACGAACTGCTTTATTATGCTCTTGCTCAGGCATACGAGGCAAATAATGAAATAGACAAAGCTATCTCCAATTATTTGAAGGCTATCGCGGTAAATGATAAATTTACGCTTGCTTACAAGAAGGTCGGTGTGCTGTTTTTGGCAAGAAATGATTATGAGGATGCAATTGAATACTTTGAGGAATATATTAATTTTGATATTCCGGCAGAGGAAAAAGAGAGTGTTGCAAAACTCATAGATCGTATAAAGGCAAAAGTTAATTAGAGTTTAACTCTGCGGTATTTTATACGGTATTGGGGGCTTATTCCTTCATCGCTGAAGTACTTTCTTTGCAGCTTTTTGTGCTCATAGGTAATTATGTCTTTTCCGTCTTGCACAAGTGGTTGTTTGTATATCGAAAAGTTGTTTTCATAATACTTGTGTCGGTCTTTCAAACCATATCTTTTTAGCATTTTTTCGTACAAATCTATATCATATTTATAGAGCATAAAGTAAATACAATACGCTCTGTCAAGACTTTCCGTACATTTCAAGTCAAAGTCAATAAAATGGAACTGTCCGTCCTCTGTTATTAAAAAATTACTCAAGTGGCAGTCTAATAAATCTCCTGAGACCTTTTGCGGATTTTCTTTATCTCTATATGTTGAGAATATGTAGTTAAGTAATTTATCGACTGTGATAAATCGTTCTATCTGCGATTTATTTTGTATATAGTCTCCGACTGTAATTCCCTTCATATACTTTCTTTTTGATATTCTTGGCACATGTTGTATTTTATATTTACTTTTTACCATATTCTTTTCTTTTACATAAGAAGAATTGATAAAGATTTCTTTAGTTTTTGGGTCTTCGGATATAAAGGAGTGAGAGATATAGTAATATCGCTCAATATATTTCCACAGAAATTCTCCGTTTTGTACACGTCCTATATGTTCTTTGTATAGTATGGAATTAGGATCAAGTTTTATAATTTCGAGAATAATTCTCTGAGTTTCTTGTGGAATTATATAATCTTGGAAAAACTTATAATCAAGCTTAAGACAATTTTTATGCACTATAAATAATATGCTATATGTTCTCAAACAAAATAAATCGTCTTCTGAAGCATTTTGCAAGTAGTTGTAGAGTACCTGTAATGTATTTTTGTTTAAGTTAGAAGTACCCTGGCACAATTCTTGTTTCATGTTAAAAAATTTAAATTTAATACCCAGTACAGTTATAACTGTTACAGCACCACATTTTTTGTAATTATAAATTAGTTTAAATAATTTGCTAAACATTCTCACAGTATAACATAAACATGTGGTTTGATTACTTATTCCGTGTTAAAATCAAATAATGAATGAAAAATACTGGATAGCATTTTCTGCAATAGAGCAATTGGATTCGACCTTTGTGCAAAGGCTTTATAATTATTTTGGGGATGTGGAGACGGCGTTTAAGTCTAATCTTAAAGATTTAGAGCAGATAGAAGGTTTGAGTGTAAAAAAGGCTGAAAATTTTATTAATAAAAGAAAAGAAATAAATCCCGATAAGGCAGAAGAGGAAATCTTAAAGCGGGGTATTAAATTTATAACTTTTGATAGTCCGAACTATCCTTATATGTTATCCCAAATTCATAACCCGCCTATGATTTTGTATTACAAAGGCGATTTATTATCTTGTAATTTAGAGAGAACAATAGCTTTTGTAGGTTCTCGCAGGGCAAGTTTTAACGGGAGAGAGGGAGTGAAAAAGGTTATTTCATCACTTGCGAATACGGATGTTTGTATTGTCTCCGGGCTTGCTGCTGGTATAGATTCAATATCTCATCAGTGTGCAATAGACAATAATCTTAAAACAATAGGTGTAATTGCAAGCGGATTTGATTATATATACCCTAAAGAAAACAAAGTCTTATATGAAAAAATAGAGAATTATGCAGGTGCAGTTGTAACCGAGTATTACCCGACATTTGAACCGCTAAAATTCCGCTTTCCGCAGAGAAACAGAATAGTAACAGGGCTTTCATACGGTACGGTTGTAGGAGAGGCTGCTTTGAAAAGCGGTGCTTTAATTTCCGCTAATCTTACGCTTGAGCAGGGACGGGAATTGATGTGCATACCGGGTGCAATAAATAATTCAAATACAGAGGGAATATATAAATTAATTAAAGACGGGGCATCCATCGTAACAAGCGGAAATGATGTTTTGAATGCTCTGGGTTGGGAAATAAAATCATCTTTACCCCAAACTTGTAATAAAAATATTTCTTTGCCGCTTCCGCAAAAATTAATTTTTGATATAATAGAAGTCGAACCAAAGAGTTTTGATGAATTGCAAACTCTTACAAAACTTGAGACAAGCGAGCTGTTAACGGTTTTAACGATAATGGAGATGGACGGTTTAATCGAGATGACGGAAGGAGACAGGTATAAAAAAGCATGACTGCAGCTGCTAAATCAAAAAAGGAGAAGGCTCTGGTAATAGTGGAGTCTCCTGCAAAATCCAAAACAATAAAGAAAATTTTGGGTGACGGATATCAAATAGAAGCTAGTTACGGGCATGTTAGGAATTTGCCCGATAATGTTTTGGGGTTTGATGTCCAAAACGACTTTAAACCGACTTATGTTGTCATACCTGAAAAAAAGAAGGTTGTAACGAAGTTAAATGAGCTTGCAAAAAGGTCCGATAAGGTTTATTTGGCTTCCGACCCTGATAGGGAGGGAGAAGCCATAGCTTGGCATGTAAGAGAACTTTTGGATGTCCCTGATGATAAGGTTTACAGAATTGAGTTTAATGAAATTACTCCCAAGGCGGTAAAGTATGCGGTAGAACATTCACGCCAAATAGACATGGATAAAGTAAAGGCTCAACAGACGCGGCAAATTTTGGACAAACTTGTGGGTTATAAACTTTCTCCTGTTCTGTGGAAACAGCTCGGAAATTACAGACTTTCCGCGGGAAGAGTTCAATCCGTGGCTTTGCGGATGATATGCGAGAGAGAAGAAGAGATTGAAGCTTTCACTCCAAAGGAGTACTGGACTGTACACACGGTTATGGATAAGGACGGTAAACTTTTTGAGGCAGAGGTAAATAAGTATAAAAACAAAAAAATAGAGATTAATAATGAAGAAGAAGCAAACAAAATAAAAGAGTTTTTACTCAATCCGCAAACCGAGTTTGTTGTAGAAAAGGTTACCAAAAAGGAGAGTAAACGAAAACCTACAGCTCCTTTTATTACATCAACATTGCAGCGTGCAGCGAGTTCCAAATTGGGGTTTGGTGTTTCTAAGACAATGCAGGTTGCTCAAAAACTTTATGAAGGTATAGAAATTGACGGAACTCCCGTCGGTCTTATAACTTATATGAGAACTGACAGTGTAAGGATTTCCGATGATGCCCATGAAATGGCAAAGAGCTTTATACTGGAAAATTATGGTGAAAAATACTATCCTCCGACAACAAACGTTTATGTAAAAGGGAAACAAAATGTACAGGATGCTCACGAAGCAATTCGTCCGTCTTACCCCGAAAGAACTCCCGAAAGCATTAAACAATATTTGTCATCGGATCAGTATAAGCTTTACAAACTAATCTGGGATAAGTT
>CALUTM010000049.1 GCA_944323705.1 Candidatus Gastranaerophilales bacterium
TTTCACACTTTCGCAAAACACTCCGCTCTCTGCCGACTCACGCTCGAACTCTTTTACGAACTGCGTTCGGGGAGTTCAAGTCTCTATACACACAACTTATTACAAACTTTTTAATCTGCCGATGGGGAGACGTCTTGTTCGTCGGCGTTAAACGAGCCTGCGTGTTTTTGCTCTGTGTTTCACACTTTCGCAAAACACTCCGCTCTCTGCCGACTCACGCTCGAACTCTTTTACGAACTGCGTTCGGGGAGTTCGAGTCTCTTCACACACAACTTATTACAAACTTTTTAATCTGCCGATGGGGAGACTCGAACTCCCGACCTATCGATTACGAATCGATTGCTCTACCACCTGAGCCACATCGGCACATAAAATATTTTAATATGCTACATCTCGAAATGCAATACCCGACAAAACTTCATAAACAAAAAAACAAAGCCCCCAATATTAATCTATCTCGCCCAACAGCTCCTCTAAAATCGCCACCTCTTATACCCTCTAAAGCCTCATCCTATTATCCCCCGCTATTTCCTCCTCATTCCCGTTCCTCTAATTTCTCTCTCCCGTTTACACTCTTCCATATCATTCCCCCCCCAGATTAACCATATCTTGCTTACCCCTTGATATGGTTTATTTATGTGATAATATTTTATTAAATCCAACTTGATGAAGGAGTACGTATCGTGAAAAAAATAGGATTGATTATCGCATTATTAATTTTTTCCGCATCTTACAATGCGGCTTTTTCAGCCAACACTCCTATTGAAAGTTCAATTGAAGCCTTTACGGAAGAAATTCGTAATAACCCGGATGCCGCACTTGCATACTCTAACAGAGCATCCATGAAGTTCTTGAAACGTGATATTCAAGGTGCAATTGAAGATTTTGACAAAGCTATACAAATTAATCCCAACAACCCTGAACTCTACTTGAACAGAGGTTATATAAAACAAGTTATCAATGACCTTCAAGGTGCATTGGCGGATTATAACAGTGCTTTGAAAATTAATCCTAATTTTGCATACGCATACAACAACAGAGGTGTACTTAAAGTGGCACTCAAAGACACTAAAGGTGCAATGGAAGATTATGAAAGTGCCCTCAAGATTAACTCAAAATACTCTGATGTTTATTACAACAGAGCCAACCTAAAGTATATGCTCAGTGATAACACGGGAGCTTTAGAAGACTACAACAAAGCAATAGAGCTTAACCCCAAAGATGCGGAAGCGTATAACAACCGAGGAGTTGTAAAAAAACGACTGAATTTCAACGTAGGGGCTCTGAGTGATTATTCGCAAGCAATAGCCCTAAACCCGAAGGACAGCATTGCATACGCAAACAGGGGGCGTCTGAAAAAACTTTATTTTGATAACGAAGGTGCTGCAATAGATTTGGATCAAGCTATTGCGTTAGCAGAAAAGCAGGTATTTATTAAAAATGTAAAACCGCTGCTTTCAAATGAAAGCTATATAGCCGCAGTGCCTGTTGTACCGGGAATTACAGAGGATGTTATTTCGCCGATTATAAAATCTAAACCAACAACGATTGCTGCTGCTCCCGCAGAAAAAATAGCTTACAACAAACCTGCGGTAACACAACAAAATACAAAACCTGTTGCAAAACAAAATCCTACTCAATCGGTTAAAAATGTTTCAACACCAAAACAAACTCCTGTTGAGCCAAAACAATCCTCTACGGTTATCAGTGCGGGTATAGGAACTGTTCAGGCACCTGTTAACCCGGTAATTACGACAACTGCCGTGAAAACAAGCCCGACAACAAACATAAAACTTGCTGAAAGCTATTACATAAGAGGATTACAAAAATGTGTTCTTAGAGATTTGAAAGGTGCGGTTGCTGATTTAAATAAAGCCATAGAAAACAATGCTAACTATGCAGATGCGTATTATTACAGGGCTGCAATCAGAAAAGAGCTTGGGGACAATGAAGGATTTAGAAACGACTATTCTAAAGCAATACAAATTAATCCGTCCTTACAAGCATTCAATGATTTGAACTGCATATCTCTTATCAGCGGGTAGAGGGAATGTATTATAAAAGTTACTACACATCGCCTATAGGTAATATGACTCTTTGTTCGGACGGCAATTCTCTTTGCGGGCTTTGGTTGGAAAACCAAAAATATTACGGAGGAACAATAAAAGAAGATATGGTTGAGTGCAATAAGCTTAGTGTATTCGACCAAACAAAATCTTGGCTTGACAGGTATTTTGCAGGGAAGAAACCTGAATATTCAGAGATTTCTCTAACTCCGCAGGGAAGCGAATTCAGACAAAAAGTATGGAAAATCCTTTGCCAAATCCCGTATGGTGAAGTTCGAACATACGGTGACATAGCGATTGAAATGAGCAGCTGCAAGACCAAAATGTCTGCTCAGGCAATAGGCGGTGCGGTTGGACATAATCCCATTTTAATAATTATCCCCTGCCACAGAGTAATCGGCTCAGACGGAAGCCTGTGCGGTTATGCGGGAGGACTTGAAATAAAAAAACACTTGCTCGAGTTTGAAAAGGAGATATTATAATTTGCAGCTAATTTTGGGGAAGGTATTCAGCTGTACCCCGGAAGCCACTCTTTGAGGTTTGTCGTCAAGTGTAACAACAAGGTATTTTTATAAAAGATAACTTGTTAGCCCCCTCCTCATCATGCACACTAAAAAACTCTCCAAAAGGAGAGCTTTCAAAAATGGGACACCTGATGGGATTGTCTTGTTCGGCGGC
Organism: Candidatus Gastranaerophilales bacterium; assembly: GCA_944323705.1. GTDB lineage: Bacteria > Cyanobacteriota > Vampirovibrionia > Gastranaerophilales > Gastranaerophilaceae > CAG-196. The sequence continues at coordinate 2,745 of CALUTM010000049.1, forward strand.
GTTAAACGAGCCTGCGTGTTTTTGCTCCTTGTTTCACACTCCCCAAAAACACTCCGCTCTCTGCCGCCTCACGCTCGAACCCTTTTAAAGGCTTCGCCTTGATGGGTTCTCATCCTCATCATGCACACTAAAAAACTCTCCAAAAGGAGAGTTTTTAATATGGGGCGCCTGATGGGATTCGAACCCATGCATATCGGAACCACAATCCGAGGTCTTAACCGCTTGACGACAGGCGCCATTATTTCGACAATCTTTAGTATAACAAATAAAGATTTTTTAGCAAGCAAAAAAAGAAGCCCTAAGGCTTCTTTTTTAATTTATTCTCTGAAACATATAACCGATACCGCGTGCCGTCAAAATTAATTCTGGATTTGTAGGATCAGCCTCCAACTTAGAACGCAATCTTGAAATATGAACATCTACTACACGCGTATCAATTCTGTGGTCTGCAGGATATGACCATACGTGCTGCAAAATTTCGTTTCTTGAATATGCCTGACCGGAATTATTTACCAGAAGTTCCAACAAACTAAATTCCATACCAGTCAAGCGGATTCTTTCATTTTTACGGAATACCTGTCTGCGAGCAGTATCAATTTTTATTGCACCTGCAGTAATGATATTCTTACCGCCCTTTCCACCTGCTGCGGAAGAAGCAGCGGAAGAAGATGATGACGGAATAATAATATCTTTACTTATAGTTCTTCTCAAAACTGCCTTTACACGTGCTTCCAACTCTTTCGGGCTGAACGGTTTGATAACGTAATCATCGGCACCAAGTTCCAAGCCTGTAATCCTTTCAGATACATCACCCAGAGCCGTTAAAATTATAATAGGAACATCAGAAGTACGGCGTATCTCACGTGTTACGCCATAACCATCCATCTTAGGCATCATAACATCCAAGACTACCAAATCAGGATTTGTTTTATTAAATACTTCTACAGCCTCTTCACCGTCTTCAGCAGTTACAACATCGTAACCGACCATTTTCAAACGGGTTTCTAAAATTCTTCTGATACTGGCTTCATCATCAGCTACCAAAATTTTGTGACGAGTACCTTCTTCGCCCGTTTCGTGTAATTCTTCATTTTCAGTCATGCTACCACCCTTAAACTTGTTTTACAAAAATTTGAAATTCTTAATATTAATACATATATCTTAATAGAATTTAAAGATTTTTGCAAGAGGAAACTTAACGCTGTTTTTTATATCTTCCTGATACAACTCTCTCTATCCCCGCCATATCTTTTATTACCCTGATATCAGCAAACTCATCACTCATAAATTCTTGCACCGCCTTAGCTTCACCTAAGCCAATCTCAAACAGTAAAAAGCCTCCGGGAGTTAAATATTCAGGTGCTTTTTGAGTAATCTCCCGATAAAATCTAAGCCCGTTTTCTTCCGCAAATAAAGCTATCTTAGGCTCATGCCCGACCTCTGGAGAAACCTCCGTTCCCATCGGAATATACGGCGGATTAGAGATTATTAAGTCAAATTTTTCTTCCTCTCTGATTTTTTCAAACAAATCAGATTTTCTAAACACAGCCCTATTATTTATCCCAAGCTTTGTTACATTATCAAGAGCAACCCGCAAAGCATCCGAAGATATATCCACTCCCAAAACAACCGCATCTGTCGCTTTGGCAATCGCACAGGCAATACAGCCGCTGCCGGTCCCTATATCCAAGACATTCTTTAAGCCCTCTTTCTTTATAATGTCAATAGCCTCCCTTACAAGAATTTCCGTTTCATCACGCGGGATAAGCACATCCTCCGTAACTTTATAAAATTCGCCCATAAAATACGCTTCACCCGTTATATACTGTATTGGGGTCCTGTCTTTTATACGCTCCAAAACCTTATCTTTTAAAATCTCAAGCTGCCCCTCACCAAGAACCGCACCTTTTGCCCTGTCTAATTCCGTATAACCGCAAAAATGCTCTAAAAGCATCTTTATCTCAATTTTTGCCTCATTAGGCTCAATACCCGCATCAATCAACAATTTTGTAATCGTTTGAATGTTCATTTAAAATTCTCTCTATCTCATCTCTTAAATCTAATTTTGATAACTCTTCCACATTCTTTTTTTCAATCGAATACTTTTTGCAAAGTCTGTCATAATAATAAAGCTGTTTTTTTGTGGGCTTTTCTTTTGACATTTTTACTTCCTGCAAAAATTTTCGTTTTTTCTTTTCAAACTCTTTATTCGCCTCTATTATCGTACGTTGTTTTTCTTTATATTCATAATACTTAATACACTCTCTGATATAATCCTCCGTATCTTTTAGAAATACACTGTCATCAATTACATCAGCCAGAAACGGAAATCGTGAAGCATTAATTTCCAAATAATATTTCTCATCATCAAGAAACTTGTCCATAATCTCTGAACAAGTCAATCCTGAATTTTGTTTCACTAACGCCCTCAAATAGTTACATATACCGCTTTTTTGTGTTTTGTCAAAATTTAGGTATATTCTGTTTTTTATTTGGTACATTTATACCGATTCCCTTTTGTTAATCGGGCATATCCTGCCCCTTTTTCCGCTTGAACGATTTACCACTTCAGCAAATCCTCGACACTAAATCGCCTGCCGGCTTCGTTATTAACGAACCGCATAAACTGTTCCTGCAAAGGATTTGTCTGATAATTCTTATGTTTATATTGTTCTCGGTATTCCAATTCATGATTGGTAATAACTGTAAATCTCTTTTTCGTTTCTGATGTCATAATTAAAGCCTCTCTTTTAAGTTAAATATCTCTTATGTATATATAAAGTATTTAACTCTCAAAAAATTGCCTTTTTTGAAGCTTTTTATTAAGAATTGTAACAAAAAGAGTAAAAATTTTCAATTTTGGAAATATTTCTTTACACTCTAAAGCCTTATGTTGTTACATTTTAGGTTCAACATATTTTAGGCATATTCAGTTTTTATTCAGTATATTTATACCGATTCCCTTTTGTTAATCGGGCATATCCTGCCCCTTTTTCCGCTTGAATGATTTACCACTTCAGCAAATCCTCGACACTAAATCGCCTGCCGGATTCGTTATTAACGAACCGCATAAACTGTTCCTGCAAAGGATTTGTCTGATAATTCTTATGTTTATATTGTTCTCGGTATTCCAATTCATGATTGGTAATAACTGTAAATCTCTTTTTCGTTTCTGATGTCATAATTAAAGCCTCTCTTTTAAGTTAAATATCTCTTATGTATATATAAAGTATTTAACTCTCAAAAAATTGCCTTTTTTGAAGCTTTTTATTAAGAATTGTAACAAAAAGAGTAAAAATTTTTGATTTTAGAAATATTTCTTTACACTCTAAAGCCTTATCGTTCTAAAGATTGTAGAGTATTTGTGGGCTCCGTAATATATTACAATTGATACGAAATAATTTTCCAAATCATTTACTTCCAGATATGTTTGTATGGCTTCTTTTCTTTTTGTGCTTTTAAAATGCCCGATAAAATTCAAGAACCCCATATGAACTTTTTGCCCCCATGTATACTTGGGTTTGGGAATATGCTCATCATAAAACATCTCTGGAGTATAATCTCTATCATATACGGGAATAATATACTTCACCTCACCATTTTGTTTAAACAATATAAACCAGTCACCGTCGTGTTCTCGGGGGGTAAGCAGGTAATACCCCGGCTCCACCGTAATAGTCTTAAAATATATAGGAGAGTTTAGCCTCAAGAGAGGATAAACAGACCAGGTAGTATCTTTCATGTCATAGTACTGGTCAGGATCTACATTATGTAAGTATGAAAAATCGGGAACTTGTAAATCATTATATATTTGAGCATAATTTTTTGTTGCTTTGGTTTTTGATGGCGGGATAATGATTTCTTCCCCTTCTTCCTCCGTCATTACTTGAGGCTCCTCTGTCGCTTCGTTTTCAATATCCTCCGGTTTTATATCTTCGTAAAAGCCCGGTGGGGTGCCTGCGTGACCGCCATTATCAACAGGCTCCGCATTTAGTGATAATACGGGAAAAAACAGAAGCAGAAAAATTAAAAAGCTCTTTTTAAACATACAATTATTTTAATGTAATGTTCCGAAAAATCAAGAGCATATTGTTTCTTTACATTTTTTCTTTAATACTGTATCATCTACTTAAGGGAGAAAAAGTATGAAAACACAGTTGGAAAATATCTATAATTCGGCTAAAAAGGATATCGAGAATGCTAATTCTGTCAGCGATATTGATGAGATTAAACTGAAATACCTGAGCAGAAAAGGTGAATTTAATGCAATAAAAAAAGGACTTAAGGACTTATCGGATGAAGATAAGAGAGTTGTAGGAGCTTTGGCAAATCAGATTACCCAAGATTTGGAGAACCTGCTTAAAGAAAAGTACGACGTTTTTTATCAGAAAGAATTAAATGAAAAATTACAGCATGAAAAAATAGATATTACATTGAGCGGGAAATTTATTCCCGAAGGAAGAATCCACCCGCTTACAGAGACAACAAACGAAATTGTAACAATCTTCCAAAGTCTGGGGTTTTCGGTTGTTGCACCGGAACTTTCTCCTGAAGTTGAAACGGAATATTACAATTTTGATATGCTTAATGTCCCCAAAGATCATCCTGCAAGAGATGTACAGGATACATTTTATGTACAGGATTCCGAAGGAGTTGTATTAAGAAGCCAAACATCAGGGGCACAAATCCACGTTATGGAAAACCAAAAGCCGCCGATTAAAGTTATTTCTCCCGGCAGAGTGTACAGGAATGAAAATATTAATGCCCGTAAAAATAACTTCTTCCATCAAATAGAAGGATTATACGTCGATAAAGGAATTACTTTCGGGGACTTAAAGGGTGTATTGAACGAGTTCACGCGTCTGTATTTCGGCTCTGCACGTCCGACCAGGTTCAGAAGCAGCTTTTTCCCGTTTACGGAACCTTCCGCGGAAGTTGACGTTCAATGTATTATGTGTCAGGGCAAAGGATGCAGGACCTGTAGCGGAACAGGATGGTTGGAAGTTTTGGGATGCGGAATGGTCCACGCAAATGTACTTAAAGGGGTAGGAATTGACCCTGACGTATATTCGGGCTTTGCATTCGGTATGGGGATTGAAAGACTTGCAATGCTTAAATATGCAATTGATGATATCAGACTTTTCTTCAACAATGATAAAAGATTTTTGGAGCAATTTTAGTATGTTATTTTTTGAATAAGACTTTTTCCAGTTCCAAAGCGGTTTTTGTTTTGGCAAGCCCGCCTTGGGAGGTTTCTTTCAAAACAGGTGACATCAGCTGCCCCGTAATTTTTAATGTATCGACGACCTCATCCGCAGGAATTTTACTTTCTACACCACATAGTGCAAGTTCGCATGCGGTAACGGCATGTATGGCAAGGAAGGCATTTCGTTTAATACACGGAACCTCAACCAAACCGCAGACGGGGTCGCAGGTAAGTCCTAAAATATTTTTTAAAGCCAGTGCAACTGCGTTAATTACGGTATTAACATCACCACCGAGCATTTGGGTTAAAGCAGCGGCAGCCATAGCGGACGCAACTCCGCACTCTGCCTGACACCCTGCGACTGCACCCGCCAACTGGACTTTATTAGATATAATTAAGCCCACCATACCTGCGGTTAAGAGTCCGTTTATTTGTTGAGCTTCAGAAATCTTTTTTTCTTCCGCAGATGCAATGATGACAGAGGGGACAATCCCGCAAGAGCCCGCAGTCGGGCAAGCTGCAATCCTTCCCATTCGCAAATTTTCTTCCGAAGTTGCTAGTGCATAAGTGGTAATTTTTTCAAAAACCCTACCGAATAATGCACCAGAATGTGCATATTTATCTGCCAATTTTGCACAATCATCACCGCACCATCCGCTTATTGATTTTTCGGTAGACTTCAAGCCATGTTTTATGGAATCCTTCATTGCAAGCAAATCTTCCAAAACTTTCAGCCTTACAACATCAATTTCAGCCTCCAGAAGTTTCGCCTCTTCCTCTTGGGTTATCTGGTATATTGCTTTATTTTCTTTTTCACATTTTTCCGTCAGTTCTGAAAATGATAATATAGTCATTATTTTAATTTCCTGATATTAGTTACAAAAAAAACATCCTTAATACGTTTTACCTGCTCTACAACATCCTCCCCAATAGGAATATCCAAAGCGACATACATTGAAGCCACACCGCCTTTAGAACTTCTGTCGCAATGAAGAGATGCAATATTAACTTTCTGTTTCTGTATAATATCGCTCACTGTAGAAATCATTCCGGGCTTATCTTTATACATAAGAAGCAGCGTATGATACGAGCCATCAATATTTGCAGCAAATCCGTTAATATTATTTATCCTGATTTCGCCTGCTCCTACAGAATCCCCGGAGACGGTCATTTTATCATCAAATATTATATCAACGGAATTCGGGTGTCTTGAAATATCCTGCCTGTATTCATAAGAGTATTCAACATCCTCAACTATATCAAAGATATTTTTTATAATAACATCGTCAACAGAATACCCGAGAACACCCGCCAAAAGTCCCTTATCGGTACCGTGACCGAAACCCGTCGTAGCAAAAGAATTATACAAAACAAACTTAACTTTTTTAAACTTGTCTTTATATATATTTCTTGCCATAAGTCCTAACCTTACAGCACCGGCGGTATGAGAGCTTGAAGGTCCGACCATTATAGGAGATATTACGGAAAAGACTGATTTTTGTTCCATTGATTAGTAGTCTTCCTTATCTTTTCCGGCGTTAATATATCCGTCCATTATTCCAAAAAGACTGTTTTGCCAATCGCTGTTTTTTTCAAGGAAAAAGTCTGCTCCGCGGGCCTTACATTGTTGTTCAATTTCTTTACGCGGAGATGCGGTTATTACACCTACGATTGTTTTAACTCCGAATGCGGCTGCCATTTTCTTCAATTCCGTCAGAAGAATAAAACCTTCACGTTCTGTAGGTATAAACAGGTCCATAACAACATATTCATACTTACGTTTTTTATATTTATTAACCGCATCGTATATTTCCTGTGAACAATCGACATCATACTCAAATTGTGAAAGCAAAACTTTAAGTTGATAAGTAATAACGCCCAAATCATCAACAATAAGTATAGCCGGACCTTGCGGTTCTTCATCTTCCGCAGCGGCAGGATTTAGGGCTCTATTCATATTTGTACGTTTTGCATTTCCGTTAAGTTCTTTCATTGTATCAACAATATTGATAAGCTGTTTCTTTAAATCAACAAGTTCTACATTTTGAGGGACCTTTGAATTAGTAATACTAAAGAATAATTCTAGAAATTCATTGTCTAAATCAACCGTCGCCATATTCTCTCCTATTTTGCAATAATTATAACATATCGTTTGAAAGATTGTAAAGGCTTCTCATTTGTTTAGATTATTTATATTTCGGGATTTTTGGAGTATAATTCAGTGTATGAAAAAGTTATTATTAATTTTTACATTATTGACATTTATAACTCCGATATCACAAGCGGATGACACGCCGTTTCACCTGTTTAACAACGACACCCGCAAAATTAAATCACTTTTGAACTCGCAGGTCAGATACGCAAATCGGACGAATTTCGATAAATTTATAGCCACATACGATAAAAATTACGTAAATTCGGACGGGTTTAATCTTGAAACATACTCCAAACTGGTAAAAGACATCTGGTCTGCTTATGATGACATTGAATACGGCATAAAGATTAAAAATATTACAGTCGATAACGATTCTGCAACAGTAGAAGTTACCGAATCATCATTTGCGGAGATTCCTGTCATGGCAAAGATGGATGGAGTTCTAACAAGTGAAGCTGACAGCGTTTATTATTTGAAGAAAATTGACGGCAAGTGGAAGGTCACATCCGACTCGGTTTTGTCAGAAACAACTTCAATGTTGTACGGAACTGCTAAAGATTTAGATATAAAGCTCACAGCACCGAAAGAAATAAAGGCAAATACCGAATATACCGCATCATTAGAATTTGTCCCGCCTGCGGATACTATAGCCATTGCGTCAATTGCAAATGACAAGGTCGAATACCCCCAAAAGCAGGCAAAAGAAGTATTTCGCAAATTCCCTGATGACAACATTTTGGAGAGAATATTCATTTCAAATAACGACAATGTAAATGAATATATTGTAGCTTCAATAGGACTTACAAAGGCCGACATCACGGATTTGAGCATAAAATTAAGCCTGACGGGATTCGGGTATCAAATTACCAGAGTAAACGTAATTCCTCAAAAAGCAGAGGAGAAAAATGTCCAAGAGAAGTAAAATTATATATTTTATAATATCTGCAATTTTTTTCATCTTATTTGATATGTATTTTTCGGATATTATATTAAAAATTTCGGAGAGTATGCCTGAAAATCCTGTTTTTGATTTAACTTTCGTCCAAAATACAGGAGCCGCCTTCAGTATACTGCAAGACTCAAGGACTTTTTTAATAATTTTTTCCGCTCTTGCTGCAGCAGGAATTGCATTTTATTTAATAAAACATATTGCTAAAGTTTCAACATTTTCCATTTTTTGGGTTTCAATGCTCATTTCGGGAATTTTCTGTAATATGTACGAAAGGATAGTTTTCGGATTTGTAAGAGATTTTTTCAAACTAAATTTTGTTGATTTCCCGGTGTTTAACATTTCGGACATTTTTATTAATCTCAGTGTTTTTGCTATAGTTATAATTATTATAAAAAATGAAATTATTAATCGACGAACTTACAGAAGAAAAAAGAATTGATGCATATCTTGCAGATTATATGCAGGATTTTTCGCGTTCAAAAATTCAGGCAGAAATAAAAAAGGGAAACGTACTGGTAAACCTTAACCCCGTAAAATCGTCTTATATCTTAAAGGAAGGGGATATTATAGAAATTCTTCCGTCGTTAATGGATTCCGATAAAATTTTAGCAGAGGATATCCCGCTTGATATTGTCTGGGAAGATGAAAATATGCTTGTAATAAACAAACCCTCGGGGATGCTTACACACCCTACCGCCACAGAAAAAAGCGACACGCTCGTTAACGCACTTTTGTACAAGTATGGAGAAAACTTGTCTGACATAAACGGTGAATACAGACGCGGCATTGTGCACAGGCTTGACAGAAATACCTCAGGGCTGCTTATGATTGCAAAGAACAACAGGACACACCAATATTTGGTTGATAAAATGAAGCAGGGTAAAGTAGAAAAAAGGTATTTAGCGATTGTAAAGGGTATAATTGAAGAAGATGAGTTTTGTATAAATAAACCCATAGGTCGTAATCCGCACCAACCGCATAAAATGTGCATACTGGAAGGCGGAAAAGAGAGTATTTCGCAAGTACGGGTCTTAAATAGGTTCAGGGATGTAAGTTTGGTTGAGGTCAAGTTAATTACGGGCAGAACGCACCAAATAAGAGTACACCTCTCAAGCATAGGGCACCCCGTATACAACGATACCTTATACGGTTTCGGGAAAATAAAAATCAAGACTGATGAGCAGGTGCTTCAATCCTACAAATTATCCTTTCCCAAGCCTTTTGAGGGGGAAATCATTTCGCTTGAAATACCTGCCTGTGAGAAGATTAATAAAGTTTTAAGAGCACTAAATAATGCTTCTTTTTAATCTTTCCGAGCGGTTTTCGCTCAACAGGTTTTTCAGTTTCATAATAGCTTGAGCGTGAAGCTGCGAAATCCTTGATTCAGAAACGTTAATAGCTTCACCTATTTCTTTCAGCGTCATGTTTTCGTGATAATAGAGAACCATAATAGTTCTTTCTCTTTCGGGCAGTCTTTTCAAAGCGTTCTCCAGTTCCTTCTTTACGTCCTTTTCTTCCAATTCTTCGTGCGGAGCCAAATTATGCGAATCCTGAATCGTATCAATAATTTCAATATCTCCGTCAGCGGAACCTTTCTTGTCATATATTGAAGTAACAGTCGTGTCGTCAGATAATAACTGCTCGACTTTTTCTTTTTCTATCCCTAAGAAATTAGCAATTTCAGTATTGGTAGCTGCTCTTCCGAATTGTTTCTTCAATTCTTCCTGAGCCTCCTTAACATCTTTAATTTTTTTTCTGACGCTTCTGGGCAAAAAGTCTTGGGAACGTATTTTGTCAATGATATTTCCCCTTATTCTGACCAGAGCGTATGTTTCAAATCTGGCACCCATTTTTGGGGTGTATTTTTCTACCGCGTCAATCAAGCCTTCCACACCATAGCTTGAAATATCTTCATAAGAAAACGTGGGAGGAAGAGCAACCTTTACACGGCCAACGACGTATCTTGTGAGATAAATGTACTGTAGGATAAGGGCGTCACGCAGTTCTTTATTACTCTTATCAGCAAAATAACGAGTCCACATTTCTGCCAACTCTTCGTTCGTAGCTCGTTTAATTTTATTATAAGATGTATCCTGTTCCATCCCTCTGTCCTAAAACATGTCTCATTCTATTGTAACGTTTTATTAAGAATTAGCTATCCTCTATATAAAGTAATTTATTAAGATTTGTAACAGAAAGTTTTTTGTTGGGCTACGTCCAACCACACACTTTCCGTCATTCAGGGGGGGGGTAAATGGGGGAGAAGAATCTTAACTTTATAAAACTTTTCGTCATTCAGAAGGAGTGACACTACTGTCCAAGATAATTTTGTATAATAAGCTGAAAAATGAGTAAATATATGTATTGTTTCCAAAGAGGATATAG
>CALUTM010000050.1 GCA_944323705.1 Candidatus Gastranaerophilales bacterium
TCCTCATCGGTATCCGCTTTCTTATCGGTTATAAAATTTTGTTTCAAATAAACTTTTTTATCCGCCAAAGCACTTGTCAACTTTATATCAAAATACCTTTTCAAATTATTAATCGGAATATAAACCGTAACTGGTTTGTTTACCGCCCCTTCAAGAGTAAGGGTATTGGCAGAGACGGAATTATCCCTCGAGACTTTTACGCTGTTTGAGCTTCCTGTCACAACATTATTAAGAAATACCAGCGGATACTTGCTCGGATTAATAATAGAAGCCCGCTGCCCTTTCTCAGTCGGCATAACAGTTATTTTCAACAAATTTCTGTCCAGATTGTAAGAGTTAAAACGCGGCATAAGGGTATTCATATCGTCATCCCATTGCCAACCTTCGCCCCAGTCTTTTTTTTCTAAAATTCCGTCATCTATATAGATTTTTTTTGTCTCCAATCTGACATTATTAACCAGCTTTTTCAAATCCTTGCTTGACAGATACGGATCCGCACCAAGCTTAATCAGGTATGAATCCTCACCTCTTTTATATATTTCAGTCGAGAATTCGTAATCATCACCCAAAACATCCATCGCAGGAATCAAAGTTAAAACTTTTTGAACGGAAGCCGGATGCATAAGTATTTTTTCGTTCAATTCGTAGACGGGTTTACCTGTATTGTAATCCTTAATTGAAATCGCCACAGCATTTTTTTCGATTTCCGACTCATCAATAACGGACGAAAAATCCCGCTTTACGGTTTTTGCATTAACACTCACAGCCAAAAACAATACAAAAAATAATACTAACAGCTTTTTCATTTTATTATTACCTCGTACGAATCTTTTATATCTTTTAAAACGGTACACTTTGCTCTGAAATCATACATTTTTTCCAAATCAATTTCGGCATAAATTCCGCCTTCATTCTCGTTTATTTCATCAAGAATTTTGCCGTCGTAATCAATAATCATCGAATGTCCCAAATTCTCACTCCCGTTTGCAAGAAGCCCTGTTTGAGTCAGTGCAACCATATAAGACTGATTTTCTATTGCACGTGCAGCAGTCAAAGTATCCCAATGCACCTTTCGCGACTTCGGCCACGCTGCCATATTGACCAAAATATCCGCACCCGCTTTTCTATATTGTCTGTATATTTCGGGAAATCTTATGTCATAACATATACTGATACCGATTTTTATCCCCTCGATTTCGGCAATAACAGGATTTGAGCCCGCCGTAATATAACTGTTTTCACTGTCACCATTATATGAATACAGATGATTTTTATCGTATGTAGCAATAACATTTCCGTTTCTGTCTATAACAGGACAGGTGTTATATAGCTTGTCGCCAACCTTATTTACAAAGCTCCCGCCAAAAATATTAACACCGTACTCTTTTGCAATTGACTTTAGCATACGAACAGACTCTGCTTCCTCAAGGGTTTCCGAACATTTAATAAGAGAGGGGCAATCCCATCCGACCGTCCAAAGTTCGGGTAAAAATACAAAATCAACGTTGCCGAATTTTTCCAAATTCGCCCGCAAAAGATTCCTGACGCTTGCTATATTTAAATCCAAATTACCGATTGCCGATTCCATCTGAACGGCAAGAAGCTTTATTTTCGTCTTTGCCATATTCCGAATTTGTACACCTCATCAAAAGCTTTCGGAGCATTTTTTTCAAGCTCCTCCAAACTTTTTTGTAATTTAATCCTTGCCTCTTCCTCATCCTCGTCTTGCGAAACGTATATGGGGTCTCCGTACAAGTTAATTAAATTTGTTTTAAAAATCGGACATCTCATCTCATCCCAAGACGGGAACTTGGCAAACGTAAAGTTCTTTGAATACCAATACACGGGTACAATCGGAACTCCCGCCATTTTAGCAATTTTAATAACTCCATCTTTTACAACTTTGGCGGGACCCTTGGGTCCGTCTACCATCATTGCACAATTTTCTCCCGATTTCAGAATAGAAATCATCTGCATTGTAGCTTCCACCGCACCTTTTTTACCTTTTGAACCGCGTACGGTCTTAAATCCCCACCTTTCAACAACATCTGCAATTATTTCTCCGTCTCTGGAACGGCTCACCAGAACATGCAATTTCTCTCTGTGCCTGATACCGTGCACACAAAATTGATGGGCATGCCACATAGCATAAATACAAGGCATTTTATCAGGATTATTTACTTCTACTATCTTGGTAAAAAGCTCCTGAAACTTCAGAACCCTGAATACTAAATGTGAAGTCTTAACAACGTTACTTTTATCGGACAATCTTACCATAAGGAAATTATACCACAAATATGGTATACTTTTTGAGGAGCAGGAATAAATTTTGTCAGCAAATACAGGTAAACCTGCGAAACATCATATCAAAAAGGAGAACGTATGAAAAAATTTATTATAACAATTTTATTGTTGGCACAGACTGCTGTTTTTGCGAATTACAACGATATTTATATTGCTGATATTCAATATGACTGGATTAACAAATCTGAAGTTGAAAAAGAAGCAATAATAAGCGAAGTAAGAGACATAATATTTGAAAATCCTGTAGAGAAGCAAAAAGATTTTAAATCTCAGTTTAAAGACAAACTGAAAGATAAGAACCGTGTTGAAAATTATCTTGCGGCTTCTGCGGGCTACAAAGAATTTCAGGGTAACAATATCTCTGCGTTTTATTATAAAAACATGAAACATATATACATGTACGCTCTTCAAGACAAAAAAGATGTTTCAAAAGCTTACTATTATGATGCTCTGGGAAATTTAAAATATGTTGACTTCATATACGGCGAATACCCGGACTACCCGTATTATTCAATCCAATACAGAATCTCCGGCAAGCCCGTAAGTGCAATCTATTTTGTATCTAAAGATTGCCAATACCTCTTTACACCCGAAGGTGAGTTTGAAGGAGTTTGGTACAAACACAATCTTTATAATAAAGAGTCGGAAATTATATTAACAAGGACAACGTATTAATGGAACACCAAATCGGCAAAATTTTAACGGAAAATAATTTAACAATATCAACAACTGAATCCTGTACGGGCGGTTTGCTAAGCTCTAAACTCACGGACGTAAGCGGAAGTTCTTCATATATCCGCTTAAATTTCGTCACATATTCTAACACTGCAAAGCAGAAAATCCTCGGAGTAACAACGGAAACTCTGATTCAATACGGTGCCGTTAGTCCTGAATGCAGCTATGAAATGGCTCTCGGACTGCATAGAGTCACTGAGGCGGATATTTGCGTCTCCACAACCGGGATTGCCGGTCCGACAGGCGGAACCCCGGAAAAACCCGTAGGTTTGATGTACTCTACAATCTATACTCCGCTAAGACATAAAACTTACAAAATACAACTCCCGCCTGAGCTTTCGCGTGTAGAAATGAAAGAAGCCTTTGTGCATGAAGTATTAAAAAATATACTGGAATTTTTAAGCTAAGAAAAAGCCAAAGTGTAAAACACTTTGGCGTAAGATAGCCCGTGAGAGGCTAAACAAAGAAACTTATTTACTCTTTTCAAGCTTCTCTATACGTTTTTCAAGGTTCTCTATTAACTTTTGCTGCTCAGCATTATTATTTCTTAACTGCTCAATTATTTTCTGCTGTTCGGCAATAGTTTGATTTTGTTTTTCGTCAGTAGAATTAATTTGGGTTATATTATTCGTATGGCAGTAAGGTCGGACATTTCCAGATATTAACTTTAAAAAGCCCAACAAAAACTATATAAAATTATTCAGAATAGCAATACATCCCCCTCCCCAAAAATCTTAACAAAATTTAATAAAAATATTTACAAATTTGCACTATTTATGATTTTATGTTAAATTCTCATTAGTACTTAATGGTGAGGATTTATGAAAAGCTCAACTCTTAGAAGGTCAAATATTACCAGAGAAAAAGTCGCCATGATGGAGGCTTTGAACCGCTATAACAGAGAACATCAGGACGAAGATTTTTACAGAACCCAGAGTAAGAACCGTGAGCTTGATGCCCTGTGGCAGTCATTCGGGGTGAAATCTACTAAGAGTGAAAAAGCTCCGCAAGTGTATTTTGTAACCGGTTTGATTGTGGGCGTAATTATAACACTACTTATTACGACTTTTGTGAGTCTTTTGATAAATGTTTCTACTCCTAAGGATGATACGGTAGTTCCCGTAAAAAGAGCTACTGCGGAATCCGGCAAGTTTACGTTTATTCCTGCCGACAGTGCTTCTTCCAAAAAAGCTGCTCCGATAACCATAACCAATGAGGAGTATGTTGTTAAAGAGGGTGATACCTTGGAGAGCATTGTAATAAGATTTTACGGTACTTTCGATATGAATAAAGTTAATGCAATTCAGGAAGTTAACAAAATGGCTAATCCGAATGCATTATCTATCGGTCAGAAATTAATTATTCCGATGAATCAATAATACATGGCAAAAGTTAAGTCAAAATATGTATGTCAAAGCTGCGGATACGAGTCTGCCGGATATTTGGGTAAGTGTCCCGAATGCGGCAGTTGGGGCTCTTTTGTCGAAGAGATTTCTGCCTCAACTGTTTCAAAATCCGAGCCTGAAGTATTTGATACAACCCCGCCGATGAAGCTTAGTGAAATCAAAATGAATTCTGAGATTAGAATGAGTACAAATATTTCGGAATTTGACAGAGTCCTCGGAGGCGGTATTGTTCAGGGCTCCTTGGTTTTGATTGCGGGCGATCCCGGTATCGGCAAGTCCACTATTCTTTTACAGACATCGGGAGAGTTGTGTAAGAATAATAAAAAAGTTCTTTATGTGTCAGCCGAAGAATCAGCAGGACAAATTAAACTCAGGGCGGAAAGGTTGGGAGTAAAATCAGACACACTGTATATTTATCCTCAAACGAATTTGGAACTTATAAAAAAACATATTGAAAATATGCAGCCCGATTTGGTTATCATAGACAGTATTCAGGCTATTTATACCACTATGATTCAAAGTTCGGCAGGAAGCGTTTCGCAAATCAGAGAGTGCTGCAATATGCTTATGCAGACTGCCAAATCTCAAAATATTTCTATAATTGTAATAGGACACGTTACGAAAGAAGGTAATATTGCGGGCCCAAAAGTTCTTGAACACATGGTTGATACAGTTATTCAGTTTGAAGGCGATAAGACCAAAACATACAGGATTTTGCGTTCAATAAAGAACCGTTTTGGAAATACTGCGGAAGTCGGTATTTTTGAAATGGGAACGAATGGTTTAAGTGAGGTCATAAACCCAAGTGAACTATTCTTAAAGGAATACAGCCAAACACAGACTCCGGGGAGCACGATTATCGTAACCAGTGAGGGAACAAGACCTTTACTTGTTGAAATTCAGGCTCTTGTCGGAACTACGCCTTATCCTGCTCCGAGAAGAATTGCCAACGGCGTTGATACGGGAAGGGTGCTTCAAATTCTTGCGGTTCTTGAAAAACGGATAGGTCTGAATCTGTCAAAGCAGGATGTGTATGTCAATGTAATCGGGGGAATTGATGTAAGCGAACCCGCTGCGGATTTGGGGATTGCTCTTGCTATTGTTACTTGTGTCAGAGACGTTGTTTTTGACTCTCAGACGGCTATAATCGGTGAAATTGGGCTTTCGGGTGAAATTAGGGCAGTAAATCATATAGAAAAGAGAATTAATGAGGCACAAAAACTTGGTTTTAAACGTATAATCGTCCCCGCTTCAAACGAAATACAGGAAGATTTTAAGGGGATTGAGATAGTGAAAGTTAAAAGAATTTTGGAGGCGATAACAAGGGGAATTAAGTATGATAATTGATTCCCATGTGCATATAGGAAATTCTTTTTGGGGAGAGTTTCCTCCCGAGTTTTTATTGGATATAATCGGTGATAATATAGGGATTTGTTCTAATTTGGCGGGGATTGATGCTTATACGCGACAAGATGAGATTGAGTCAAACCTTGATATGCTTAGGGCTTCTGAAAAGTTCCCCCGGTTGAAGCCTCTTGCTGTTTGTCAGGTTGAAAGAACTGAAAATGCGGATAAAATCAGAAAGCTCCTTAAAGAGCACGATGAGTTTGTGGGGCTGAAATTTCATCCCGAGTTTACAAAACTTGCGGCGAATTCCGATAAGTATGACGATTATTTGAGCTTGGCACAAGAGTTCGGTAAACCTTGTCTTTATCATTCGGGACATATAAAATCACGTTTTTCATCGCCGATTTTAATCTACGAAAAGGCAAAAAAGTTCCCGAAAGTTCCGATAATTTTAGGTCATCTCTCGACCGGACCGAGGAGTTCGCATCAGGCTGCAATCGAAATTATGGTTGAATCAATAGAAGAGGAAAGTGCAACATTATATACGGATATTTCCTGGGTTGATATCGATGATACGATTATGCTTATTGATGCCTTAAAAAACACTTCAAAGGGCGATTATACTCATCGTATAATGTGGGCATCCGATGCTCCTGTTGGTGAACACAACCTGAGAAAAGAAATGTACCGTGAAAATTTGGAACTTTTTAAGTCAAGTATTACGGAATATTTTGGAGATACGGGACTCTTTGAGGATTTGCTTTTTAACAATGCTAAAGAATTATTTAAGCTCTAGCTTGTTTTTTCATTTCCTGAAAATCGTCGACTCCTACTTTCCAACTGTCCTCGTATTTAAAATCTCTTGAGGCAATCGAATCGGGCAATCCGGCATGGTGAATTTTTGGCAGGAGGAATTTTTCGCTTAATTCTATCGGAGCGGCAACATCATCGTCAGAGTCCTGACAAACGAAAATGCCTTCTCCTTTTTCGTTTGTTTTGTACCCTACTATGGTAATTTCATGCCCTGCAAGCCTGTTTCCGTTTTCGGGGTCAGGCCAGGTATAGCCGATTATAATATTATTCCCGGATTTTAAAGTATCAAGGAGCTGTTTTTTTATTGTATTAAAATCTTTTTCATATCCTTTTAATCGTCCGTTTTCGTCAACAATTTGGTATGTAACGGAGGTTGTGTTTTTATCTTCAACAACGGATTCTACGTATGTTTTTTCAAAATCGATTAGTCCGCCGTCTTCCTGAGTCCAGGCGTTTGGAGCACGTTTATCCGTGAGTGAGTCGTATGTTTGTTGTGAGCCCAGCTGCATTAATGTTGATTGCATTAATACATCTATTATTGAACGTTCTCCCTTGTCTCTGTGATGGTTCTGAATACGTGCTCTTATTATTGCATTATCATCCGGTTTTAAAAGTACAACTGCTGTATCAAAATCTTGCATAACATGGGGAGTTTTGAATTTTGTCAGAAGCCAAATAGCGTCAGAAGATTTTTCTGACAGGTTATCCATTTTTATGACTTTTGCAACTTCATTTTTAGGAGAAGTGAGTCCTTCTACCATTCTGAAAAATTCGGCAGTATGTTTTGTTGCTAAGTCAAACTCAATACTTGCAGCGGGACATGTTCCCGTGTGCATGTTATCAAGCTCCCATTTTGTTTCCGCAATTTTTTTAGGATCTTCCGAGAGATTAGTTATTAAGCCTATTACCTGTCTTTTATACTGAGCGGGTATATCTTCACAGGTTTGTGTTATGACGTATGGGTTTGCAAGGATGTCCAAACACTCCTGCAAAATTGTTATCTTATCTAATCCCGGATCTCTTTCTTCCTTAATAATTTTGTGCAAATTATCAAGTACGGAACTTTTGTCATTAGAATTATTTTTTAAGAGCTGCCCTGATTTTAGTGCATATTCAAGCTTTTTTCTGTATTCCAAATTTAATTCGTTTGAGAGTTCTTCGTATTTTTTCTTTTCATCTCTTGTAGTCAGGTGTGTTCTTACCGTAACCGGGGAGGTATATGCGACTGACCTGAATGCTGGAGTTTGTTTGGAGACAGGTGCAGTTTCCGGGGGTGTTACCGCTTTCTTTTGTTGAACACCTGCCGCAGGGTAAATATTTACGTTTTGAAAATTCACACTAGCCATATATATATAAAAACATTATTTTTACAAAAGTTGCCTTTATATTAAGATTTGTAACGATTGGTGTGTGGTATATCCAACAACCAGTCGCTGTTGGCTGTCGCGGGTACCTATGCAAAAACAGTGATTTGTTAGACTGATACTTAACAATTTATACTAATGATTTATTAACTTGAATACTAATTTAGAGCTGCAAAAATATACCTCTTGCAATCATTTTTTCAAGTGCTATTATCAATAAGGATTTAGACTAAAAACATTTGTTTTTGGCTGCAAGAACATTTTAAATTCGGAATATGAGTAGTTAATTAAGCCCGTTAAATTCAGGTTTCATAAAACCCGAAACAGTTCTTGTTTTGCCCGAAACACTTATGAGAAGGAGAATAAAATGGAAGAAGAAAAGACAGTTTCCACTATTGATAGTCTTACCCCCAGTGCTACAGTGCACGAAATCAGTGACAATGTTATGATAGGTAAGGCAGACTATAGTAAGACAAAAATGTTTACGCTTGCAATTGCCGCAGGTGCATTCATTGCGTTTGGTGCCCAAGTTTCTCTGACTGTTATGACAGGCGATTCAAACATGGGTTGGGGATTTACAAAACTTATCGGTGCAATGACATTCGCAACCGGTTTGATGCTCGTAACTTTAACGGGTGCCGAACTATTTACGGGTAATGTAATGATGACTTTTGCCGTTTTGGAAAAGAAAATAAGTTTGTGGAAACTCCTCAGAAGTTGGACAGTTGTTTATATCGCAAACTTTTTAGGATCAATACTTGTCGCAGGACTTGTATACGGAGCAGGCATGGGACATAACGGCGGAGACGCGGTCGGGGTTACTGCAATGCAAACGGCGTTCTCTAAAATTAATCTGACATTCGGAGAGGCTTTCTTCAGAGGTATTTTATGTAACTGGTTGGTATGTTTGGCTATATTTATGGCTTCGACTTCGAAACGTGTTATCGGTAAAATATTTGCAATATTCTTCCCGATAATGACATTCGTCGCATCAGGTTATGAACACAGTATTGCCAATATGTTCTTTATTCCAAACGGAATCTTGATGAAACATATTCCGTCAATTGTTGCAGCGTCAGGCATGACTCCCGAACAATTGGCTACAATGACCTGGAAAGGTTTCTTTGTACATAATTTAATACCTGTCACATTGGGTAATATTGTCGGTGCTTTTGTATTTGTTGTACTTTTGTTCTGGACAGCATATTTAAGGGAAGAACGTCGACATCATTAATTTTATTAAAAGACCAATTCTGTTTGGAGAGTTGGTCTTTTTTTGTATAATATATAAAAATATAGTTATGAAAAAGAAGATTTTACTGGCGATAATAGCAATTACATTTACACTTCCGGTATTTGCCTCAAAGGAGCAGAAGTTGGAGGAAGTTGTACTCGAGACTCCCGAAATAGAGGCTCCTCAAGCACTGTCCGTTTCCGAGCAGCAAAGTCCTGCGGAAGAAAAGAGCTTGAAGGAAAAATTGCAGGATGTTTATCATTTAGAGGTGGATAAGTATGATAAACCGACTTATCTTTTGGAAAACGTTTTAACCCATAAGTTTGATGAAGATTCGATTTGGGACAGAACGCAATTATGGGCGGGGTATAACGGTGATATCGGTTTGCAGTTTACGGAAGGCGGTATGGGCTCTGAGCATACCACAAATCATTATGATATAAATACTATCAACGTTGGCTATGACGGCTATTTAAAAAATAATAACGGCGATTTTAGAATTATGTTTAATATTTCTCCTTATTCAGAGAGAAATGTTATACAGAATCTTTTTGCAGATATGTATATAGCGACGAACAAGATTCCGCATCACAGAATATTGGTAGGACATTCAAGACCTCCCGTCGGTATGGAGGGTGCTTACGGGCCTTTTGTACTGCCGTTTTTGGCTCGTGCACAAATCTCAAGAAATTTCGGTACCGTTCGTAAACTCGGTGCAAGAATAAGCGGTGATTACAGTTTGCTCGGGTACGACTTTGGTGTGTATTCGTCGGATACTTATTTTCAGGAATTTTTTCCCGGTGCTGAATTTATAGGAAGAGTTGACTTAAAACCTCTGGGTAAAACCGACGGTAAATACGGTAAATTACTAATTGGCGGAAGTATGGATGCAGGGCATCGAGACAACAATTTTTGCGTTGTGGGTGCACATATACAATATGAATACAAACGTTTTATGGCAAATTTTGAATGGGCACAGGCGAACGGATATAACGGACCTCTGGGGCGTTCGGTTGATACTCATGCAAGCGGGTTTTACACTACAATCGGATATATGCTTACTAAAAAGCTCCAAATTCTTGCCCGATATGATGAGTTTGATCCAAACAGAGAAATTGCCAACAATAACCAGAGAGAATATTCTGTCGGTTTAAATTATTTTATAAAAGGTCAGGGCTTGCGTTTAATTCTTAATTACGTATTCTGTCAGAACGATGCGGCGAAAGATTCTCACAGGATAATGCTCGGAACGCAAATTTTGATATAACAGCCTAAAATTCCTCCGTTTGGTTGATAACAAACTCCAAAAAATGTATAATAATTAAAAGAAAAATAATTGGGGGGATTAGGGCTTCATGTTCAATAACATAAACGACAGTAACAAAGATGTTTTATATAACTCACAGCTCAGCAATCTTAACAATGTGATTAATCTTGCGTCTGTGCGTGCTAATCTTCAAAAAAATAATGCGATTTCAAATCCTTATGTAGATAAAACGGAAATATCATCCAACGCAATGGAGCTTTTTCAGAGGGATTTGGATATAAATAAGTTTACAAAAATTGCAACAAGCAACCCGGAGGATACATCTCACCTCGAAAAAATGAAAGAGTTGTTTAATGAGGGAGTTGTTGACGTATACGAAGATGATGTTTTGTCGGAGCTTGTAACGAATTCTAAATTGTGGGATGATTTAGAACTGTAGATGTGGTAAAATACAGCTATGGTATCGTCGGATTTTTATGTGCAGGATAACTCCGATTTGGAGAATAAAAAGTTTGAAGCTGCCAAGTCAAACTATTCAAAAGGTGACTATAATGCAGCGTTAAGGATTTATTTGGATATGCTGAATACGAGCATGTCTTACAAACTTTACTATGAAATCGGCAGATGCTATTACAAATTGAACGAATATTTGCCTGCGGAAGAATATTTTAAAAAGTCAGTGAGCTTGGAGGGGTTTAAAAATCCGTCTTACTTATATTTGGGAAATATTTTTTATAAGAAAGAGGATTTGACCAGGGCAATAGAGTACTGGGCGAATGCGTA
This sequence comes from Candidatus Gastranaerophilales bacterium, assembly GCA_944323705.1. Taxonomy (GTDB): domain Bacteria; phylum Cyanobacteriota; class Vampirovibrionia; order Gastranaerophilales; family Gastranaerophilaceae; genus CAG-196. The sequence goes on from CALUTM010000050.1 coordinate 11,254, forward strand.
CGCCTACAAGCCTGATGATGAGGCGGTTTGCTTAAATCTTGCAACTTCATATTTTTCTAAGGGTATGAAGTTTCAGTCGGTTTTTTATTATGAAAAATATTTGAAGTATGCCAGAGATAAGGGCGGGTCTTATTCGGCAATTAAGGAGAGTATTGATAAGTGTAACGAACTGGGCAGGGAATTTTTCCAAAAAGCACAAAGGGCGATATCGGTAAAGGATAATAAAACTGCTATTGAGTATCTGACGTTTGCGGTAAAAAATCTGCCTGTGAGTTTTGATATAAACCATTTGTTAGGCAAGGTTTATTTGGAAGAGAACGACAATATGCATGCACTTATTTATCTGAAGCAGGCGTTGTGTCTGGACAATAAATCGCTTGATGTTCTGCAAAAACTTTCTTCCGTCTTTATTAATGTGGGCGACTATACTTCCGCCTATTGTACCATGAGACGGCTTTTACCGTTAGTTTTGCACAACCAGCAAGAATATTTGAGAACTTTGCACTTAATCAAGGAATTGAATTCCGCGTTTGACGAGTTGAGTTATCGGGGACACAAAGAATGGGGCGATAAATATTATGGCGATAACAACTACCACATGGCACTTATGGAGTATGAAAATACCATCATTCTGAATGATGGCATGCAAAAAGAAGTCGGAGAGAGGGTAGAGTTGTTGAAATCCTTCCTGAATCCCGAGGCAAGAATTATAAAAGCGTGTTTGGAAAAGGGCGGAGAATTATACGCGGACGGTGATTACAGAAAGGCTAACAAATATTTTTCAAAAGTTATGCTGCTTTCAAATGAAAACTCCTCCGAGTATAAATTGGCAAAATCAAGAGTGGTAAATGTTTAAAAAACTAAAAAAATTTTTTTATCTTTATGTACTGAGGAAGAAATATTATCGGACAGGCTCCTGTAATGCTTGCGGCAGATGCTGCCAAAAAATCTACGTGAAGCATAAGAATGTTATTCAGACAGAGGAGGAGTTTAAAAAATTACAGCTGCTCCATCCGTTTTATACTTACTTAAAGATTATCGATAAAGACGAAACGGGGCTTGTATTTGAGTGTACAAAACTTGACAAAACAACCAACAAATGCACCATCCATAAATCAAGACCCGGAATATGCAGGCGGTATCCGCAGGAGGAACTTTTTAATATGGGCGGGACTCTTGCGGCACACTGCGGATACCGCCTGGAGCCAATAGAAAGTTTTGATGAAGTTTTTGAAAAGGTTTCCAAAAAATTAAATAAACATTAAAAAAATTTGATTTTTTAAAATTAGCATTAAAATAAAATT
>CALUTM010000051.1 GCA_944323705.1 Candidatus Gastranaerophilales bacterium
AGTGAATAAGTGAATAAGTGACTAAGTGACTAAGTGAATAAGTGACTAAGTGAATAAGTGAATAAGTGACTAAGTGAATAAGTGAATAAGTGACTAAGTGACTAAGTGAATAAGTGACTAAGTGAATAAGTGAATAAGTGACTAAGTGACTAAGTGACTAAGTGACTAAGTGAATAAGTGAATAAGTGACTAAGTGACTAAGTGAATAAGTGAATAAGTGACTAAGTGAATAAGTGACTAAGTGACTAAGTGACTAAGTGAATAAGTGACTAAGTGACTAAGTGACTAAGTGACTAAGTGAATAAGTGAATAAGTGAATAAGTGAATAAGTGAATAAGAAGTTAACATTTAAAAGATTCTTCTCCTACATTTATTCCTCTAAATGACGGTAAATTTGAAGGAGATTCATCAGTCGTTTTACTCCCTCTAAATGACGGTATGTTTGAAAAGAGATTTTTCTCTTACATTTACCCCCATTTACCCCTTACATTTTTCCAAGAATGAGGAACATTTCAAGGAGATTTTTCTCTTATATTTCTCCCCCTCCCCATTTCCCCCCCCCCATTTATATTTACCCTCCCTCTTGGTGGTATATAACTGTGTTTGTGTTATTATAAATATTGGAGAGGATAAATATGATAAACTTTTTACTTAAACTTTTGGGCGATCCCAATGAGAAAAAAATCAAAAAAATACAGGGTGTAATTGACCACATAAATGCTTTGGAGCCGGAGTTGGAAAAGCTTACGGATGAAGAATTGAGGGCTAAGACTGACGAATTTAAAGCAATTCTTGCAAAGCGTCCGACGTCTGATAACGAGAAGGCGGACAGAATTTTAGAGAAGGAAGCTCTTGATAAAATTTTACCTGAGGCGTTTGCGGTTGTGCGAGAGGCGGGTAAAAGGGTTTTAAATATGCGTCATTTTGACGTACAGTTAATAGGTGCGTATTTTTTACATAACGGTCACATTGCGGAGATGAGGACCGGTGAGGGTAAAACCCTTGTTGCGACTTTGGCGGCGTATCTCAATGCACTTACGGGGAAGGGTGTGCATGTGGTTACGGTAAACGACTATTTGGCAAAACGTGACAGCGAATGGATGGGACAAATTTACAAGTTTTTGGGCTTGAGTGTCGGAGTTATTCTTTCTAATCAGCATGATGCCGAAGAGTTCGAAAGAAAACGTGCGGCGTATGCTTGTGATATTACATACGGAACTAATAACGAGTTCGGGTTTGATTACTTGAGGGATAACATGGCTGCTTCAAAAGATATGTTGGTACAGCGTCCTTTTAATTATGCAATCATAGATGAAGTAGACAGTATATTAATTGATGAGGCAAGGACTCCTCTTATCATAAGCGGGCGTGTTGAAAAATCAGCCGATACGTATACATTAATGGCAAAGGTTGCTCCGCAGTTGGAAAAAAATATTGATTATGAGGTTGACGAGAAGAACAAGAACGTTATTCTGACTGAGGAAGGTATAGACAGAGCCCAGGAAATTATAGGGTGTAAAGATTTATTTGATATTAACAATCAGTATGCACATGATTTGTTAAATGCACTAAAAGCAAAAGAATTATTTACCAGAGACACGGATTATGTTGTAAAAGACGGTGAAATCATGATTGTTGATGAATTCACGGGACGTTTGATGCCCGGAAGAAGATGGTCGGACGGGCTTCATCAGGCGATAGAGGCAAAAGAAGGTGTGGAAATTCAGGATGAAACCCAGACTCTTGCAAGTATTACATTCCAAAATCTGTTCAGACTGTATCCGAAGCTCTCAGGTATGACGGGTACTGCTATGACGGAAGAGGCTGAGTTTGGGAAAATTTATAACCTTGAGGTTACAGTCATTCCTACAAATAAACCTGATATAAGAATTAATTATCCCGATGTAATATATAAGACGGAAAAGGCGAAATACAATGCGGTTGTGGAGGATATTATTGAACAAAATAAGACTGGTCGTCCGGTGCTTGTTGGTACGGTAAGTATAGAAAAATCCGAGTATATTTCGGCTCTTCTGAATAAAAAGGGGATAAAACACAATGTTTTGAACGCGAAACAGCACGAACGAGAGGCTTATATTATTGCACAGGCGGGTCGTGTCGGAGCCGTAACAATTGCCACCAATATGGCGGGACGTGGTACCGATATCCTTTTGGGCGGTAATGCCGAGTTTTTGGCAAAGGAGGAGTTAGACAAGAAAAAAATCGCTTCAGGGGATAAAGATTACGAAAACTTGAAGAATGAAGCATTGAGGAAGGCTCGTGAGATTACGGAGAAAGAACATGCCAAAGTCGTTGAACTTGGCGGACTTCACGTAATCGGTACCGAAAGACATGAATCAAGAAGAATTGATAACCAATTGAGAGGGCGTGCGGCTCGTCAGGGTGATCCCGGGTCTACAAGATTTTTCTTATCTCTGGAGGATAATCTTATGCGAATTTTCGGCGGAGATAAGATTACTGGATTGATGAATATGCTTAATGTAGAAGAGGATATGGCGATAGAATCTTCTCTTATAACAAGACAAATTCAGTCTGCCCAAAAGAAAGTGGAAACTTATCATTTTGATATCCGTAAAAATGTACTTCAGTATGACGATGTTATGAATATTCAAAGAGAAAAATTCTATGCACAAAGAAGAAAGGTTCTTGAGGGTAAGGACTTAAGGGGTGATATAGAATATATGATAGACAGGGAAATTGACAGGCTCTTGAAGAGTTATATTACGCCTGAGATGAACCCTGAAGAATATATTCAGGAAGATTTAAATACTCTTATAAAAGAACTGCATTCAACTATTCCTCAGCTTTCGTATATTTCAGTTGATGATATAAAGAATTATCGTTATCACAGAATATACGATTCTTTAAGAGAAGCTGCTCAAAAAGCTTACAAAGGGCATGAGGAAGAAATTATCGGATTTTATAATACAATTTCCGAACAGTATGACCCGTCATTTAAGAAACAGGAATTATTTGCCGCTGATAATATAATGCGTTCTTTGGAAAGAGACATTCTTCTCAGGGTTGTTGATAATCAGTGGATTGACCACTTGCATAATATAGATATGCTTAAAGACGGTATAGGGCTAAGGGCATACGGTCAGAAGGATCCTCTTATAGAGTACAAAAAAGAGGCTTATGATCTGTTTAACAAGATGATGTATGAAATCCAGAGTAATACCGTCAGATACCTGTTTAGAGCAAAGTTTGGAATACAATTTGTCACGGATGACGGAGTAGAAATTGTAGAAGGGGGGTAAATGGGGGTAAATGTAGGAGAAGAATCTTTTAAATGTTAACTTCTTATTCACTTAGTCACTTAGTCACTTAGTCACTACTCACTATTCACTATTCACTATTCACTAACTTGTAGCTTGACACCTCACCCTACCCCTCTCCTGTAAGGAGAGGGAATTCCTCGGTATATTAGAAAACAATTAATAAAAATGACAGGAACTTGTAAGCAAGGGTAAGTATTTTATTCAAAAATAGGTTGGGCATAGCCCAACAAAAATTTAAGCCTCTTTTTTATTCGTAAATAACTTTCCAATCATTATCAGCAATTGAACCCGAACAGGTAAGACCATAGTTGACGGAGTCCTCATTGCATGCGTCAGACCCGGCTTCTTTCCATAATTGTTGGGCATTTGCATTACTGTATGCATTTCCATATTGTCTGCCTCCGTAGGGGACTAATGTTCCGTTATTATCAAGATAGAATAAGAATACATCCTTTCCGATTCTGTTAGGTTTGGTTTCTAATCCGTTTATATCATACCATATAGTCGCAACAATTCCTTTATAAGAATCTCTTGCGTATTGCTTGTTGGTGCTTATTGTAGATGAATCATAAAAATCCAGAGCAAAGGCATCTCCCGTTGCAAAGGTATAGAATGGTATATCAGTTGTGGGGGTTCTTGATGAATTTCCACTATAGTTATAAATATCTAAAGACGCATCTTGTAGTGTACCAACAGAACCGTCATCTTTTCGTCCTAGAGAACCTTTTAAATACTTCGCCAATTTTTCCATATATTCTTCGCTTGTTGTAGCTGCTACTGACAATTTGTCTACATCCTCATTTCCCATAATATGCTGATTAGCGGTCTCAATTGTATTCATAAATTTTCTTAACGTAGGACCTATCTTTGATTTTTGGTAGCTACCGACAAGTGACGGTGTAGTGAGTGCCGCAACAATTCCGATTATACCAAGCGTAACTAATATCTCCGCAAGAGTAAAACCTGATTTCTTTTTCATAAATTAACCCTCTCTTTACTTTTTATTTTTACATTTTTATTCTATCATTGATTTCTGACTTAGTCTATACGGAAAAGAACCGAAAAATACTTCGGTTCTTTTCTGACTATTTTTTATTTTTGTTTTTTATTTATTGATACAGAGGTGCAAGTTTCTTTTCCTGTTGCGGAATCAAGCCTTCTTCAATTGATTGATAAACTCTGTAATCAATAACAGGGAAACAGTTATCAATACTTTCAATTTCTTTCAGTTTATTATCATCAATATTTCCCGAGTCAATCATGTCTGCAATTAAACTGAACCTGTCAACATGTTCGTTAAATCTGTCCGTTGCATAATCCTTAGCTTGCCATGTTGTAATCAGGAACGGCCAATCCGAGCTTTGAAGAAGTAAATTTTCTCTTGCCAATTGGTTTAATGCTCTGTGCAAAAGCTTGTTTTCCGGTATTTCTGGATACCTGTCCGCAATCTCCGTTATACGTTTTTCGCAAGAGTGAATAATCGGCCACATCCATTCAGTTAAATGGTTCATCCATACATAGAAATGACCGCCCTGTCCCCAAGAGCTTTCAGGAATTTGAATAGCTTCCTTAGGCGGATATTTGGTAATATATTCACCCGCTGTCATTCTTTCAATTTCAGGAAGGTAATTATTGAATTTCTTAACTACCTGCTTGATAAATTCAACGCCTTCAAACCACCAGTGTCCGAAAAGTTCCGTATCAAAAGATACCATGACCAAACCTTCTTTTCCCGTGGCAAGCTTGTAATCGTTTAATAAGTGATAAATCAATGTGGTGTAATGGTCAGAATTCTCATTAACCTTATTCATTGCAAGAACCGGGTCATAGAGCATCTTATCTCCTAAATCCGTCGTAGGTGATGTGATTCTCCAATAGTGCATACCCGATTTATCATCTTTTTTATGAAATTCTCTGAAACATCCGTCTCCGGGATATCCGTCTGCAGCCGACCAAACCTGATATCCGGCTCTGTCATTACGTCCCATAACCGCAACCTGTGCATCCGGCAACCAATATGCCGAATAAGTATCATATCCGGTCGCAGGTCTTTCAGGCAACGGAATATATTCAATATTACCGTACATACCTATAACACGTCTGTTTCCTATAGAATTTCCGCCCTCAATAACATGCGATTCCGTAAAGAAATATTGAATGTCATTGTTTTGAAGCGTAACTTCTATAGCGGGTCTCCAATGTTTTTTACCGTCTTTGCCGACATATTCATAGCCCTGACGGTAAGCACATTCGGGAAGCCAAGCTCCCATAGCTTTTTTGCCGAACAATCTTTTTGTTGTATCCTGCCCGACTTTGAATTGTGCATTCAGGTTGTTGTCAGTTGCAAGAAGCGGCGAAAAACCATGGGTTGCACCTGATGTTGTAATTTCAATACAACCTAAATCCTGATACTTTTTAAAATATTTTATAAGATTTTTTTCGTACTTATTAACGAAATCATCTCTTAATTTGTTCCACCAATCAAAATAGTATTTGGCAAGATATTTTAAGTGTTGAGAGTGTGCCACTTTCGGGTCGGGATATCTGTCCAAATCTTTTGATACAGAAGCAATCCTTGAATCAATATATTCGACAAATCCGTTTTGTAAATGTTCATCATTTAATTGCTCTGCAAGAATAGGTGTAATACCGACAGTTAATTTTGCCTTAATTCCCTCATCATACAATTCTGAAATAGCATTAAGCAGAGGTACATAAGTTTCTGCCATACATTCGTAGAGGTTTTCTTCTCCGAATGGCCACATTCCTGCTTTCCTGTAATATGGCAGGTGGCTGTGTAACATAAATACGAATTGTCCTACTGACATTTTTGCCTCCATTCGTTCTCGTGTTTAATATATATTTTTACATTATTATTTATAACATAATCTTATCAGAAAAGTAACTCTTTAGTATTAATTCAGCGGAATAATGTTACAAAATTTAACTATCATTTGGCGGATATTTTATCTAAAGTCCTTTATATAAGCTTTATATAACTTATCCAACAGTAAACATGAAGTTATTGTTTTTTGAGCATGTGGCACAAAAATCCGTTTCCGCACATACGGTTTTTGAATAATCCTTAAAAGAACTTCCGACCCTTCCTCTGTAGTCATTTCCTAAAAACGGGCAGGTATAAATTCCGTTTTGTGAAAGAGTCCTTCCGTACATGCAGTCGGTTTTTTTAGAAGGTGTTGAATAATTTTTTTCATCAAATTGAGGATGTGAGGCAGTAATTTGTATATCAGTGTTTGTTATTTCCTGTTCTTTAAATATTTGGTTAAATCTCTCAAAGAGTTCTTTTGAATCAAGGTTATAATAGTTTTGGATACTGAGAACTGATGTAAAATTATATCTGCAAAGATTTTTCAGGGCATGTATAGTCTGCCTGTAATTTCCTCTGTATTTTATTTTATCGCTTTCGATTTCGCTATAGTGCGCAAGAGACACTTTAAAAAATATTTGAGTGCTGCCTTCGTCTTCCACTTTTTTTAAAAATCTTATTTTCTTTTCATTTAAAAAACTTGCATTTGTGCATATACAAACGTTACATCTTTTTAAACACATTCTGAGTATTGTATTAAAATCCGGGTGTGTCATCGGCTCTGCCCCGCTTAAATAAATACAATAAAGATTTTCATGTCTTGTGTCACTAAGGGCTTCTTTTATTCTGTCTATGCTGATAAAATCCTTAATATTTTTGCTTGTAGGAAAGTCGATATAACATCCTGCACACCTCTGGTTGCAATTTTTTGCAGTCATTTCTATAAAAATATTGTTAAGCTCCTCCAATTTATAAACAGGGGCTGTGTAAATGTTATTGCCCATAAATCCTCCTTAAAAATCTGACTTGAACATGTTATTGCAATCAAATCTTAAAAAGAATTATCAAATCGGGTGGTAAATATATAGCCGATTGTCTTATTTAAAATTGTTCACCGTGAAAATCCGTCCCGCCCGTTCTTATCAATTGCGGATATTTTTCGGCAATTTTTATCACATCTTTTGAAGAATGAAACTTAACGATTTTTCTAAATCTCGGATACGGATAATAAACTTCTATTCCGTCAAGTCCGTAGGAAATCAATTTTTTTACCAATCTCTCCAGGCTTATTGCCCAATAGCAGGCAGGATGTGCAAGTACTGCAATTCCTCCGGCGGCATGAATTGCGGCGATAAGTTTTTTGACATTTCTCCTTGAAAAAAGTCTTGTAATTTCATCTTTTGTCTCTGCTGCGGTTTTTGCCATAAAACTTTCAAGCTCGGGATGGTTTACGTCTATTCCGTATGCAAGAAGATGAATAAACACATACCCGCACCAACAGTCAAACTCTACTCCGGGTATAAGTATTTCGTCCTGAAATTTTTTATGACCTTCTACGGTATTGTGGTCCGTAATTGAAATTAATCTGTAACCCTTTGATTTTGCACTATCAATAATTTCTTTGAAATCTGCCTTCCCGTCAGAGTAATTTGAATGTATATGTAAATCGACTTTTCCTGATTTATAATCTGCTTCTGTTAAATTTTTCATAATTTTATACTACAATAATTCTATTACAAAAAGGAAGGAAATATGACAAAAAAAACTCAGACTCCTATGGGAATTTTTACGGAATCAATCGGATTGTATTTTTCTAACTTTGATAAGTTTGTAAAATATATGACATTCCCTGTTCTGGGACAAATAGCAGGGTTGGGGCTTGTTTTTCTTGTAACTTTTTTTTATACGGCAAATCTCCCCGCTCTTATTGAGAGGTTTTCACTTTTTGATAACTTTACCTTCTTAATCTTGATTTCAATTGTTATAACGCTGCCGGGGCTTGCAATATTTGTCAAAGCTTTTTGGGAATATCTTGTTGCGTATGGTGCGATAAATTCCATGCTTGATAATATGTTAAAATCCGGGCGGGTTTATGATTTTGATGCTCATACAGAGTTGATAAAAAGAAGAACAATTCCGTTTATAGGACTGTGGTTTTTGTTCGGAATATTTTCTCTTATAGCCGTGTGCCCGCTGTTTTGGGTAATTTGTGCAATACTTGCTGTATATTTTGTGCTAGTATTTCAGGTTTTTACCTTTGAACCCGACGTTTCTCCATTGGGATGCGTTAGAAAAAGTTTGAGTTTGATTAAAGGGCACTTTGCATCGACCTTTATGCTTATTGCACTCGTCGGGGCTTTGACTTATATTTTTATTCCTCAGGTTTTTGTAAAGTTATTTGATATTTCGGGAATTAATAACTTCTTTTCCGGCATGCTAGTTCCTCTTATTGAGCAGCTGCCGGAAATAAATTTGGAAAAATACGGGCTCGGTATTATTCCAAAATCGGATATTGCACTTTTTACCGTTCAAACCATGCTGGCACAAATTCTTATTCAGTATACTTTACCGCTGCGTTCAATCTTATGGTCAATGTGGTATAAAGAGTTGGAGAAAAAACCGAGCGAAAAATTGATGGAAAAATCAAAGAAAAAATACGGAAAAAAGAAACTCGATAAAAATATTCTGAAACGTGCTATGGAGAAGGACGAGAATTCTTAAGCTCGTATATTTGGAAATAAAACTCGTTTTTAATTTGTTTTTTTAGTTCGTAATTATTTATTATGTATAAATACAATTCACCAGCATAATCGCCGCCGAAATGTGCGTAATAATAATCTGAGGTGTTGTAGTTACTTATTACTATATATTTCGGTTTTTTGATTTCAAGTCTTTTTATTATTAAATCTTCACCAAATGTTTCAATATAAAGCGGAATCAGTGAATAGAATTTGTTATCCGAAGGGCATCCCGTAAGGAAATTTACAACCAGACCCTCGGGGTATACAAGGACGGTATCCTTCGAATTTTTACCGATATACCTGATTAATTCGTTTATTGTATTTCCGTAATAAGGCTCGGTATAGATAACTCCTCTCTCTGTTTGAATTTTTACTTTTTTTGACCAAAGAGCTTTAGTATTTTGTATTCCGAGGACGATTGAGCTTAAAACCAGAGTGATTATGAGTGATTTTTTTAATTTTTCGGGTGTGAGTATAACAATAGGAATCAGTGCAAACGGGATGAAGTATATGCCGTACGATTTTAGGGTAAGTGCAAAAAATATTTTCATCGAAATCAGCAGCGATGCCATAATAACAAGTTTTTGATTTGTTGAAAGAGTTTTATATTTTAGTGCAAACAATACTAATATGAGCGGAAAAGCGAATACGAGAATTTCCGGCGATACAAAAAAGTATAAATAAATAAAGACAAACGGTATTATAAAATAACTCTTTATAAAATACATAATCGCTACGGGTATTGATATTTTAAGAAGGTTTATGAGATATACGGGTATAAGTTCGGGGCGGAATACTAAACCTGTCACCGAATAAAACCAGTACATAGTTTTTGAGGAGGACATTGTAAGAATCCAGTTTAGCGTAACAAATAAGTCCTCCAAAGTTGCACCGGAGATAAAAATCGGAGCGTATACAACAATAAACGGAATAATCAGTGCAATTAAGTTCTTCCAAAAATCTTTTTTCCCGCTCATATATATTAATAACGGCAGAAGTAATATGAATTCATATTTGGAACATACCGAAAAAGCATAAAACAAATATGCTGCGGGGTATTTTTGTTTAAGAGCACAGTACAAAGATGCAAGAACGAACATCAATCCGTAAAGGATTCCGAATGAATACGGAAAAAACATGTTAAAAACGTTCGGCGAAAGTACTGAAGCGGATATAAAGAACAAAACTATAGCAAGTGCACAGTTTTTATTCATAAACATTTTCGCAATTTTGAAAATCAAATTTGTAATGACCAAAGTTCCTGCCAAACCAGCAAAATAAAGCAGTTTTAATTTAATCCCAAAAATCAGGTACAAAAGTGCATTGAATAAGTATGCAAACGGGGCGTATATGGAAAAAATATTTTTATACAAAACCTGCCCCCGAATTATCTGCTCTGGGATATAAGCTTCTCTAAAGGAATCTACAATTATATTTCCGAATTTTCCGTAACCGAGGATAAAACAAATCAGGATTAAAAGATTGTATAAAAGAACATGCCAATATTTTTTCAGAAAATCGTTTGTCATTAAATTCATCTTAACAAAGCTTTACAAATAAAGCAATTTTTTTAACAAAAAAAACTTTATATATGTGTGTAGAATACAGGAAGGTGTTTTAATAAAATGACAGTGAATCCTTATACATTAAATAGCTTGTATAATCAGGGTGTTTTAGATTATGTTCCGTATGATTTGTATAGCGGCGGAATGTATTCAAATCCGTTTATAAACACCAATCCCTATATGCAGAGTGCAATGCAGGGCGGACTGTATCAAAACTACGGAATGAGCGGAGACAGTTTCTTTTACGGTGAAGATAATAATGCCAGAAACAGAGGGTTGGGAAAATCATTTAATAATATTCCCACATTTGCCAAGGGACTTGTCTCAGGTGCTTTAATCCTCGGAACAGCAATATTGTGTCTTAAAGGAAAGAAAAAGCCTCCGATATCTCCGGCTACCAAGGAAAGTTTTTTCTCTAAACTGAAATTTTGGAAAAAGAAATCATAAATAACCTTATTAAAATACCTTATTAAATTAACCGAATTTACACGCCGCAAGGCGTTTTTTTTATGTTATTATATATCTATGATAAAACTTGTAGCAACGGATATTGACGGAACACTTTTAGTGCCGGAGGGAGAGTTTACGCAAGCGGTTAAGGATTGTGTTGCGGAGCTTTGCAATAAGGGTATAAAAGTTGTGCTTGTTACGGGGCGTATGCACTCGGCAGCAAGACTTATTGCAAAAGACTTGAATTTGGATACCCCTGTTGTCTCGTATCAGGGCGGACTGATAAAAGACAAAGATAAAACTCTTTATGAAAAGTGTTTGACAAAGAAACAGGCAGAAAAGGTTATAAATTGGGCGGAATCCGAAAATATTCATTTAAATCTCTACGATGACGACGTTTTGTATTCGGAAAAGAAATGTTATGAGATTGAACGCTATTGCACAAATTTGCATACGCAATATACGCTAAAACCATTTTGTGACGTGGGGAAAACCAAGGTTAATAAATTGCTTGCAATAGATTATGATAATCCTGACAGAATAAATAAGTATGAAGAGACTCTGCCTTTATTGTTCCCCGAGTTGTATATAGTAAAGTCGACACCGTATTTTTTGGAATTTTCAAATAAAGAGGCATCAAAATACTGTGCCGTAAAATATTTGCAGGAATTCTGGGGTATAAAAAAGGAAGAAACCTTGACCATAGGTGATCAAAATAATGACATCGCTCTTTTAAAAGCGGGCGGGATTAAGATTGCTATGGGAAACGCGACTGAGGAGTTAAAGTCGATTGCCGACGATATAACGGATACGGTGTTTAATGACGGGTTTGTAAAGGCAATGAAAAAGTACTGCTGACTTAAGTTTGCGGAAAATATGCATTTTTCTTGCAAACACCGCGTACGATTTCAATAAATCCCCGCTTTAGTTTTTATAAAACCGTACCACTGCCTATCGAAATACAACAAAAGCGATTTTGTTTAGAGAATCTCCCTCTTAAATCCATGACACCCGCAAGGGTTACCTTAGTGCTGCTATGTTTCCATCCTGACACGGTTCGATATCTTACGCCGCCATAATCTAAGTTATCAACAATCCTATAAACATAGGCGATTTTCTTGTACCCCTCACAGCAGGCTCTGCACCCCGCAATCGCTTCGGGTCGAGAGAACGCTACGTCCCCGTGGAGTACGGCAG
>CALUTM010000052.1 GCA_944323705.1 Candidatus Gastranaerophilales bacterium
ATAACCTTGGGGTTATATATTTAGACGATTTAGGCAGAGTGAATAAATCCATAGAACTCTTTAAAAAAGCTGTGGATGCAAATCCAAATTATGCTTTGGCTCATTTCAATTTGGCACGTGCAATATCAATAATAGGTGACAAAGTAGAAGCCGCAAAGCTGTTTCAGATGGCTCAGGATATAAATAAAATAACTCAGGAAATTGATCCTAGAGATATAGCAGATAAGATTAGCGAATTGTTTGAATCTTAGGACATAAGTATGACGGATGACGATAAAACGGGAATTTCCCATTTAATAGAAAAAGAATTAAATTCTTCAGATAAAATATTAAAACCTGATTTTAACCAAAAGACGGGTAGGGAACTTCTTGCTTTTTATTTACAATCAAAGTTCAAACAAGTTCTTGCTTATGATAATAAGGCTGAAGAACCTATTTTTATTGAAGTTCGCTATGATTTTATTCAAAAGTTCTCAAGGCGATTAATCCAAAATCCTGCAAAACGTATCATGATAGGCATAACAGGAGAGTCAGCATCCGGGAAATCTACTATATGCCGCGAGATACAAAATGTTATTACAAAGTTTAATATGCCTGTAACCATTCTTACAACGGATAATTACTTTAATGATATTTCCGAACTTATTAAGAAATACGGGAGCTTTGATAATTTGAGAGATCACGGCTATGATGTTGATGCCCCAAATAATTTTCAGCTTGAAGTATTAAAAGATGATTTAAATAAAATTGCAAACGGGGAAGATATATATTCACCTGAATACCTTCTAAATGGTACAGGGGTATCCGTTCCAAAGGTGAAGTTAGTACCGTCCAATAAAATAGTCGTCGTAGAAGGAATGGCATCAATGTACGGTGAAAACAAAGATATTTATGATATAAAAGTTTATATTGAAACTGACCTGGAAATAAGGCGTGACAGGTTTTTAAAACGGGCCTACACTGAGCGTAACCAGGACTTGGAAAATGCAAAAAAACATTGGGAGTACATTCTCGGAGCTGGAGAAAAGTATGTAAAGCCGTTCAGAAATGAGGCTGATATAATCCTTAACGGGGATTCGAATCTTGCTTACTTCTCCCAAATATTGGAATATATCCATACCATTACCAATAATTTTGAAGGTTAGGATTTGATTAACGGTACGAACGTGATGCCAAATATTTCGCAAGCCCTTCACCCATTGAAAAACACGAGGGTATAATCCTCAAAGCTGCTTGTGCTTCAAAATCAGCCGATATACAACGTCCTATAACAAACAGATTATCATTAACCATTAATGATTCTATCGGAAGTTGGTACTCTTGATACACTTTTTCTAATGTCGAATTATCTTTTTTTTCTGAATGTACGTCTATCGGGTAGTTTGAGACAACAACGGGGTTTTCAAAACATTTTCCTGAACGCAAATCATCAGCAGTATAGACATATTTCCCTTTAACACGATTCGAAACCCGAACCCCTAAAGAGTCTGCAATAGAAGATATGTAGGCGTTTTCAAAGCCCGGAAGATATTTATTGCAAAATTTTGAAAGTCTTAATATACTTAAACGTCCCTCAATATAAGGGTTTTTAGTATTACTTATCAGGCGTGGGCAGTTAAAAGCAACGGAATCAGGCGTTCCTGCGATTGAAAATATTTGAAAATAGTTCGAGTCTTCCTCTGTAATAGCCCCATCAGCAATAGCCCGCCTGAAAACGGGCCTTAATGCCCAATTAGTGCTCTCATCCCAAGTGTAAGCAGTAGACAAATATGTATTACCGTTTACAACACAGCTAGTAGTAACATTTCGATCCTTATCAAAATCCATTATCCAATTAGAAAATTTTTCAGCATTTACCCCCGACATAATAAATCTTAAATTAATTGGTTGAGATTTTTTTTCTAAAAATTCGCAATTTAATTTTTGACAAATTTTTGCATCACCTGTCGCATCTACAAGATAATTCGTTTCGATATGTCCTAATAACATTTCTAGAGAATGCAAACTATTATTTCCTTCTATCGTTACGATATATGACGATAAATTTTCTTCTATTTCTTTTATAGATGATTCGAATAATACTTCAACATTCGCCTCAGTCATGAGCTTATCAAGAATTATTTTCGTTAGTTCGGGATTAAACCAACCTTTGTTACCATCCATATAAGTAATTGCACCGTTTACTTTCTTAAGCTCGGAGTATAATTTGTCAAAAAAATCCGTATTTATTGCATCATCTGATGTTTTCATTGCTGGAATAACGAGTGCGGAAGTGATAGAGCCGCCTAAAAACGAATTTTTCTCGACTAAAAGAACCCTTAATCCCAATTTACCCGCTGTGTAAGCACAGGCACATCCGGCAGTACCGCCACCGGCGATAATAATATCATATTTCATTGTTTTCCTCCTTGCGTCGGGTTTTCATATATTTAGAAGAGCTTGCAAGATTACTGTGTCTGAACTCGTATTCTCTAAGAGCTATGATATCTTCTTTGCTGAAAGAAAGATTGGGGTCGTGATACGGAATACCTGCTTTAGTTCCGCAAAGACCTATTTCATAATTGTCTAAGGGGTAATCAATTTGAGATTTGTCATTTGAGGCTATGGTACCTACAAATTTTTGGGTTTTAGAATTATAAATCTTCCCTACATAAAAATTATTTTCAAGCAGAGTATTTCTAACGAGTGCAGAATTTGAGTAGGTTAGCAAAACACCTCCGGGAGCAAGGCGTTTGTAGAGCTCTGCTATAAATTCCACAGACCAAAGCTGCGGGGCTTTTGTGTATGTAAAGGCATCCAAGAATATGCAGTCATACAGCTCATTAATTCTTAAAATACTCTTTCTGGCATCATTTATGTAGAAATTGATGTCAAACAGGCACTCAGCCGCCTTAAAATCCATGCTTTTATTACGTTTCGATAAATGGTCATAATATATATTATGTAATAAGGTCGATAAAATCCCTAAAGAGGACTTATTATACCCCCATTTTTGATTAAATTTGGCATATTGAATGAGAGATTTATCAAAAAAACGTCGAAATCTTTTTTCAGGCATTAATTTTTTTATGTTCGGGTAATCTCTTCCGTATAGTTCACTTAATCTGTTTATGAGAATATAATTAACAAATTCGTTAACCTTATATTCTTTTTCAATATGCATGTTTTTAAATTTCAAATCCAATAACTCTTTTATTTCGATTCTGTTTTTGGGAGCAAATGCTGATACTATATTTGCAAATATTTCTCTTAGTTTATAATACGAATCAAAACAATCAAATATATCGGGTACAATTTGAGAATAAATTTCATAAGGAGTTTTTACTGTTTTAAAAAATGGAGATAATTTTACAAGTTCATCGTTTATATCTAAACAGTCAATTTTTATTAATTTATTATTACCATCTATCGTATCGATATTGCTATTAATATTATTTATATCTATCGAAACGATACCGTTATTAATTTTTAATTTTTTATTTTTTATTTTTGAAAAAAAATTTTTTTTAATTTTTTTATTTTTATTAATTACAAAACTCATAAGAGCTTTAGTATTATATCCTATTCCGAAACAGACATCTAAAACTTTTATATTATCCTTTTGGGTAAGTATTTTTTCAGACGGTATAACAAATTTCTCCCACGCTTCTGTCAAAGCCCCAAATTTGGAGTGATAAACATCATTATCCGCGTATGAATACAGTCCTATAGACCCATCCTCTGTATAATACGGTTCATAATCCCTCATAAGCCCTATTATATCAGGATTTTAGCCTGAATGCAACAGTGTTTTTGGGGTTTTGACTTTTAAATTAAGGAAAGTATATAATAAATATAAGAGGATAAGAGTATGAAAAATTGGTTTGGTATATTAATAATATTGGGGCTTACACTGCCCGTAGCGTCCGCAAAATCGTATGAGCCGGTGCCTTCAAACGTGAAACTTCCTGCAAAATATACTCAGGAATATATCGACAGCATTTCTGACGAATATAAAGATATTTCGAATGAACAAATTTTTCATGTGGCACTGGATATGTTAAAAGATACGTCGGGAGAGTTTTCCCGAAAAGCACTGCTTGGCTACAATGTCACGCAACGCCCTGTAAAGGTCATGTTTAAGGATTTGTCCGAAATAAATGAGGCATATTCTACATTTGATGCTATCGGTTGGAAAAAGAAGGGAAAACTTTATGTTTATATCAACCCCAAGCATGAATATGCACCACCCGGAGCTTTAGCGGCTCTGTTGGCACATGAGGCATTGCATCAGGATGAATATAACTCTTTGAGTGAGGAAACTTATGCTTGGACAATGGAAGCGGTTGTTTGGACTGAGATTTTGAAACGTTTTCCTGAGTCAAATAACCTGGAATCATCATTAGTTACAAGAGAAAATGTTCTGAAACAGCTACTTGAGAAAGGCAATTATACTAATAAATACATTAAGAAAACAGTTTATGCAAACGAGGGGTACAAAAATCTGCCTCTTACATCCCCGGGATTTAAACAAGAGTAGAAGATTATAATAAGCATGTCGGATGATAAAAAGTATATTGATTAAGCTTTATCCTTGATGTTAAATTGAGGTATGAAGAAAAAGCAATTGCTTATATTTGTTTTATCCGTTTTGATTTTGGTAATTTTTAACAAAGTTTTTATGTCGACTTTTACCAAGACAAATGCTTTTTTCGCTAGACAGGCTCTGGTAAACAGTGAGGTTATTGCACCTCAAAAACTTTTTGACAAAACTTGGAAAATCGTGAGCAAAGAATATTATGAGCCCAGTCTTAATCATCAGAATTGGGAGCGTTGGAAACTACATTATCAGGGGAAAATTAAAACAGATGAAGATGCCCGAGTCGCAATCGATTCAATGATTGCAAGTCTTAATGAGCCGTATACCCGTTTTATGACAAAAAAAGATTATGAAGATTTGACGACTTCAATTACCTCAAAAATATACGGTATTGGTGTTAACATATATTCTAACTCCGGCAAGATTGAAATATTTAATGTTATTCCAGGAACCCCCGCTGATTTTGCACAACTAAAGCAGGGAGATATTATAACCGCCGTAAACGGTAAAGATACAAGCGGAATGAATGTTTCTGACGTTGCAACACTAGTAAGGGGACCTGAAAACAGTGTTGTAGAATTAACAGTGCTTAGAAACGGAAAGAAGCTTACAAAAAAAATAAAACGCAAAGAAATTAAGATAAAAACTGTTAAAAGTTCGGTTGTAGATAATCATATCGGCTACATTCAAATTGTAAGCTTTATGAGCGGAACAACACCAAATGAGTTTATGGAGGCGTTGGAAAACACAAAAAACACCGACTCATTGATTCTCGATTTGAGAGGAAACACGGGAGGTTTATTGGATAATGCCGTTTTTATTGCGGACATGTTTATTAATGAAGGGACAATTGTGGATATAATATACAGAAACGGCTATAAAAAGTCCATAAAGGCACAGGACGAGCATTTCCCTATGAAAAAACCTATTGTAGTGCTTGTAAACGGAGCAAGTGCAAGTGCAAGTGAAATCCTTTCTGGTGCACTGAAAGATTATCACAGAGCAACATTGGTCGGGAGAAAAACTTTTGGCAAAGGTCTTGTTCAAAAGGTCGTGCCGCTTCCCAATCAAACCGGTGTAAATATTACAATTGCAAGATACCTGACCCCAAGCGGTACTGATATTAATAAACTGGGAATAAAACCTGATGTGGAAATAGGTAACGAATTTGATTTCTTTACAAATTCTAAAGATGATATACAGTTGGAGAAGGCGAAAGATATTTTAAATGATAAAACAAGAGTTGGAAGCACTAAAAACTAAAGGGCAGTTTAGAAAAATCCCGAATATAGATTCTAAATCTGACGGGAAAATAGTAATTGACGGCAAGGAATACATAAATTTTGCATCAAATGATTATTTGGGCATAAGTACAAAGTCGGAATTAAGGCATGATTTTTTAAGCAATGCAGATTATCTTATGTCAACTGCGTCCGCAAGACTTCTGACAGGAAGTTCGCCTGAGTATACAATGCTTGAAAATACAGTTTCACAACTTTTTAACAAAAAGGCTGCATTAATTTTTAACACGGGGTATCAGTGCAATTTGGGGATAATATCGGCACTAATCGGAAGAGGGGATGTTATTTTCTCCGATAAATTAAATCATGCAAGCATTATAGACGGAATGAAGCTTGCAGATGGAGAATTTTACAGGTTTAAACATTTAGATTATGATAATCTTGAAAAACTGTTAATCATGCACAGAAACAAATATAAAAAAGCCGTAATTGTCTCAGAAACTGTGTTTAGCATGGATGGTGATGTTGCGGATTTAGAGCGATTAATAAGCCTGAAAAACAAATACGATTGTATACTTATGATAGATGATGCACACGAATTTTGTGTGCGTAACAGAAACTGGCAAGACGTGGACATAATAACCGCTACTTTTGGTAAAGCTGTAGGTTCATTTGGTGCTTTTTGCGTTTCAAGCAGCGAAATAATTAATTATTTAATAAATAAAGCTCGTTCATTTATATTTTCCACTTCTATTCCACCGCTAAATATTGCTTGGTCAAATTGGCTTCTTACGGAGAAGAAACAGTTTCTGAATACTCAGCGAGAAAAACTTGAAGGGTTAACCGATAATGTCCATAAATACCTCCAAGATATAGGCGTCAGCACTGTTTCTACTACACATATTATACCGATTTTAATCGGTTCAAACGAGAATACGGTAAAAATCTCCGAAAAGCTTCGAGCAGAGGGATTCTACATTCCTGCAATACGTCCCCCGACGGTACCCGAAGGAACTTCCAGATTAAGGATATCACTCACTGCCGATAGCAAATTAGAGGATTTTAAGCGAGCTTTAGCAATAATTCTTGAGTCTTTAGCCTAATTTCGCCATCAATCTCAAATATTTCTTCCAATGTGGGATTTGCCTTTGTATTATGCAAATTCATCATCCTTTCGACAGTATCAATAATATCAAATAACTTAATTTTTCCGTCTAAAAATGCGAAAACGGCCTCTTCATTTGCCGCATTTAGACAGACTGTTGCTGAGCCTCCGATATTTCCTGCCTGATAAGCAAGACTTAGAGCTTTAAATTTATCCCAATCAGGCTCTTCAAAATCAAGGCGTGCTATCTCAGAGAAGCTAAAACTGTGGGTTTTTATGCCTTCATACCTTTCAGGATAAGTTATTGCATACTGTATGGGAATATGCATACTGGGGATTCCGAGTTGAGCAATCACACTTCCGTCAACATATTCTATTGCCGAATGGATAACGCTTTGCGGATGAACAACAACTTCTATCTTGTCATAGTCCATATTAAACAAGTGATGTGCCTCAATAACTTCAAGCCCCTTATTCATCAAGGTTGCACTGTCGACTGTAATTTTTCGTCCCATATTCCATCTGGGGTGAGCTAAGGCTTGTTCTACGGTTGCATTCTTCATTTCTTCAACAGATTTATGTAAGAATGGTCCGCCAGAGGCAGTAATAATAAGCTTATCCACCTGCAAGATATTTTTAATACACTGGTGTATAGCACAGTGTTCACTGTCAACCGGGATTATTTTGACACCGTTTTTTCTTGCAAGGTCCATAACAATGTCACCCGCCATAACAAGAGTCTCTTTGTTTGCAAGGGCAATATCTATACCGTTATTTATTGCGGTTACAGTCGGCTTAAGCCCGATTTTTCCAGATACGGCAACTAAAATTAAGTCGTTTTCTTTATTGGAACATATTTCTTCAAGAGAAAGCGGTTCCGCACCTTCTATGGCTTTTAAGTCATTTGCATAAGCATAACGCGGCTTAAATTTCTTAATTTGTTCGTTTAGCAGATTAATGTTACTGCCCGCGGTTAAGGCAATTATTTCAAACTTATCCTCAAGTTTTTCAATAACTTCCAATGCTTGTCTGCCGATAGAGCCCGTGGAGCCCAGTATACTGATTTTTCGTTTCATTTTATAACTCTCTGACATATTCAAAATATTCGTTATTATTATAACCCGCTGAAGATTTAACGGCATCTTCTTTGCTTAAAAATCCCATTCTATATGCAACTTCTTCAAGACATGCAATTTTAACACCTTGATTTTCTTCAATCGTCTGTACATACTGAGCCGCCTGCAATAAGGATTTGTGTGTTCCTGTATCAAGCCATGCAAAGCCGCGTCCAAAGAGTTCCACATTTAAGCAGTTCATTTCAAGGTAAATTTTGTTTAAATCCGTAATTTCCAATTCTCCGCGTTTAGAAGGCTTAAGTCGTGTTACGAGTTCCGTAACTCTATTATCATAGAAATACAAGCCCGTTACTGCATAGTTTGATTTGGGAAACTCCGGCTTTTCCGTTATTGAAACAGCTCTGTTTCCTTCAAATTCTACAACTCCAAACCGCTTTGCATCTTTTACAGGATATGCAAATACCGTAGCCATACCCTTATCCGCATTTGCCACAGCCTCATTAAGCATTTTTGAAAAACCCGGACCATAGAATATATTATCGCCCAAAATTAATGCTACAGACTCATCTCCGATAAACTCTTTTCCAATTATAATAGCCTGAGCGATACCTTCCGGCTTTGGCTGAATTTTGTATGAAAACTTAACACCAAAATTGGAGCCGTCTCCGAGAAGCTTTTGAAACAGAGGTAAATCCGACTCGGTCGTTATAATTAAAATATCTTTAATACCCGCCAACATAAGTACTGATATCGGATAATAAATCATCGGCTTATCATATACGGGCAACAGCTGCTTAGAAACCGCAAACGTTGTCGGATACAATCTTGAACCGTTTCCTCCCGCTAAAACAATACCTTTCATTCGTTTAATCCTCCGGTCTTAAGTCCAAATAATCGTGAAGAGCTTCACGCCAGTGCCTGCAAATTTTGTTATTATCCATAACACTATATTTAGGTCGGTTTGCTTTTGTTTTAAATTCTTCGGATTTACATGGATGTATAACTGAAGAATCTATTCCTGCGTAGTTAAATATTTCTTTTGCAAACTCATATCGGCTAGTTTCTCCTCCGCCGCAAATATGACAGATGCCGTTTGTATGCTGATTTATCATTCTTACTATACCATTTGCAAGCTCTATCGTCCAGGTGGGACATCCTATTTGATCATCGACTACCCTAATACTTTTGTTATCTTTTTGAGCCAACAAACTTTCCACAAAGTTTTTTCCGTGGTGACCGTAAAGCCATGAAGTCCTTATAATACAATATTTTTCGCAATGATTTAAAACCGCCTCTTCACCTTTTAATTTTGTCAGTCCGTATTTATTAACGGGATTTGGCGTATCACTCGGTATATATGGAGATATTTTTGTACCGTCAAATACATAGTCTGTCGAAATATATATAAGAGGTATCTTATAATTAGCACAGATTTTTGCAAGATTTTCCGTCCCTTTTGCATTAATAAGCATAGCCATGTCAAAGTCGTCTTCAGCCCCTTCCACATCCGTGTAAGCAGCACAGTGAAGGATATATTCGGGCATTGCTTCAGCAATATATTTTTCTACGTCCTCAAATTTCGTTATATCAAGGTTTTTATGCCCTGCTTCTATAACTTCAAACCCGGCATCCTCCAGTATTGGACACAAATCCTGTCCGAGCATCCCTTTTGCACCTGTTACAAGAACTCTCATTTCCTGTTTAACCAATCCTTATGATTTAAGTACCAACTAATTGTTGAAGATATACCTTCTTCAAACGTTACTTTAGGCTTCCAACCTAATTCGGACGTGATTTTATCGCTGCATATTGCATATCGCTTGTCATGCCCCGGGCGGTCAGCAACGTACTCAATATAATCTTCGCCCTTATGCAGAGCCTTTAATATAAGCCTTACAATATCAATATTTGTTTTTTCACTGTGAGCACCAATATTATAAATCTCACCGATTTTACCTTTATGCAGAACGGTATCAACGGCATTACAATGATCATATACGTAAATCCAATCTCTGACGTTCATTCCGTCGCCATAGACAGGGACTTTTTCACCGTTTATCAGTTTTTTTATAAAAAAAGGAATTAGTTTTTCAGGATACTGGTACGGACCGTAATTATTAGAACATCTTGTAATTATTGCAGGGAGTCCGTATGTTTTGTTATAAGCTCTCACAAGCAGGTCTGCACCTGCTTTGCTTGCGGAATATGGACTGTTCGGGGCAAGCGGTGACTCCTCCGTAAAATATCCGTCATATCCCAGAGAACCGTATACTTCATCCGTTGATATTTGAATATATTTTTTTACTTTTGTTTCAAGTGAGGCTTGAAGCAGGTTAAGAGTTCCCTTTACGTTTGTATCAACAAATATCTCCGGGTTAGTAAGAGAGTTATCTACATGTGACTCTGCAGCAAAATTAATAACACAATCGACTTGAGGCATAAGCTCTCTGACAAGTTTTTTATCACATATATTTCCCCTGACAAATTCATAATTAGAGGAAGTGATATCCTTTAAATTATCCAAGCTTCCGCAATACGTCAAGGCATCCAAATTAATTATTTTATAGTCGGGATATTTATTGAATATATGCCTTATAAAGCAGCTGCCGATAAATCCCGCCCCGCCTGTTACCAGAATTTTCATATTACCTCCCTCAGGCAAGGCTGATTTTTGTCTTTTTCTGATAATACAGGTTCAAAGTCTATACCCCATTGAATGTTTAAATCCTTGTCATTCCAGACGATTCCGCGGTCCGCAGTCGGTTCATACTCTTTACTCGTTTTATACAACAATTCTGCCGTATCGGAAAGAACAACAAATCCGTGAGCAAACCCTTCCGGTATAAAAAGCATATATTTATTTTCTTCCGAAAGCTCTACTTTAACATATTTACCAAAAGTTTCGGAATTTTTTCTTATATCAACCGCTACATCGAATATTCGTCCTTTTATGCACCTTACAAGTTTTGCCTGTTCGTATGGTGCGGCTTGGTAGTGCAGCCCCCGCAGGACTTTTGCGGCAGATTTTGAATGATTGTCCTGTTTGAATTCCGTATTAATTCCGTTCCGTTTAAATTCGGATTCTTTGTAACTTTCCATAAAGAATCCCCTATTATCGCCAAAAACAGTTGGTTTAACAAGTATTACATCTTCTATATTTTGTCTGATAAATTCAAATGGCATAAGTGGATTATATCATAAATCGGGGTATATTTTAAGGTTTATTTTTAGGGTAAACATGCAGCAATGCGGATAGTTTGTCGGGCAATACCGCCCTTGTTTAGCAAGTGTAAGCGTTCCCTCTCCTTACAGGAGAGGGCTAGGGTGAGGTGTCAATCTACAAGTTAGTGAATAGTGAGTAGTGAGTAGAGTATTAACCTTTGGGCATACGCCCAATCACTTACGCAAGCTATGGTTCGCTATAGCTTACACGCGTGCGAATTTATAAATTTGTAGGTCGTGGCATTGCCCGACAATAACTTTAAAAATGGCGAACATGCAGCAAGGCTGCGATAGTGAGCCAAAATGTGCGGGTTTACCCGCCTGATATGAATGAGCGAAGGGCATAGGAAACGATTGCCGTGTTTTCTCTTTCTTTTCGTTATTGTAGCTTTTTTATTTTTAATTACCGTGTCCTACTCCTATTAACATTTACCC
>CALUTM010000053.1 GCA_944323705.1 Candidatus Gastranaerophilales bacterium
TACAAGAATTGTTAAAATCGAAATACATAGAAAAAGTATTTCAAAATCGTATTATCTACACAAATGAATTTAAATTGGACTACAACACCTACTACTTACCAGCTTGGTGGTATACTTGCATTTTGGCAAGATCCTGAACAGATTGAAAAACAACACTATCGTTTGTTTTTCTAATCTTTCAGGATGACATAGTGAAATTTATATATGAAAGTAAATGTAGAAAAGTAAGTTTTGGTAATCATTGATTACCGAAACATTATCATTATAGTGAATCCCGTAGGGCGTTAACAAGCTGTATTAAATATCATGCTAACAATAAAATTATACTATTGATGCGGTAAATCATAGATTTACCGCATCTTACGGAACTTATTTAAATTTTATATGAGTTAACCTTGATGTAAATAGTTAAACATGTTTTTAAAATCCGATAAGAGTTTCTCTACACCAGATGCCGGGTCAAACCAAAAACCACATTTCTTGCCACCCAACTCAAATTCTAAATCTTCATATTTTTTACCTGTTCTCTAACAGGATGACCGGATTCTTCAAACGGATATGCATAAGATAATCTCTCTTCAGTGCGTTCTAATGCTACTCCCGGCACTAATGATGAATTTTTTCTGACAGTTAATGTTTTATTTACATACCCCTTGTCGAATCTGAGCCATCCGTCAAATTTTTTAGCAGCGTTTAAAAAATTTTCTTTGTTCGGTTCAATAACTTTTTGGACAGATTTATCGACAAATAAATTTGCCTTAAAAGACGTAGCACGACTTACTTGCCCCTGACAATTGATTGGTGAAATATTCATAAAAGACCTCCTTAATAATATAATACACACATCTATATAATATTATAAAAATTTTGTTTTACAATACACTTCACGCCAAAACATTGCATAAAAAATTTTTTTAGATTAACATGGATCAATACGGAGAAGGTTTATGGAAGATTGTATTTTTTGTAAAATAATAAACGGCGAATTTAATACGGAATTTGTTTTAGAAAACGAGTTTGCGGTAGTTTTTAAGGATATTAATCCGAAAGCGGACACCCACTTGCTTGTTGTTCCAAGAAAACACGTTGAATCGCTTAATGAACTCGACGATGAAATATTGTTGGGAAAACTTATGATAACAGTTAAAGAGGCAACAAAAAAAGTCGGATTAAAATCCTACAGGACAGTTATTAATACAGGTAAAGAGGCAGGGCAGGAAGTTTTCCACCTGCACATACATATTTTAGCGGGGAACATTAAACTATGACACAATTTTACAAAGAAATTACACCGGCAGGTTTTGGAATTGCGATAAAACAAAAAGAAGTACTTTTTTCAAAACAATCACCATATCAAAAAGTTGAAATTATTGATACGGATTCAATCTTAGGAAAAATCTTGACCCTTGATGACTTAATGATGACAACCGAAGGTGATGAGTTTCATTATCACGAAATGATTGCTCATATCCCGATGATGCACCATAAAAATCCCAAAACAGTCCTTGTTATCGGCGGCGGAGACGGTGGTACGGTAAGAGAAGTGTTAACACACGACACAGTAGAAAAAGTTGTTTTGTGTGAAATTGACGGTATGGTTATAGAAGCGTGCAAAAAATACCTTCCTACAATATCCTGTGAGCTTGAGAATCCAAAGTGTGAAATCTTGGTACAAGATGCTATTGAATATATAAAAGATAAAAAAGATATGTTTGATATTGTTCTCATTGATTCGACTGACCCAATGGGACCGGGAGAAGGATTGTTTACGGAAGAGTTCTACACCAACGTTAAAAATTCGTTAAAAGACGGCGGTATTATGTGTGCTCAATCCGAATCGCCTTTTGTCAACAGAGAAGAAATTAAAAAAATGTATAATCTTTTAAAGAAAGTTTTCCCGATATGTTCAACTTTTACCTCTAATATTCCGACCTATCCGGGCGGATATTGGGCTTGGGCATTTTGCTCAAATACCGTTGAACCGCTATCATACTGGGACGAAAGAAGAGGAGAGGCTATAACAAAAACCTGTAAAATTTATAACAGGGACTACCATAATGCAAGATTTGCTCTTCCTAACTATTTGAAAGAATTATTATAGAAAATTCTTAATTTCTTAAGTTAAGAATTTCTTCCGTCTGAGTTGGATTAAGAAGCTTTGGACCGCCCAGAATCATTGTATTTAAAACAATCTGGGCGTATGATTCTGCAAGTTCAAGCTTCATATATGCATCTTCTATTGTCCTTGAAGCCACAACAAAACCGTGATTTGCCATTAAAACAGCATCATAACTATCAAAATATTTAACGGTATTATCTACCAACTCTCTCGTAGAAGGCAATGCGTATTCAGCCAATGGAATTCCTCCAAAATAGAACACGTTTTCCGCCATTACAGGAGACATTAAATCCCGACCTGAGGAAGCAAAACAGCTCAAAAACGGAGAGTGGACATGGATAATATAATTCAACTCAGGTCTCTTTTCATAAATACCTATGTGCAAAAGCTTTTCGCTTGAAGGTTTTTTGTTTTTCTCCCTCGAAACTCCGTCAAAACCAATGTAAACAATATCTCTGTTTTTCAAATACCCGTTTGAAGAGCCTGAAACCGTTATCAAAAGTCCATCTTTAAAACGTGCGGAAATATTACCTGAATATCCGGGAGAAAAATTTTTTTCTCCGCATTTTTTTCCATATTCAATAATTTTTTTTGTTAAACTATGCCTAGAGAACATCTTCCACCGTTTTTATCTCTTCTACGACAGCTCTCTGAAGAACAGGTTTGGGCTTCGCTTCTTGGAATTCGTCCTCATCTTTAATTTCTTCTTTCTTCTGAGCTTTTTTATCCTGCTTTATCTCAAATCTGTCATAATCAACATGTGTACCTTTTGCGTCCATCATAACTTCGACAGTAAAATAAGTATTCTCTCTTATAAGGTCATAGCCTAAATGGAACTTTAAATCATCAGGTCCTATAGAAATATAAAATGCATTTTCCTGAAAAGAACGATCGTCAGGGGCGTCACCGGATAAGTTTATCGAACCAAACCAAGATAATGTCAGGTATCTGTTCAATCTAATATACTCTCTTAAGTAAAAGTTTGATTTACCGTAACGGTAAGCATCAAAAACAGGTATTGGCGAATTATCTTCATATACTGACTGGAAGTAACCTATATCCTGCATCCACCTCTTGTATTGCATGTGCATTCTCGGTCCCAAACGTCCGATAACCTGAGTATCTCCGGTGCCGTATACCGTAGCTGCCAATTGAGAAGATATATCAAAACTTAAAGCCGTTTCCTTATCCTCATTCCTATAACGCCATATATTTTGGTTTGCCTGAGCCATATATCTGGCACGTAAAGTTCCTATCTGTGAGCCACGCAATTTTCTGAAATGGTTGTCTTCATCAATATCATGATAGTAACCGAGATCCACTCTATGAGCAAAACTTGATACATGTCCCTTTAATAAAAAGTCTTTGCTTGCGTAAGCCTTTTCATAAACCAAATCGATACCGTACTTAGGACGACGTCTACCCAAAAACCATTCATTCATATAATCGTTGACACCGTATTGTAAGTACAAGTCATCATCCAATCTTTGTTTACCTCTGACTAAAAACTTACTTAATGCAGTACCATAGGCAACCTGTGTTTTGTTTGTTCCGCTTTGAAAACGTCCCAAACCGCCGACACCAAATCCGCTGTAGTAATTTAAGAACGGTACAACCTTTAATACAGAACTTTTGGGAAGTTCAAAAACAAAGCCGGGACCTATAAACATACCCAATCCTCTGTATGAACCCAATTCCCAAGAGTTTGTTTCTGCATAATCATTATTTTTATTTGTATAAACTTTTAAGGCAGGAATTTTTATTACCTTCCTTCTTCCCTTAAATACTGTAGCGTTTTTTATTGCAAGAACTTCCAAATCTCCCTTTTGCGAGATTTTCATATCTTTAACTTTTACTTTTATTAATCCTTTTTCTAAATCACCTGTAAGACTTTCATCTTTTGGCAAAATCATCTGTGACATATGAGGACCGCGTTTTGCGGAGCGAAAATTAATCGGGAATGATTCATCCATAGTAATAGAACCGTTCTCTTGAACAATTTTATCACCGTAGACATATCCCTTTTTAGCTTTAATATCAAATGTTGCAGTTTGCGTCAAAGGATTTTCTATTAAAGCATTTTCTTCATTCATATCAATGAAAATATAATCACCCGTTATGGTTTGTCCGTTTTTAAGAATTTTTACATTACCTTCAGCCTTTATCGTATTATTCATGCGATCGTATGTAATTTTATCAGCTTTTACAACCGTCTGCTGTTTTACAAATGTAACAACAACATCTCCGGTTGCCACCATACAATACGTTTCAGTATTATAATCCATATTTTCACAATCAAGAATTATATTTTCCGTATCTTCTTGTTGTTTATTTTTTTCTTTCTTATCTTTTCTATTCCAAAAATGCCTTTTTTGATGTTCGACTACAGCTTCCTCATCAGCCTCAAATCCGTCGGGCATCATATTTTCATCAAAATTTTCCTCCAATTCCTTGGACGCATACTCAGAAGTTTCAGCACTTGCATCATAAACATCGGAAGAAGAGTCCTCAGG
Organism: Candidatus Gastranaerophilales bacterium; assembly: GCA_944323705.1. GTDB lineage: Bacteria > Cyanobacteriota > Vampirovibrionia > Gastranaerophilales > Gastranaerophilaceae > CAG-196. Next base: position 4,633 of record CALUTM010000053.1, read on the forward strand.
AGCAGTAGGAGCCAGTTTCATTTCTTTCCTGTTATTATTAAACTCTTTTAATTTCTTTTTAAGAATAAGACGTGCTTTCTTAACAGGCGGCATAGTCGGAGTTCGATTTAAGGTGTTCTGCTTTTCTTCCGGCTCTCTTACTGCAGGAGAAGTGAAAAATGCGTCACCCGTGAAGTCTGACGGATCAATAAAAGAGTATTCGGCAAATGCGAAATTTGCCGTTAACATTGTTGTTATAAATAATAGAGTAATTTTCTTTTTCAAAATTCAATTTCCTGCTTATATATAATTCAACGGATTATTGGGCTGTCCGTTAACCCTTACCTCAAAGTGACAATGCGGTCCCGTGCTGTACCCGGTTGTTCCTTCATAGCCTAACACCTGACCTTTTGAGACTCTTTGCCCGTTAGACACCGCAATGGAATTCATATGGGCATAAAGAGTTGTAATAGGTTTTCCGTTTACAATACCGTGTTCCAATATTACAACTTTACCATAACCGCCATACCAACCGGAATAGATGACCTTACCCGAATTTGAAGCCCTTATGGCACCTAAATTCGGACCACCTATATCAACGCCGGAATGGAATGATTTACTGTTAAATATAGGATGAGTTCTCCAGCCGAAAGGAGACGTTATTCGTCCCTGAATAGGTTTTATAAAACCCGAGGCTACCTGTACATCCCTGTCCTTGGCGGTTTTATTTATATAAGAACCGATGCTTGCAGATTGCTTAGCCAATTCTCTTTCCGCACGTTCATACGCAACCCTGTCAGTTCTCAGCTTATTAATCATACTCTCATTTTTTGCAATTGCCCTGTCAATATATGCCCTTTGAGTATTGATTGAAGCAACCGAGCGTTCTAAATTTCGTTTTCTTGTCTCAATACTATATTTAAGCAGGGCTATTTCCTGAGCCTTTTTCCTTGCCGAAGCCATTCTGTCATAATCTTCTTTAAGAATTATTTTTTGGAAATAAACCCTATCAACAAGCATATTGATGTCATCTGAAGTTATTAAGAGTTCAAAAAATGCTTTCCTTTGGGATTTAAAAACTTTTCTAATATGGTTTGCCAAAATAGAGTTCAGATTATTATACTCAGCTGCAGCCTTATCCAATTGTGCCTGCATGCCGTACAATTCCCGCTGAGCTTTTAAAATCTCCGTTTTGGATTGTTGAAGTGAATTTGTTGCATTTTCCAGTTTTTGTTGGTTTTTGTAGAGCTTGTTTGTTTCAAGTCCTTCAAGCCATTTCAAATGATTGATTTTAGCACGGGTTTGCTTTTTTTTTGCTTCTATATCCTGCACTGCATAAGAAGCACAGCACGCGAATGTGCTGAAAATTATACTGAAAAATATTAATACAGCTAATATTTTTTTCCCGTTCAAGCTACTCACCCGTTAACCGCTAATACTTGGAAGAATCAGCAGCAGCCCCATTCCTACAGTCCACAGAATAAAAGACACAGCTATCAATCCAACTATTAATTTTTTATGCTGCCTGAAAAAATCCATTTCCACCTCACTTATTTTATTTTAATACAAAAATAAGCCTGTGACAAATGCTTAATATTTTAAGTTTTATTTTCTTTGCACTCTGCTCACCGACTGCCGAAAACGCATTAGGCAGATTTAAGCCCACGCTATTTCAATAATAAAATAGATGATAACAAATGTTATCATCTATTTTATGGTGTCGATGGCGGGACTTGAACCCGCAAGGATCTCTCCACACGCCCCTCAAACGTGCGCGTATACCGATTCCGCCACATCGACTTAATTCTGTATTTAATTTTCAAATATCTTGTGGCGGTTTCGGTATACTCTAATGTATACGGCTCGTGCGGTGCTTACGCATCCTGACTCACCTGCCTCCTTCCAAAACTTGACATTTAGTCAACTTTTGGCGGAGTCCTTGCCACATCGACATGATTAATATTCTGCTTTCAACGAAAATTATTCTAACATAAAAATTTTTTTGTTACAAATGTTAATTTTTATTGACACAAATATATCTCTGTCTCACAATAGAACTTGTGAGGTAAAATTATGAATATATCAGCAATTACATCCGGAGAAAACAGCAGTTTAAGACGCAATTTGTTTATTAAATATTCTAACAGCTTTATGTCTACTGCAAACGGCGGCAGCGAAGCGGTTGAAAAAGCTCAAAAAGCAAACCCGGCAACTATTAACAAGATTGATAAATCCAAAGGTATTGAAACCCTTACTATATTCCCAAAACAGATTGTTGACGGCAAAACTATTATCACTGCGTAAGGAAATAAAAGTATGATTCTAAAAATTTTCAGAATGGAACACAACAAATTTGTACCCGAATACAAAACCGAAGGTGCTGCGGGAATGGATTTATGTGCCGCTATTGATAAAGAAATAACCCTTCAGCCGCTTGAAAGAATGCTCATCCCGACAGGTTTGAAAATTGAACTTGAACATGGATACGAAGCTCAAATCAGACCCCGTTCAGGTTTGTCTATCAAGCACGGCATTAGCCTTATTAACTGTGTCGGTACAATTGATGAGGATTATAGAGGTGAAGTCTGTATACCTGTAGTAAATCTCTCAAACGAACCGTATACAATTAAACCAGACGAGAGAATTGCACAAATGGTAATTGCTAAATATGAGCAGGCTAAAATAGAAGTCGTAACCGAACTCTCAGAAACTGCACGCGGAGCCGGCGGCTTCGGCTCAACAGGTAAAGTCTAGTAATTATAGCTCAGTAGGTTGGCTAAAACCCAACAAAAACTATAAATACGGAACTATAACATAATCTATTTAATCTTGTCATTTTCTTTCTCTTTTATTGCGGGAGTAAATAAAGTTTGTGGATTTTATGCCCAACTAGTCCGCATGATAGAAAAGGGGGGAAATGTTAATAGGGGTAGGACACGGTAATTAAAGATAAAAAAAGTTACAATAGCGAAAAGAAAGAGAAAACACGGCAATCGTTTCCTATGCCCTTCGCTCATTCATATCAGGCGGGTAAAACTTGCACTCTTTGGCTCACTATTGCAGCTTTGCTGCACGTTCGCCTTTGAAAATTAATGTCGGGCAGTGCCACGACCTACAAGCTAGTGAATAGTGAGTAGATTTTTGTTAGGCAGTGCCACGAACTTGCTTAGCAAATGTAAGTGTCCCCTCTCCTAACAGGAGAGGGCTAGGGTGAGGTGTCAATCATTTATCATTCTTATCAGAGGGCGGGGAGAAATAAAAACGCTTGGGCGTAAAACTGTCAATATCAAGCCCGAAGAATCTCTAGAAGATAATGTTTCGGTTTAAAAGCTCAACAAAAACTTTAAAAAAAATATTTGTTCATTTTCTATTCTTTTTTAGGCAAGAAAAGAAGAGAAAACAGTTATTTAGTTCCGTAGGATGTGGTAAATCTGTGATTTTCCGCATCAAAAACATAAGCACTACATATAATACATCCTGATAGCTTCCCCTAGCCTTTACTTTAATAAAAATGTTTCGGCAATCAAAGATTAGCAATACCTACTTTTCTACATTTACTAATCATTAGTTAGTTGCAGGGCGGATAAAACGTAAGTGTACCAGCCTTTTTAATACAATTTGGCGGGCACGCCACGCTTAATTAAATATTACATTCCATATTTAGTGTAGCTTTGCCTGCCCTGCGGTATTTAAGATGTGGAAATCCATAGATAACAGTATCTTACATGCTTTATATTTATCTTTTATGTAGTTTTGTTTCAATATTTACCCAAAAAGCTTGACGCTTCTTGAAAAAAAGGATAGAATGAGGGCATACGTACTTTTGAGTACGCGGTTTACATTAAATATTTAGGAGAACATGTGATGTACCAAGATGAAACGCTTATTTGTGAAGACTGCGGGTGTGAATTTGTCTTTACCGCGGGTGAACAAGAATTTTATGAGGAAAAAGGTTTAGCAAATAAGCCGAAAAGATGCCCTAATTGCAGAAAAGTTAAAAAGCAGCTGCACAGAAAGAAGAAAAAAATGCATGATGCGGTTTGTGCCAAATGCGGAAAACAAACACAAGTACCGTTTAATCCTACACAAGGTAGAGATGTTTTGTGCAAAGAATGTTTTGATGCTGAAAAAGCTGAAGCCGCTTCGGCAATCACTGCATAAGACAATTTAATAATTATAGAAAAAGTAAGAGCGGCTTATTTAAACAAGCCGCTCTCTTTTTAAATGTTGTATTCTGTCATTGGATTCCAAAATCCTGTGTTTTAAACTTTCATCACTCTCCGCCAACAAAACCAGTTCATTTACGGATTTTATAAAATTTTCGTTTGCTTCTCTAAAGATAAACATATCAACCCCTGCCATAATTGCCATTATACACGCTTCAGTTGTTCCCCCCATCCCTTTTTTTATCATGCGGACTAGTCGGGAGTCAAAACTATCGGTCTCATTTACCCCCTTTTCAAACATGCGGACTTGTTGGGCATCGAAACCACCAGTCTCATTTACCCCCTTGCGGACCTGTTGGGTGTGGTTACCAAAAATATTTACCCCCTGCATCTCCATATCATCCGTAATTACAACACCGTCATATTTTAGAATATTACGTAAATAGCCTATTGCATTTTTACTCAAGGAGGCGGGGATTTCATCTTTATCAAAACAGGTGCAATGCAAGTGAGCAGCCATTATCATTTCCGCTTTTGTATCGGCAAACGGTTTAATATGAACTTCTTCCATTTCTTTTAATGACAAATCTATTACAGGCAGAGTTAAATGGCTGTCCTGAGAGGCATCGCCGTGCCCCGGATAATGTTTTAGACAAGGAATAATTCCGTTTTTCCTGTATATTTCGGAGACAATAGCGACTCCCTTTATTACCTCATCCGTTTTGTCGGAAAAAGCTCTTTCCCCTATTATAGGATTATCGGGGTTGGTATTCACATCCGCACACGGAGCAAAATTCAGGTTTATGCCATATTCTTTCAACTCTCGGGCAATTTTTTCGGTTTGCTTTTTTAAAAAATCTTCTCCTCTGGCAAAAGCAAATCTTGGTGAAAGGTATCGGGCATGAATATTTTCCGTACGTTCAACCCTTCCCCCTTCCTGATCTATTGACAAAAACGGAGGAATATCACATTTTGTTTTTATATCATTTATCAAATTTTTAAACTGCTCTTTTGATTTTATATCTTTCATAAAAAAGATTACACCGCCAAGCCCTTTATGTAAAGCCTCATCAAGATACTCTCCGATTCCCGAAATGAACATTTGATAAACCAATTTTTCCATAGATTAATCATACCTTTAACAGATTCAAAAAATCAACTCTGTGTCGGCATAAAATTTTAACAAAAAATATACTGTGCAGTATTTTTAGTTTGTAGTTAAAAATAATAAATTAGTGTATAATGAGAATAACGGAGTGAGTTATGGAAAGAATAAAGAAAATATTTTTAACGTTAGTTGTAGGATTTTTGTTATTATCAGCAATTTCTCTGGATGTATCTGCTGCAAAAAAGTCATCCAAACTTTCTAAAGAAGCTATTGCAGAGATGTCGGACAGTATTGATAAACTGACTCAAAAGATTTACGGGAGAGCGTTGTTATCACCACAGGACAACGAAACACTAATTGGTATAAAAATTAAACTTGATAACCAGATGTTGATGTCCTCCTCCACTGAATTAGCTCCTCTGTATTATAAGGCGGGAAATGTTTATAAACTTAGGGACATGAAGCCCGAGGCAATTGAGTGCTATCAGACTGTTTTAGAGAATTTTTCCGACACTGCACTTGCACCCAAAGCACGTGCCGCACTTGAAGAGCTCGGAGTTAAGGTAGAAGCCCCGACTGTAAGTGATGAAGAAGCTTCGGATGATGAAGCCATTTAGGACAAATATTGAAAATTTTACAAACTAATTTATAATAAAGATATGAATAGTATCACTGGAGCCATTGCAAGCTATCAAGCAATAAATAATTTTGTTGCACTGAGAGTCGGAAGGACTCAAAATGATAACCTGCAGTCTGTAGGTTCAAATTCTGCACCTGCAGATGACAAAGCGGCTTATGCTTCTATTTCATCGGAGGCAATTGCTCTTTATAACACAGAGCAGCAATCGAATTCCGATTTCCAAACGAATTCGGGCAATTCCGATGACGAGCTTACACAGCAGGAAAAGCAAGAGGTTGCGGAATTGCAAATGACTGACGCTCAGGTAAGAGCACATGAGCAGGCTCATAAGGCGGCAGCAGGGGGACTCAGAACTTCAAGCCCGAATTATGAATATGAAACAGGCCCGGACGGAGAAAAATACGCAGTTGCAGGGGATGTTAACGTAAGTTATCAGCACAGTCAGGACCCGGAGGTTAATCTCAGAAACGCTCAACAACTGAAAGCTTCCGCACTTGCACCGGCGGATCCTTCAGCACAAGACAGAAAAGTTGCTGCACAGGCAGATAGAGAAATCGCTCAAGCCCGACAAGAAATATTGGAAGAACAAAAACAAACAGATGAGGAAGATAACAATTCTAATGTCGACGCCAATGCGGATTTAGAAAATAATTTTACACAACAGGTTTAACGGATAAAGAGAAGTCGGGCGAAACGTAATGTTTCGCCCGACTTCTCTTATTAACTTCTTATTTTGTGGTTTGAATAAACAAACTTATTAAATCATTCAATGCGGAATATTGTTTTTGATAGCTTTGAGACTGTTTTTCAAGAGTTAATATCTGTTTTTTATAC
>CALUTM010000054.1 GCA_944323705.1 Candidatus Gastranaerophilales bacterium
CTCTTCCTCCAAAATTTTCAGTATTTTCGGGTATTGCTTAAGAATAATCTCATACCCTTCCTCCAAAGATGTCCCTACACCTTTTTTATTAATTTTACAAAGTCCGTACTGTTGGGAATCCTCAACATAATCTATGGATTCGGAATATCCCTTGACCAATCTGGTCTTATAACCGTTTAAAACCGTCATTGCCCAAAGCCAAATATCATCATGCGTCGGAAGAAGCTTTTTTATTAACTCCTCATTACAAACATCCTGATAAAAGCAGCCGGGCGGATAAAGAACCGCTCCGTATCCCGTAAGGCGGTTTTTAAAGCTTGCCTTACCCCTGTTTTTATCCAAATACAATTCCCTTGTTTTTGCCCACACAATCTTTCCCTGCTCAACCCTTAATACATCGCACCTGTGAGCCTGAACTTCAGTTTTATGTTCCAAATACGACTTATATAGAGTTTCAACCGTATCCGGGGCATAATAGATATCATCGTCAGTAGTTATAATAACGGCTGAAGGATATTTTTTGAGCGTAGGAAGAATTTTTTTATAAGAACGAATATCTTCACACCAATCTATGGTAAGCCCGAAATTTCTTAACTCCAGAAGCTCTTGAGGTAAATCCCCCTCACCTCCCGGAAATTGTTCTTGAGCAAGCCACAAAATCACCTTGTCAGGCTTCATTGTCTGAGTAAGAAGAGTTTTCAGCGTCTTTACGACCGTATTAATTCTTTCGGGGAAACTTGTAAGAGAAACAATAACAAGTTCCTCATCCTCCTTACGAGATTGTCGAACACCGATTTCATTAACCGTAATATTTTTTGGTCTGCAATTTTTTTTAATCCTGATTAGCAGACCAAACAGGTTTATTATTATATGTCCGTCAAAGTACCGCACAAACTTCATTTGTCAATTCCCTATAAGCCTTCATAATCTCTCCCGGAAGCACATTTTCTCCGACAAGAGTTTTTGCAGGATACAAACTTTCATCCGAAGCCCACATATCATCACACCCTGCATAAAATATTCCTACAACGGGTACCTGAAGAGCATTCGCAAAATGAAGAGTTCCCGTATCCACAGTAATGCACTTTCCGCAGATACTTAAGACATTTGCAAGTTCGGGGAATGACGTGCAGCCGACCAAATCAACAAAATCAAAACATCCGCTTTTTCGTAAATCCGCAGAAAATTTTTCTGCTATTTTGCCCGCACCCGTTAATACGGGAGTTAACCCTTCTTCTTTCATAAGCTCAATAAGCTTCTTACAATCATTTACCCCCATATCTTTTTTATAAAAATTACTTGTTGTACAAAGAACGACGGGATTTTTCAGTTCTTTAACCATATTAACAACAGGAGAATCAACTATTGGAGGACAATATTTTATGGGTAAATTTTTATGTTCTCCGACCAGAGGCTCAATAAGCCCGCCCCATATATCCTTCATGTGGACATAATCACCCATACGATACTTTTCATTAGTATTCCATAATTTGCAGCGATGGTTTGAAATTATGTGTTTTGCTCCTATAAGTCTAGATATCAGAAGATTTCTTTCATTGGAATATGTTACCATTGCCGCAAAAGGTTTCTTATACGGAAACCCTTTAACAAAGTTAATAAAACCGCTGAAAGATTTTATCAGTTTCTTATCGTACGTTACAACATCATCGACGCCTTCTTGATAACGAGCCACAGCAGAATAAGGACTATCGCAAACAAAAACGACTTTTGAATCGGGATAATAATTTTTAATATTCCTCACAAGCGTATTGGTAACGAGAATATCTCCGATACAAGCAGTATTAAAAACAACAAAAACCTTTTCCATATCAATAAGTTTAGCATAAAAATATCAAAACTTTTTAATGTTTATGGTTTTTAACATTCCGTCACATTTTCTTGATATAAAAAAATATTTAAGCTATCCTAAAACCAGTGGCAGATTATTTGGGAATTTTAAATGGAAAAAGGTTTTGTAGAGAACGGTTTTATTATTGATTTAAGCAGTGCAATGAATACGACTCAACTTGTCTTTGAACTAAGCTCAATTATGGAGCACCCTGATGTTAAAGGCAAAAGAGTTTGTTTAAAATTGGGAAGTACTGACTTAAAACAATCACAATTATTGAGTATCAAAGCACTTATTGACTCAATGGATGCAAGTATAGCATTGATAGATACGAGCTCGGAACAAACAAAAGCATCGGCAGAAAGCCTCGGGATTGTTGTTTCTGAGATTTCTGCGAATGCAACACCCACTATTGTGGGCAAGGCAGAAGAAAGCATAAAAGAAGAGCCCGTTGAAGTAAAAGAAGAAGACAAAACAATAGAAGTAGTCGCAGACATGAAAATTCCGACTGCCCCTGTTGAAACCGCAGAAGGTGTAGAAGATGTATACGAAGAAGAGTCAACTCAAGAACTTTCGGAAATCATTCCCGCAGAACATTTTGACAACGACTTTGAATCGCTCGCTGCAAATGAAGGACTTTTAAAAGCTGAAGAAACCAGCAAATATATACTTTTAGATACGGGAGATGTCCTGCCGCAAGGAGTAGAAGAAAATTCGGCAAACACAGAAACCCTTCCGACACTTTATTTGAATCAGACACTGCGCTCAGGGCAAACCGTAAACTATGACGGAAATATTTTAATAATAGGCGATGCCCATCCCGGAAGCGAAATTGTTGCCTCAGGCGACATAACTGTATGGGGTATTTTGGGCGGAATTGCTCATGCAGGGTCACAAGGAAATGTTACGGCTAAAGTAAGAGCATTAAAACTTAATGCAATCCAATTGAGAATAGCAGGCTTATACGCAAGACGTAATGATACACTGAACGTGCCATACGTTCAAAAAACAAATGAGTTTACTCCTGAAGAAGCTCAAATTGAAGACGGTAAAATAGTAATTTATAAAAAGTTAAGGAGAGATTAATGACTGGTCGAGTAATAGTAATTACCTCGGGTAAAGGCGGGGTAGGAAAAACTACAACAAGTGCAAACATAGGTACGGCACTCGCAAAAGACGGGTATAAAGTAGTTTTGATTGATACGGATTTAGGCTTAAGAAACTTGGACCTGTTGTTAGGTCTTGAAAACAGAATCGTATACACAATCGTAGATGTTATTGAAGAACGCTGCAAATTAAAACAAGCACTCGTTAAAGATAAGAAAAATCCTAATCTTTCACTACTTGCGGCTGCTCAAACAAGGGATAAAACCGCTGTTAATGCCGAGCAACTCAGAGAAATTTGTGATACCTTGAAAGAAGAAAATGATTTTGTTCTTGTTGACTGTCCGGCAGGTATAGAACAAGGCTTCCAAAATGCAGTAGCAGGGGCAAGCGAAGCAATCGTTGTCACAACCCCGGAGATGTCCGCTATTCGTGACGCAGACAGAATTATCGGATTATTGGAATCAAAAGAAGAAATAAAGAGCTACAAACTGCTGCTTAACAGAGTTCGTCCAAGTCTAATTAAATCAAATGAAATGATGAGCGTTGATGACGTGGTTGAAATTCTGTCCTGCCCGTTAATCGGTATAATTCCTGAAGACACAGGCATTATTACATCTACAAACAAGGGCGAACCCATCGTTAACGATGAAAATGCTCTTGCGGGAAAAGCATACAGAAACGTCGCTCTCCGTATTCTGGGTGAAGAAGTTCCATTCCTTGATTTGGACGAACCCAAAGGTTTTATGGCAAAAATTAAGAATGCGTTTGCTAAGCTGAAAGCGAAGGTGTAGAATGAGTATTCTTACTGATATTTATAATACCGTAGCTAAGTTCTTTCGACCTCAGGAGGAACAGGAAGATGCTTCAAAATCCGTTGCAACAAACAGGCTCAAGCTCGTTTTGATGCAAGACAGAACAAATCTTACACCAAAAATTCTTGAACAAATGAGAGGAGAATTAGTCGAGCTGTTGTCTCGTTATGTTGAAATGGATAAAGAACTCCTTGAATTAAATTTTGAACAAGAAGGCGATCAGGTTGCCCTTATGCTTTCCATCCCCGTTATCAGAGCTAAAGATGAAGAAGAAATTGAAGCTGCCCTTGCTAGCCGTACCGATGGGGTAAATGAGGGGGTAAATGAGGGAGTTGACGCAGGGGAAAATAATACTGACTTAAATGCAGAGATTGAACAAAGCGAAGGCGAAGCTGATAATAATGGAGAGAACGCAGGCGGAATAAACGCCGAAAGCAATAATGAGGAAGAAGCAAATCAAGAAGAAAATGCGGATGATAACTCTACTGCAGAATCTTCTGCTAACAATAGCACATCTCCTTCAAAAACAAAGAAAAATAAAAAAGTTACTCCGCCGAAAGAAGCTGCCGAAACGGATTCTGCTGAAGAAGCTGTTTTGGAAAACAGTGAGGTCTAAACTTCTTCTTTAAGATTTTTTAGTAATAAAATCAGAGGAATTATCACAATACAAGCAATAGCAAAAATTCTGAAAGCATCAATAAATGCGGATAAGTTTGCCTGCTGCCTCAAGAGATTATATGCTGTATGCTGCCCCATATAGTAAGCCGTATGCGGATCAACCGTTGACATAAACATACTTGCATAAGCCTGCACCCTTTCAGAGTATGTATGCACAGTATCACTAAGGTGCTCAATAAGCATAAATTGGTGTTTTTGAGCTCCTCTGGAAAGTAGTGTTGCAACAATTGAGGTACCAAAAGCACCGCCAATGTTTTTCAAAAGATTTTGTAATCCGCTTGCATTAGTCATTTGATCGTTACTTATTGTTGCCATGGATAACGTAATAATCGGAATCATTGCAAGTCCGAGCCCTATACCAAAAAGAAAATTCGGAAAACCTATATTCATGGTAGAAATTTGCAAGTTCAAACCACCCAGCATCCAACTCCCACCTGCAATACATCCTAACCCTACCATTACAAGCAGCCTATTATCAACACGATTGGATAGTGTTGCACAAAGAAACATTGCCATTAATGCACCAAACCCGCGAGGCATCATAGATAAACCGCTTTTATATGCATCATATCCCATCAATGATTGGAGAAACTGGGGAAGTATAGCAAGCGAAGCAAGAAGAACCGCCTGCATAACTACCTGAACAAAAGTTCCGATGGTAAAATTTTTATCCGCAAAAACACTCAAATCAACCAACGATTCCTTGTTTCTAACCTGCGATACCAAGAATAAAATACCTGCAACAAGTGATATACCGGAGAGCCAACATATCCATGGAGCATTAAACCAATCGGCATTATTCCCCTTATCAAGCACTATCTGTAATGTTAACAACCATATTGAAAGCAAGAAAAAACCGATACCGTCAGTTTTTACTCCCTTTTGTTTTTGAGCATAAGGCGGGTCATAGATAAAAGCTTTTGCAAGGAACAAAGCCATTATACCAATCGGAATATTAATAAAATAAATAAACGGCCACGACCAATTTTCCGTAATCCACCCGCCCAAGACAGGCCCGATAATCGGAGCAATAACTATAACTAATCCGAAAACCGCCATTGCCTTGCCTCTTTCCTGAGGTTTAAAGTTTTCTAACAGTATCGCCTGAGAAACAGGCAAAAGCCCACCTCCGCCTATACCCTGCAATATACGATAAAGAACCATTGATTCCAAATTCTTTGCAATACCGCATAGACCAGAAGCTACCGTAAAAAGTACAATGCTAAACATGAAAAAGTTTTTACGACCCAGAACTTTACTAAACCAACCTACCATCGGAATTACGATACCGCTTGCTATAAGATAAAACGTCAAAATCCACATTGACTCTTCTCTGCTTACGGAAAAGCTTCCTGCCATATGCGGTAATGCAACGTTTGCAATGGTTTCATCCAATACAAACATAAATGCTGCTACCATTGTGGGCAAACAGGCGAGCCAAGGATTAACGTGTTTTTCTTCTGTCATATTGTCCATAATAAATTAAAATTTAGCGTAAGAACCTATTATTCTGACACTCTGGCATACAGGTTCCAAATCTTTAATAAGTTCTTTTATTATCTTATCCTCTTTGTGACCGTCAAAATCAATAAAAACAGCCTGTTCTTCGGCATTGTTATTCATCATCTTAGAATTAATCTGTGTAATATTAATATGGTACTTAACAAATACTTGTACAATATCTAAAAGGGCACCCTGCCTGTCATTTAGAAAAAGAACTATACTTGTCTTATCACGCCCGGTTGGTTTTGTCTCCGCATCACCTATTACAATAAATCTTCTTTTATTATTCTTATCATCTTCAATATGCTCTTTTAGCACGTTAAGATTATAAATTTCTGCGGTCTTGTGAGTACCTATTATGGAATAAGTCAAATTATAGTTGTTCAAAAGTCTTGCAGCGTCATCCATACTTTCTGCAACAACAATATTTAACTGCCTTGGCATTTCATCCTTTATAAAAATTTTACTTTTGGCAAGTGCATTAGGATTAGCTATAAGCCCCGTTATACTGTAAAACTCCGTTGTCTTTGATAAAATACAATCATTAACCGGTATAATAGTTTCCGCCAAAATCTGAATATTCTGATTTTTGGTTAATATCAAATTATCAATAGTTTCTCTAATAATCCCCTTATATGTTGTTTCTACCGGCAGAATAGCTATTGCATTACTGTTTTCATCTACATAATCTATACATTCCTTTATGGAAGTAAGTGAGCGTTGATAAAGATATAAATCAAAGGATTTAAACAGCTTATCTTTTGCAATCTCGGAATAAGAACCGCCCATACCTAAACATATAACTTCATTAAATTCTTCAAACATCATAAAACTCCGTATCAGTTATTATTATATTATAATACAAAAACACGGAGTTAATAAAATTCTAAATTATTTATTCTATCTGCCTATTTCAACAGCTCTGGATGCCATTGATTTAGAGATATTAACAAGTGCCAGGTTTGCTTCATAAGCCCTTTGAGCCATAATAGCATCAGCCATATCAACCATTGCGTTAACGTTAGAAGCCCTTATATACCCGTTAGCATCTGCATCAGGGTGTCCCGGAGAATAAATTCTCTCCCCTACGGTAGGATCTTCTACACACCCGTTAAATACAACCCCTCCCTGTAAATACGGTAATGTTCCCGAGCCGAATACATCTTCTTTCATTGCATTCATTAACCCGTGAAAAGATATATCCTCCGAGGCGTTTAATACGGGTATTCGTCTAACATAGTTCGGCGTATCAATATTTGCAATGTTTTTCGCATGAATATCCAACCTGAGTCCATGTGCCTTCAGAGCATTTGAGCCGATATTTATTGATTCCATTATACTCATAATTCACCTGCTTTCTTTATGAAACACTATTTGCCGACATTTATAACCGTTTTCATTTCCGTTATAATGTTAGACATTCTTCTTGTTGCCATTGTATATAAGATTGAATTTTTCTGCATTTCGGTTAACTCTTCCGCAATATCGATTTCCTGCGGCCTTCTATCCTCCAAAACTCCGGAGGGACCGAGTTCGGTAGACAGCTTAGTCTCAAGAGGACTGTTCATACTGCCCAGATATTGAGAAAAATCAATATCACGTCTTACATAACCCGGGGTATCCACGTTAGCAACATTGGAGCCCAGAGCTCTCTGCCGCTGCGATATCAAATCCAGCATCAAATTTGTTTTTCCCATTGAATCTAAGCTTGTAAATGTCATACTATGCTCCCGTTAAATATCTTATTCTCTTATGTTAATTGCCTTGTTGTACATATCATCGGCAACTTTCATCAAATTCATACTTGCAATCATGGAAGTATTCAGTCTCATCAAATCATTAATTTCATCATAAATATTAGTGTTTGAGACTTCAGTTGCGTACTGTTTTATATTGTCCGTATTTTTGATAATTTTGGGTGCCCCGGATTCGGCATTATAAACCATCTTGTTATTATGTCCCTGTTCCAGAGCCTCGGGGCAATCAAATTGTACAATCGGTATTGTACCGATTTTTTCAGGCAAAGAGCCCGCATCGTCATAATTTATAACGTCACCGTTCGGCTTAATCTCAAATTTGTAAGAATTTGCCGGAATTTTTATCCCGTCACCGACCATCCAATCATCAACCGTAACAAGATATCCGTTTTCCCCTCTCTTGAGAGCACCGTCACGTGTATACTGAATTTCTCCGTCGGGCGAAACTACGGGGATATAGCCTTCTCCATCTATTGCAATATCATAAGGATTTGTACTGATTCTTATAGAACCCTGCAGGGCATTTGTTCTTATTGCACCGTCAATATACCCGTCCTCACGTAAAATTTGTTCAAAACGAGAAGTCTTGTATGCAGCTGTATTATAATTTGCAAGGTTGTTTGCCACATAACCGAGCTTTTCAAACTGCATGGTTGTATTATTTATGCTTTTTCTTATTACCGCTTGCATGTTATACATAAAAAGCCTCCTATGATACCGAGCCTAATTGGCTTATTACCTTTTGTAAATTAGCACTCTCTATCAAAAAAATCTGACGATTTGCCTCAAAGTTTCTTACAACGGGCTTAACAGCCAAGAACTCATTCTGTATGGTAACGTTAGAATGTTCATTATATCCCTGTTTAACATCAGGGTTTAAAACCGCCATTCCGTTAGCATCAACTATTCCCAAATGCCCTGCATCAAGAAGGGCATTTGAGACTTTATCATAAACACTCACCTTACCTTTTGTATTTACGACCACCTGAGCGGGATTATCCGGCACAACAGGCAGTTTAATTGGCATACCCGCATCAGATAAGACAGGGTTGTCCTCAAGGTTTAACAAGTTTCCATCTTTGTCAAGCTTAAACCTACCGTCACGTGTGAGTTGGACACCCTGCGGCGTTTGAATTTGAAAATAACCTTTGTTTGCCATGGAAATATCAAGCGGATTTTTGGAAACCATAATACGTCCGACCTGATCGTCAACCGTGCTTGAAAGTCCATGCACACCTATATATTCCGTAAATGAAGAAACCACAGGTTCCCGGCGTTGATATCCTACTTTATCAAATCCGGCAACATTTTCGTTAATCATTCCCAAAATTTCACTTTGAACATGCATGGCTCTTATTGAAGCTTTCATGCCCTGTTCACAGAATCTTACACCACCATTGATTTGCATAGTTGTACCTCTTTTATATCTTTTATCGGATAATTAATATATCAGCTTTAGCGGATATAAAAAAAATCATCTTTTTAGTGTACTTACTAATGCTATAATCATAATTTTCAAAAAGTCAAAATTTAAGTTGACATTAAAACTTGTTTTTAATATCATAGGACTTGACGCCGGTATAGCTCAACGGTAGAGCAACGGTTTTGTAAACCGTAGGTTGTAGGTTCGATTCCTATTACCGGCTTTTTTGATAAAAGGAATAGCCCTCGCGGCATTAAGCCTTTGTGGCGCAGGGGTAGCGCACTCCCTTGGTAAGGGAGAGGCCACGGGTTCAAATCCCGTCAAAGGCAAATTTAAAATTAAATATGGGTAGGTGGCCGAGTGGCTAAAGGCGACAGACTGTAAATCTGTTCACGAGAGTGTACGGTGGTTCGAATCCACCCCTGCCCAGTACTTTTAAGACTCCGAGAGGGGTCTTTTTTGTTGTAAAAGGGGTAGGATGAGAACCGCCCCGAGTGGTTCGAGCGTGAGGGAGCAGAGGCTGAAGCACTTTTGCGATGTGTTGAAAACACAGAAGCAAAATGCGAAATTGCCGTTTTATGCGACCGAACAAGACAATCCACCCCTGCCCAGTACTTTAAAATCAAGACTGGACAAAGTTTCCGGTCTTTTTTAATTTCTATTATGTCCGTTATATGTCCATATATAATACTTTTAAGACTCCGAAGCCTTAAACCTTCCGTCATTCAGGGGGGGAAATGTGGGGACAAGAAGCATCTTCTCTCTATCTTACCGTCATTCAGAAGGAGCAAAGCGACTGAAGAATCTCTTTCAAACAATAACGAGATTCTTCGGGCTTGATATTGATAGCTTAATGTCCAGCTGTTTTTATTTACCCCCGCCCTCTGATAAGAATGATAAATGATTGACACCTCACCCTAGCCCTCTCCTGTAAGGAGAGGGAACGTTTACGCTTGCTTAAAAAGGTCGTGGTACTGCCTAACAAAATCTATTCACTACTCACTACTCACTAGTCACTAGCTTGTAGGTCGTGGCACTGCCCGACATTAACGACTGATGAATCTCTTAAATGTTAACTTCTTATTCACTTATTCACCCGGGTCAATTAGTCACTTCTTTGCTACTCACGAATCACGAAAATTAAAGTTAATAAAAAGCTGGATTGCTTCAGACTAATCGTCCTCGCAAAGGCAGTAATGGAGATTCTTCGGACTCACTAAAACGGCTATTTTCGTCCTCTGAATAACGTAAGATTAGCTGTAGATCAGTGCATTGCCCGACAAAAATCTATTCACTATTCACTTTATCACTCAGTCACTTATTCACTTAGTCACTTTTTTAACCACTACTCACTATTCACTAGTCACTAGCTTGTAGATTAACACCTCACTCTAACCCTCTCCTGTTAGGAGAGGGAATTCCTCGGTATATTAGAAAACGATTAATAAAAAAGATAGCGGTAGGATGGATAAAACGAAGTGTATCCACCTTTATAGTCTTGTTGGACAAGTATGACAAACCGACGACTCGTTTTTATGATTTTTATCTCTATTTTTGCTTAGGCACGATTATAATCGGAACGTCATATTTATTTGACAGCGTTATCAAATAGTCGGGAATTTCTTCCAGGGTCATTTGTTTATGGATAATAATTTGTTCCACTTTAGGAGTTTTAAGAAAATCGTTACAAATCTTAATGTTAACAAACAAAAATAAGATAAAACTACAAACACAAAACTACCAAAATTCAATTTCCCAAAGTGGCGAAACTTTCAATCTCTAAGCCGTTTTTCCTATATTGTTAATAAAAGTAAAATTCCCCTTGTATCTAATATATTAGGTGATATTATATAAAAAGAGTCTAATACATCTTTTTGTGCAGGTTGATGTATAAAAAAAGAATAGTTCATATTATAGGAGCATTGTAATGCGAATCATAGTACAAGCAGGCGGGAAAGGGACACGATTAGAAGGCTTAACACGCAACAA
>CALUTM010000055.1 GCA_944323705.1 Candidatus Gastranaerophilales bacterium
GAGCTGCTGAGGATTCCTAACGGGGCGTACAAAGCTCTGTATGAAATGCAATTCAAAAAGCAGGAACTTGCAGTGTAGGGTGCTCTTAAGCCACAATTTATAAGTCTTTTTTACATTTTATCTAAAATGTAAAGTTATTATTACTCTGAATATTATACCTGCAAAACATAACATTTACAACCCCGGAAGGGAATTTATACAGTTATTTTCCCCTAAAAATAGCACTTCTTTACATTTTAGATAAAATGTATTATTAAAATACTTTATTTCATGTGACAGCGGGTTAGGAGCGATTGAGCGGTATGAAGTTATTTTCTATACGAAAAGATAATGTGCATATTGTCTTTACGGTTTTCGGTATAAGAATTAAGTTTCTGAATCTTAGACGTTGCGGGAATAACGTAGTTTTACTGCATAAAAGGGATGGTTCCGTAAAACGTAACCCGCGAATTAAGGGGTTGGAAATTAAGTTTAAAGGTGAAAATTCAACCGTAGAGATATATGAGCCGTATAAATTTGTGAATTGTAAGATTAAGTGTAAGGATAATAATTATATCAAATTTGGTCCAACGTCATTTCCTATCCAAAATTTTAATATTACAAAAATAAATCATTATAATAAGGTAATAATCGGAAAAAACTTTTCTGTTGTGAGCGGTGATATTATATTGGAAGATGAAACAGGCTTAAATGTTATTATCGGGGATGATTGCATGTTTTCCAGCGGTATATTAATAAGACCTTCTGACGGGCATACTATTATTGATAAGAATTCCGGGCTTCCGTTGAACGCTCCGATTATACCGGGAGGGGTTGAAATAGGTAATCGGGTTTGGCTTGGAATGGAAGTTTGCGTATTAAAAAACTCAAAAGTCCCGAATGATTCGGTTGTAGGGGCAAAGAGTCTGGTTACGAAGAGGTTTGACGAATCTAATGTGGTTATTGCGGGGGCTCCTGCCAAGATTGTAAAGCATAATATCATTTGGGACAGAAGAAATACCGAAACCTATATAAAGGAAGAGTTAAGCTAACTTGCGTATTCTTTTTGCTTTTGATTCATCGGGTTCCAGTTATCGTTAAGATTGTGTTTAATAAGATTTTTGTAATGCTCCTCCTTGTAGTTCAGCAAATCCAGCTGTTTTCTTAAATCCTCCATCTGTTGAAGAGCTTTTGCCTTTGTTGTTTTGATGATTTCATATCTTTCTGGGATAGTGGAATCTCCTATTATGCACAAATCTATATATCTTTTAACAAGTTTTGTTTCCGTTCCTATTGAGCGGAGACATTTAACAATTCTTACCCAATTTAAATCATCTTCGGAAAACTGTCTTATATTATTTTGGTTTCTTGTGACAAAGGGGAAGAATCCGCTTTTTGCCCAGAACCTGAGTGTATGTTCGGAAACTTCCATCCTTTCTGCGACTTCTTTTATTGTATACATATTGTTACTCCTGATTGTTTATAATGTCCTTAACAACTTCACTTGCAATAATTAATCCTACAACCGACGGTACAAAAGATATACTGCCCGGCAATCGTTTGTTATCTTCGTCTTGCCAATTTGGTTTTATCGGTAATTCTTTAGAATAAACCACTTTAACATTTTCTATTTTTCTTTTTTTTAATTCCTGCCGCATTACTTTTGCCAGAGGACAAACCGAGGTTTTTGAAATATCTGTTACTTCAAACATTGTCGGATTCAACTTATTTCCTGCTCCCATTGATGATATAACGGGGATTTTAGCAGCCTTGGCCCTGGTAATTATCTCAAGTTTTCCCGCAACCGTATCAATTGCATCTACAACATAATCATAAGTGGAAAAGTCCATTTCGGTTTGCGGTGTGAAAAATATTTCGTGCGTATTAACCGTTGCTTTCGGGTTGATGTCGGTTATTCTTTCTTTTGCGACATCCGTCTTGGGGCGTCCTATGGTACTTTCTAATGCATAAATTTGACGGTTAATATTTGATACTGAAATTTTATCATTATCAATTAAATCAAGCGTTCCAATGCCGCATCTTGCAAGAGCTTCCGCAGTATATCCACCGACTCCGCCTACACCAAATATCGCAATATGTGCGGCGTTAAGCTTTTGAATACCTTCTTTGCCTATAAGGAGTTCAGTACGAGAAAACGGATTTGACATCGCCATCTCCGAGGATTATTTAATAATCCCAAATCCCAACAGAAATACGCATACGGTAAAAATTCCCGCAACAATTGCAGTAAGTTTGTTCAACCCCTTTTCCGCACTTTTTTGCGAAGAGAACATTTGAGCGGCATTCCCGATACCCGCAATTCCGTCGCCTTTTGGTGAGTGCATAAGAATCAGCACTATTAAAAGCAATGATGATAAAACTTGTATGGTCCAAACGAATGTTAGCATTTAGTCTCCTTTTTTATAAAATGTGCCCGTTTTGAATTTAGTTTAATATTATCAAACGTATAAAGTCTTGCGGGTCTTTTTGAGGACGATTTAGAAAATTCGTTTAATTCTCTCAAGCCGTCAGTTGTAATAACTTTTTTTCTAAAATTTCTTTTATCAAGCTTTTTCTGCATAATCATTTCATAAGCTTTTTGCATTTCTGTAAGTGTGAATTTTTCATTTAGCAATTGATAAGCCACCGGACACATTTCCAAGCGTTCGCGTGTACGTTTCAAAGAGTATTCAATAATTTCCTTGTGGTCAAATGCAAGTGGAGGTAAGTCAAACACTTTATGCCAAGCCAAATCCGGTGTAGTAACTACATTAAAATCTTCAGCCCTTATAAGTGCAAAATATGCACAGGTGATAACTCTTGAGACGGGGTGTCTGAGAGGGTCTCCGAATGTATACAGTTGTTCGAGATAGATGTTATCCACATTTGTCTTTTCTTTCAGAACACGCATAGCTGCTTCATCAAGGTTTTCGGACATTCTCACATATCCACCGGGGATTGCCCATTTATCTTTAAAGGGTTCATTGTTTCGTTTAACAAGCAGTACTTGCAAAGCATCGTCTTTTATTGTCAAGATTACGATATCGACAGTAATTTCGTGTGTTTTGATTTCGTTAAACATTTTTCACCTCAAGATAATTGTATAATAAAGATTAAAAAAATGTAACAGGAATCAGGCGGAATAAGTGTAATTTGTTACATTTTTTTGTATTTGATATGATAATATTCAATGAGACCTATGTGGAGAGCCGTAAGCAGTGCGGTAATATATGCAAGAGGCTTATGAGCTTTTCTGAAACTTTTGTTTTTACTAAGCCCTGACCAAATTGAAAGTCCAAGTCCCAAGGTTGCTGAATAGCCCGTTGTTCTGGGTGTAAGAATATTATTTGATTTTACAGGTGTAACTTTCATAAGGGAAGGATAGCACAAAAATTTTAAAACAACAATATGCCGTATGGTGAGAGCTGCTTATTATTTCGTTGATTCGGATTGTTTTTGATAAAGTTTTTCAGCACTTTTCTTGCACTTAGATAATCATATTTTTTGATATAAATATTGGCAAGGTTTGTTGTATAATTTATATTTTGCGGGAATATGGATATCAGGTATTTATATTCTTCAGCAGCCTTTTCCCTGTCTCCGCTTTTATAGTAGATTTCCGCTATCAGAAAATGAAGTTCTTCCGTGTTTTTTATTTCCATTGCTTTTTGTGCATAATCCAGTGCCATATCTTTGTGATTGATATAAAAATAAGAGACCGCTAAATTGTAGTAAACGATGTACTTTGTATCTTCTGTATCTGCACGTTCCAATGCTTTTTCGAGATTTCGTATTGCTGCGGGGTATTTTTTTTGAGCAACAAGACTTTCCGCTAAATCAATATAACCTCCGGGGAGATGCGGAGCTTGTTTTATATAATTTTGTGCTTCGCCCGCTTTAGAGTAGTTTACTTCTTCATCATCTCCAAGAACAAGGTACGGAATATATTCTCCCGTCAGCTCCCCTTCATTGGTAATATCGGGTTTTATTTTATAAAGAAGAGCCAGGGTGCTTATATCGGCTTCGGTAGGCTCTAAACGAATATCGGAAGTTTTATTGTTATTTGCAAGATACATAATATTATTTTTGTCGAAACTGTGTCCCATAAACCCAAGTGCGTGAAAAATTTCGTGCAATGCTGTATTGTAAATTTGGCTTGGCGTGAAGGGCAGACCGTCAGGCGTTTGGGTATAAAATTTTATAGTCATATTTTCAAGTTTGTTCATGTTTATATCAGGGATAGTATAAGCAATTACGTATTTTTCGCCATATTTAACATCCTGAATTTCAGGTTTTTGAAATTCAATAATAATATCGGCATTATTGTCTTTAACCTCAGAGAATAAAACTGTTCCGTGTTTTTCCCATTGAGCAAAGGCATTATTAATTTCATTAATAAACTCAATTGGGATATTTTGAGTTTGTTTGAAAGTATAAGTTATGGGGAAGCGGCTCCACCTGACGATTTTTTGATTATACGGGGCTTGTTTAATATAATTTAGCGGGTATTTTTTGTGTATTTCCCTCTTTAAGTCATACAAAAAAAATCTTGCTTTACCTGCGGCACTGTCGTCTGAATTTTCTTCCGCAATTTTAACGAGTTTTTCTTGAGTTTTTACGCTCAGCGGGGATGTTATCAAAGAATTTACGTACACCTCTCTCTTCTCGGGATTGTTATTCCCGGCGGAAAAGGATTTTTCATAGAATTCTAATGCCTTAGGAACGTTATTTGTTTTATAGAAATAATCTCCGACAAAAGAATAAACAGAAGCTGAATTGCTGCGGAAATAGAGTGCACCTGCCAGTAACAGTATTAGCAGTGAATAAAAACTAATCCTCCGCATCATCCTTGACGCCCTTATCTATGTTAAGAGTTTTAACAAGAGTTCTTATATCACCTTTTAGTTTGAAGTATTCGGCAAACTTGGGCGTTGTTTTGATATTGTAAGAGCGTCCGTTTTTGTCTTTGTGTCTTGATATAAGCCCTTTTTCAAGTAATTCCTGAACATGTTCGTATGCGTTCGAGCCCCGCAACTCTTTCAGGTAAGATTGGCGGATGGGCTCTTTTAGTGCAATGACTGTCAGGGTTTTTAGAACGGGCGGTTTAAGTTCTACGGGACAGAGTTTTTCAACAATATCAAGGTGCTCTTGCTTAACCTGCAATATATATCCGTTTTCGTCATCTATTTCTAAAGCTCCGTCTCTGGAGGCATAATCCATTATAAGCTCAAGAAGGGCTTCTTCTATGTTTTCCGGCTCCTCTTCCAGTATTTCCGCAATGTCCTTAATTTGAAGAACTTTTGCCGTTACAAATAAAACAGCTTCAATTCGTGATTTCAACCGTTCCATTATGCAATTACCTCGTCTTTAGCGGCAATTATGCTTTCCGCATTTCTAATACTTCTGTCAAATTCTGTCTCTTCTTGTTGTTCAGGCTCTCTTTTTACCACATATAAATCTGAATAAAATTCTTCCTGCACAAGATCATAATCGCTCTCTGCCGTCAAAAACAGCAGAGAAACATAAGCGCTTATTCTGTCCATACCCAGAAGTGTCAATTCATTCAGCTCTATTTTATCCTGACGGCTTAAAATCTCTGCAAGATTAGCTTTCAATCTTTCGACCCCGTCTTCTATATACTCATCGTGAGCAAGGTTAATAATATCATCAGGGGAGAGTCTTGCGTAATTTTGTACACGTCTCTTGGCTCTTTCATGTGCATTTTTTAAGGACTGTTTTTTATCAAGCATTTCATAAAATTCCAACTGCCTGATTAAGTCCCTCAACGTTACGACCCTGTTATGGTTTAGTCGTACACTGGTTCTTCTTTGCAATACTTCGTCAATGGAAATTACGTTATTTGTAGGGATATAATCTTCTTCGTAATCCAAAGGTGTGTCATCGTAATCAAATGCTTCTTCATGTTGCGGTTCAAAGTCAAGAATATCAAGACCTTCCAAAACATTTGACTTTAATTTTAAAAGAATTGCGGCAAATAATAATGTTCTACCCGTCAATCTCAGATTTTGTGCTTTTGATTGAAACAAATGCATCAAATACTTATCCGTTACTTCGACTATATCAACGTTCCACGGGTCAATCTTGCCTTGTTTTGCCATGTTGACAAGTATTTCTATGCCGTCAACTTCGGCTTCCCGGACTATTGTATTCTGATTCAAACTGTCTATATTATTTACTGCCATATTTATATTCTAATTCGTTTTATTGCTTCCTGACTCCTACAAATTAAGTATTAGTCTCTCAACTTGACTCCCGTAACTTTCGAAATACCTTTTTCCTTTTGAGTAACACCGATTGTTCTGTTTGCGGATTCAATCATCGGCTTTCTGTGGCTTACTACGATAAATTGTGTTGTCTCGGACTGGGACTGAACGATATGAGCAAGCTTTTCGACATTTATTCCGTCTAAGCTTGCGTCAACTTCGTCGAATGCATAAAAAGGTGCAGGCATATATTTTTGTATTGCAAATACAAAGGAAAGGGCGGTTAAAGCTTTTTCGCCGCCTGACATCCCTGCAAGACGTTGTTTTTTCTTATCCCTCGGTTGAGCTTCAATATCCAACCCGCCTTCAAAAGGTTTTTCTTCGTTTTCCAACAGAAGCGTACCTTCTCCGTCAGAAAGTTTATGAAATATATCTTTAAAGTTCTCATTAATAACATTGTAGGTTTTTAAGAAAGTTTCTTTTTTTAAATCTTCATATCCTTTCATTCTATCCAAAATTTGCTCACGTTCCCTGCTCAAAGTTTCAATCTGTCCGTGCAGTTCCTGCTGACGGGCAAGTACTTTTTCGTAATCTTCAAGTGCTTTCATATTGACGGCACCCATCTCATCCATTCTTTTTTGCAGCCTTTGGATTCTTGATGTAATTTCTTCTATGGACATCTCGATCGGAGTGAGTTCATTTATATTTATCCCTGCTTCTTTCAATATATTTCCGGTCTCTTCCAATTGCGGTTCAAGCTCACGTCTCCTTGCCTTAAATGATTCAATCTGCTCTGCGATTTTTTCGATATCGGCGGCTTTCAAATTGCGTTGGGTCTCAATATCTACAAGGTCTTTGTTAATGTCATCTCTCTGTTTTAAAAGTTCACCAAGCTTATCCGTTATTTCTTTTATTTGGACCTCCAGTACTTCAAGCTCAGCATTTAAACCTTTAATTTCTTCATTAAATTTTGCTTTATCAAGCTCCAATTCCTTGTTTAACCCCAAAGAGCGTTCTATGGTGTCATTATGAGTTTTAATTGTAGTATGGATGAAATCTATTCTTTGGTGCAACCCTTCTATCTCATTATTTGCGTCTGCCAGATTTTTCTCGTAACGTTTAATTTCAGCCTCAACACCCGCGGTTTTTTCTTTTAAGTCTTTCAGGTCCGCGTCATTCATCAAGTTTTCGATTTCTGTTATTGAAGTCTGTACATTTGTCATTTTTTCTGAGATTGTGACGTGTTCCTCTTCAAGTTTATCAAGCTTTTTTTCTATTCCGCTGATTTCAGGTTCGGTAATTTTAATAAACTCTTCTTTTTCGGCAATATCCTTTTGCGTATTTTCATACCCGGTTTCCAAATTCGTGAGTTCCAGTTTTGCCTTGTTAAATTCCGTAGTAGAGTCTGAAAACTTCGCCCTGATTTCCTCAAGCTTGTTTTCAAGGGTCGAACGTTTTGAGACTAGGGCAGTCTGTTTCCCCTCCAACTCTTTTAATCCTGCCTTAAAACCTTCCAATTCACTGTCCGAATTTTGTGAGAATTTCAATCCCGTCTTTCTTATTGCACCACCCGTTATGGAGCCCGATTTTTCGAATAAATCTCCTGAGAGTGTAACCATTCTGTATTTTCCGATTAATTTGTTTGCAACTGAACGATCTTCAACTACAAGCGTCTCACCTACCGCGTAATAAAATGCATTAAGGTATTCGTCATCAAAGTCAATGAGATTTATTGCAAAATCAATTACACCTTTTTCTTTGGGAAGATTGAGGCTCTTAGGGCATTTCACGATTTTATTAAGTGGTACAAATGTTGCCCGCCCAGCATTTGCAGACTTAAGAAGCTCTATACATGTTGAAGCGACGTGTTCATCATCAACAACAATATGTGACATTCTTCCGCCGACTGCTATTTCCATTGCAGTAGAGTATTCTTCATCCACTTGACCGAGTTTGACGAGAGGTGCGTGTACTCCTCTGATATTGGCATTTATAACCGTGTCAACCGCTCTGCCTAAGTTTGCATCTTCGCTTGCCTGCTTTGCGGCTTCAAGCATAAAAATTTTCTTGCGGACTGCTTGAACGTCATAGTCCATGTCAGTGAGTTCATTTTTTGTCTTATCCAAATCATTTAAAGTGCTTTTTAAGATACCCTTAAAATCCTCTAGCTCTTTGCCCAGTTGCTCAATAAGAAGCTGCTTTGAAGCTTTTGTCTCGGAGAAATTGGCTCTAAAGTTCTCCAATTCCGTCAATTTTTCCCGAGCTTCCGTTAACGCTTTCTTTTTTGCTGATAAATCCGCTTCCAGAGGAGCTTGCTGCTGTATAAGCTTTGTTTCTCTGTCCTGTAGTTCTTCCAGTTCTTTTCTCAGGGTATTACGTTTTTCGATATGTTTTTCCGCGGTCTCGTTTAATCCCGACATATCCTCAAGAATTTTATGCAGTATAGCCTTTTGCTCTTCAATATTTTTTTCAATGCCCTTAATTTCATCCTGCTTTAGGGATATTTTTAGAGTGGCATCTTTAATTTTGCCTTCCTGTACTTCAATACCGTTTTTGGTGTTTTCTATTGTTTTCAAATTATCCTGTATTTGTTTATCCGCAAAAACAATAGACGAATTTTTTCTGGCAATTGCCCCCTTAATTTCTTCCGCCTTTTGTTTTAACTCAAGCTGATGTCCTTCCCCTTTCTCCGTAATGGTTTTGGAAATCTCATCGTACTTTTCTTTAATAAGTTTTAATCTTTCTTCAAGGTCTTTTGACTTAAGCTCTTCCTCTTTTTTGCGTTTTGTAAATTCTAAAATATTTTCATGAGCTTTTTCCAGATTTCTTCTTAAATCAAAAAACTTAACCGTATTAATTTGACTCTCAAGACCTGTTTTTTCATCTTTAAGTTTTTGATACTTAAGAGCAACTTCTTTCTCTTCTTTTAACTGTTCCAGACGGGCATTAACTTCATTAAGAATCAGCGTGGAATTAACAACTCTCTTTTCAACCGTTTCCAATTCGCCTGTTGCCTGTTCTATTCTTCTGTCAAAATCTGCGACTCCCGCTATTTCATCGATGATTTTTCTTCTTTCGTTCGGGGTGCAGTTGGTAATACTCATTACGTCACCCTGCATCATAACATTGTAGCTGTTGGGTGTGATATTGTATTTTTCCAGTTTTGCATGGATATCAGACAATGTTGCAATTTTATCGTTGAGATAATATATGCTGTTAAATCCCTGTGATGATTTTCTTATTCTCCTTGCAACGGAAAAATCTCCTTCTTCGGTTTCGCCAAACGTTACTTTTACATAAGCCTCATTTCTCTTATTATAGGTGGAAATAAGGTGGAATAATTTTTCTGCACGAAGAGTCCTGCTGGTTGAAAGCCCGAGGGCAAACAAAATACTGTCGATAATATTACTTTTTCCCGAACCGTTTGGACCGGAAATTGTAGTAAAGCCCTTCAACATAGGTATTTCGACTTTATTCGCAAACGACTTAAAATTGTCGATTTCGAGCTGTTTTATGTACATAATTCCTTCCCGAAAAATCCCTTCCCGCAAAGCCTCATCTTTATTTAAATTACACTAAAAAACCAGTCATGTCAATTCATTAAGCACTAAAAAAGCTCCCGAAGGAGCTTTTTTGATTATAATTTTTCAGGATTTCTAAGCGGAATCAATCTGTCTAAGTCAGAGTTTACACTGAAGTAAAACCTTGCGGTATTTTCGTCATACGAACGTCCGAGCGGGAAGCCGACACCGATTTGTGCAGTCAGCCATTGGGTGAAGTTTATGTAAGTTCCAAAACCGACCGAATGCAGGAATGTTTCGGGATAATTATATATGTTGCCGTTTTCACCTAACCAACCCCAGTCGTAGAATACTGCAAGTCTTATTCTTTCATCTACCTTTGGCCACAATCTGTCTAAGAACGGAATCGGGAATCTGTATTCTACGGTACCCGTAACACCATAGTCACCGATTAGTTCTGCGGGTTGATAACCTCTTAATGTGTAAGGACCACCCATTTGCATTTGTTCAGCCGCAAACAGTTTGTTTGGAGAATATTGACCGCCGACTCTTACAATACCCATGCCGCGTCCGAATAATCTTTGTACACGGGTTGCTCCCGCAGTAACCTTGAAGAAGGTTGTATCCTGTATTGCTCCGTGACCGTCGCCGCCCATACCAAAGTCAATACCAAGATTTCCAATCCAACGTCCGTAGTTATCATCAGTCATACCGTATAAACCCGAACGCCATACATTCAAGTTGTATGTTGAAAGTCTGAGCGGATTTCCTGTTATATTTGCAGAAGTATTTGCGTTTACATAATCGTATCCGGTATAAAAAATCAAATCCGTTTTTGCGGTTTGTATCAACGGTTGTGTTAATTTGAAGAAGTAACTTTGTGCGTTACCTTTTACGTTTAACGGTTTATAAGGACCGCCCAATCTTACGTGAGAGTCTGAAAAATCGAACGACAATCTTGTTCCGTATGATGATACGGGAAGTGAATAGCCTGCCATCCAACCGGTAGAACCTGAAGAAAGAATTGTTCCGCCATAGATTTTATCCCCCAGACCTGTTAAGTTATCCATACCGACAAGGAATGAAACTCTCTGAGCACCCGTATATGAACGACCGTAGTCATCGTATGAAAAATTCAGATTAACAGGGAATCTGTCACGAACATTCAATGTAATTGCCGTATTTTCTTCGCCCTCAGCTTCACGCTCAACCTCGGTTTGAACCTGTACGTAATCTTCTCTGTTAATTTCTTTCATTGCTCTTTGAAGGTTCTTTGCATTAAATACATCCC
>CALUTM010000056.1 GCA_944323705.1 Candidatus Gastranaerophilales bacterium
ATCTATTGTGTTAACTTTTGTAAACATGAGCTCGTTTGGACGGAAATTCAGTTATAGTGCCGAATAGAATAGAATAGAATAGAATAGAATAGAATAGAATAGCGCAATTTTTATTTTTTCTGTGTTTTTATAAATATAAAGTAAGAAAAATACAGAAAGGTTAGTTTATGTCCATTAGTTCTATTCCAAATTCAATGGTTACTCCGGTATATTTTAAGCAAAATGCCGTTCAAAATACTGCAGCTGTATCGGTACAGGCAGAACCTCCGAAAAATGTTAAAAAAGATGACTCTTCAAAACTTCTTTTGGGTCTGACAGCTCTTGGTTCTGCGGCTCTTGCAGGTATTTATATTTATAAGCATAAAAATGTTAACTCACAATTAATTAAAAAAACGGAAGCTTTAAATAATGCTGAAACAAAAATAAAAGATTTAGAATCTAAACTTACTGAGGCTGAAAATAAAATTAACAGTTTAAAAAATACAAGAAAATCCTCCGCTTCATCATCTGGCTCTTCAAACTCTTTAGGAGCTTCGTCCGGTACACGTACATACTCAAGCAGCTATTCCGAACCATCGAAAAAGAGCGGGCGAAAATCTTCTTCTGGCAAGAAAGAGCATTCTGTCCAAGAACCAAAACAGGAATCTCAACAGGTTCAAACAAATATTCAGGAAATGGCTCAAGAGGTTAAACCGAAAAAGAGTGAAAATGAAATTATAAATAATGTAGAAACTGTAAATCTTAATGCAAGAGAACGAAAACTTGTAGAACGGGCGATTGAAGATACACCGACCCCGAATGATGTTGCAAGATTTCAGCAGGAAGCAGCTTATGTAAAACCGACAAATGAAGAACGGGCTGTTATAGACAGAATAAATAGTGAAGCTAACCAAGTGACAGCAGAGGCAAGAAGAATTGAAAATAATTTAGATGAACAATCTTTGTCAGCATTAGAGCGTTTGAAAGCTTCTTTTGAGAATCCGGAAACTGTTCAGGTAAAACCAAAGGGTAAATCAAAACAAAAGGCTCCTAAAAAGACAGAAAAACCTGCAGAGCAGGCAATAGAAAAACCGGTTGAAAAGCCAGTGCAGAAGCCGGTTGAGGCGGCAAAACCGACGGAAGCTTCTGTAGAAAAACCGGTACAAACTCCTGCTCAAAAACCTGTTGAAGCGGCAAAACCGGCAGAAACTTCGGTAGAAAAAACGGTACCGCAGAGAAAGAAAATGTCAGAAGCTGAAATGGAGGCTGCGGGTAAACGGGTAGAAAATGCTCTGGAGAATGCATTAGATAGCAGTGAGTTAGAAAAATTAACAGAAAGATTGGTAGCGGAAGGACGAAATTCTGATGAAGCTGCAGAAATTATATATGAAAAAAGTATAGAAAATGTTTTCTCCAAATTGGGAGATTCTCCTATGGAACAGGCCTTTAAATATTTTATGAATTATAAAAAGGGAATGTCCGAAAATGAAATCGTAGCTGCTTTGCAAAGATTTAATATGATAGATGATTTTCAAAGAGTTAATGAAACGGTTAATATAAATGGCAAGAATATCAGGATTTTATTTAAAGGTGTCGATTTTGACATCGCGTCTGACGGCAGACTTCTCAAAAAAGTTAAAAACGGGTATGATAATAATATGCCTGATATGAGAGAAACTTTTATTTCGGAAGTTAAAGCTTCTTATGAGAAGGAATGCCAGGAACTTCAATCAGGTTCTACAGCGAGAAATACTACAAGCGAACCCGTAAGGAAAACTGCAAGAACTCCAAAAAAGAAGGTCGATAACCGACAAAAGCTTCATGCATAGTAGTAAGGAAATCTTATACAACCCGCTTGATATCGTCAACAAGCTCTGTAAGATTAGAAACTACATTTTTTGAATATTTGTTATAAAAATCTGTTGCCTGTTTTTTAGCAAAATCAAATAATTCCGAACGGGCATTCTGTCCTTCAGTACCGTTCTCCAAAAGTGATGAGAAAAATGTTACGACTTCCGAGGTTGTAACATCTCCGTTTTTGTCCATATCAAACGGGTTGGCTGCATTATCGGTTTCTGTTGTATTAATTTTTTCTCCGACAGCTTCCGCCTGTTCCTGTACAGTGTTTGAAAATTCAGTCCCGTCAATGTTTTCTATCTGAATTCCCGGAGGCATTCCAAGTCCGTCGATAATATTATCGCTTTGAGTTTGATTATTTATATTATTACTTAATTGTTTTTCCAGTAGTTCGGCAAAAGTCGTGTCATTCAAATCAAATTGGGAGGTAACGCCCTTATTTCCGTTTACCTCCGGATTAAACCCTATTCCGCCTACAAAATTTGATACTAAACTCATACAGTTATTTTAAAATATTTGGTTTAAGTTTCCATCCTGCAAAAAGTTGAAGTTGAAACCGGGTTCTTGTATAATTAAATCGGATGGAGCATGTATGAAAAAATTTTTACTCACGGTTGTAATATTTTCACTGGCATTGACTGCAAATGCGAACTTGGAATATAAAAATATAAAAGAAGAAGGTAAACTCAAACTTGTAGAAGATACTTGGACGACCAAGGTCGAAAGAAAGGATTCTGACTATTTTATAAAATTTATTTCCACGGGAACGGGAAATTATTCGGAGTTTTATAAATCAGACGGTGATTTTGCGTTTACTACGGGTTGTCAATTTGAATTTGTACATAATGGCGATTTAATAGGTTATTCCAATCAGGATTTAAAGTTTTATGATTTTAGTCTTATAGACGGAGAAATTACAAGAAGAGAACTCTCTGAAGAAGAGGTTCAGACTTTGTTTCCCGATTATAAGATAATAAAGATTTCACAATTTAGCCCGAATACTAATTCTTTGAAGGTGAAAAAGGACAAACATCATTTTAAAGTTATAATTTTAAATGATACGGATAAGAATTTTTACCATTATTCATTTACGTCAGGAAATTCTAAGTTTAAAACGTACCCTCTTGCAGGGTTTCTTGATATCAGAAAAAAGGGCATGATACAATTTTCACATTTTGGTGATAATACCGAAGCCAGCCCCTGGTATATTCTGTTAGTCAGATAATTTATGTTTAAATGTAACAAATTGTTCACAATAAGGCAAGTTTTATATTGTTATCGTTTTATTATATGTATAGTGTAGACAACTGGAGGTGTATATGACGGCGATAACCCCGGTAAATATTAATTCGCAGGTGCATAATCCCGATTTTAAGGGCAGGAGAAAAACAAGGTTGGTCTCGGTTACGCAAGGCGAAGGCTATGAAACAAGAGTCTATGAAACGGAGGCTTCAACGGGTAAAAAATGGGGAGTCGGTATTGCATCATACTTTATTCCGGGATTAGGACAGGCAATCAACGGTCAATGGGGTAAAGCAGCCGGATTTTTTGGAGCTTCCGTTCTTACCGGGATTTTAATGGGTATGGGACTTACAAAATCTGCGAAATCTAGTGCAGAAGCATTGAAGAATCTCACCAAAATTCCTACAAAACCAAAAGTTCCAAAGGGTGGGCTCGGGATGTTGGCTCTGGGGGCAGCATGTTCACTGGGAATCTCCATTTGGAGTATTGTTGATGCTGTAAAAAGTGCTAGAACAGAAATAACACAAATTATATCTAAAAATAATTTATCAAATGAATCCCATAGATTGAATCAGGTGGGGTAAATTACAGTTGTGCACTGATAATTCCTGCCGCCGCAACAAAGGCGGTTGACCAGGCATTTTGCAGATTAAATCCGCCGCAAAGTCCGTCTATATTTAAACATTCGCCGATAAAATAAAGGTGCGGGTACTTTTTTGCTTCCATCGTTTTGGGATTTATTTCATTTAAATCCGCTCCGCCCGCAGAAACGGTTTCTTCGCCTTTATTTGTTCCGATTATCGTACTCTCAAAATTATTTATTTTTTCAAATATAAAATCGCGGGTTTTACCGTCAATTTTATGTGCTTTAATTTCTGATAAATCTTTTAATATAAATTTTACAAAACCTGAGGGCAAAATTGTTGAGATAATATTTTTTAATTCTTTATGCGGATTCTCGTTTAATAAATTTTGTAAATCAAATTCGGCAGGATATAAGTCAAAAGTTAATTTATAGGGAAAACTTGTCTTGGTTCGGTAAGAAGAAATTTTGTACGCCAAAGGACCTGAGATTCCAAAATGTGTGAATAATAAGTCATCTGAAAGCTTTAGTTCTTTAGAATATGCGTTTTTTATGACAACACCGGATATTTCTTTAAAACTCTCCCGAGAATTAAGTCCGACAAGTGACGGGGTAAACGGAATAATGTTTAAGTCTAAGTTTTTAAAAATATTTTGGTTTTGAAATTTGTTTCCGCCTACCGCAACAACAACGTCGCTGAAAAAATAATCGGCTTTGTTTGTTTTTATTTTATATCCGTTCTCCAAATGAAAAATCTCGGAAACTTTTTCTTTTATAAAATGACATCCCTTTATTTTGTTTAAAATCTTTTTTTGAACATCTTTAGAGGAGTTTGAAGTCGGGAAAATTCTTCCGTTATCCTGTGTATAAGTCTCGATTCCCAATTCATTAAATAAGGCTATTGTTTCATACGTTCCGAACCTTGAAAATACGGAATATAAGAATTTTTCTCCTCTCGGGTAGTTTTTTGCAAGTTCTTTAAAATCATACTCGGCATGAGCAAGATTACACCGTCCTCCTCCCGTTGCCAAAAGTGTTCTTAGCGGAGAGGCAATATCAAACAGTGTTACTTCAAGCCCCGCTTTTAGGAGAAAATATGCACACAAACATCCTGACGCTCCTGCACCAACAATGGCAATATTTTTCCTGTGAGTATTATTATATTCTTGTTCCATACAATAAAACCATTTCAGGATTTTCCAACTCTTCATACAATTGCATGACAGTCTTTTTAAAAAGCGGATGAACAAAGTCCTGTGCAATTTCAAGCATTGGAACCATTACAAATGCTCTTTTATGGAAATGCGGGTGCGGAATTGTTAAGGCTTCTGTATGTATAACTAAATCGTCGTAAAATAAAATGTCTATATCAATTGTTCGATCCTGATATCCGTGAGTCCTTTTTCTGCCCAATTGTGCTTCGATTCTCATGCATTCATCAAGCAGCTTTTCCGATGAAAGAGTTGTTGATATTTGAACGACCGCGTTTACAAACCAGTTTTCCGAATCCATTTTCCAAGGTTCAGATTCATAAAAAGAAGAAGTCGAGATAACACTGATTTCGGGTATTGCTTTTAACAGTAATGTTGCCTGCTGCAAATACCCTACTCGGTCTCCGATGTTAGAACCTAATGATAAATAGACAATTGCCATAATCTAATTTTACATTTATATCTAAAACTCTGTCAAGTGTCCCAAATTCCAACAAGCACGGGTGTCGGAGCGATATAGCATTTTAAAACAGAGTTTTTTATTTTATTTGATGCGGTAAAGTTTTGATTTACCCGAGTTTTGCGGTCTCTTTGGAATAAAGAAATCCTGTTTTGGACTCTTTTTGTTTGATTTTATTCGCGAAATATCCGATAATACCGACCAAGCACATAACAGCACCAATGATTAAAAATTTATTTTTTGAAGAATTTGTTTTTGGGGAAAGATATAATTTTTGTGAGTTGTTGTAAAACAAGTCATCAATAATCTTGTCGGCTTCGGGCTTTAAATTGTTATCATTTCTAATAGAATTTTTTATTCGTTCAATAAAGTCCGTATAAATATTTAAAGCATCTTTACCTTTAAATCTTGCAAGCGGAGCGTCCGAGCCGAACATAAGCCTGAAAGCCTGATCTCCGTATTTCCAATCCTTTTCTCCTATACCCTTTAGGCGTTTTAGGGCTTTTACTATGTGTTCTTGCGGTTCATCAATATCAACCCAGGATATATCCGCATATAAGTTTGCATCCCCTTTTTTTATTGATTCAACCAGAATATCAATGGCTTTATCATGAGATTCTTTCCAACCCGCTCCAAGATGTGCCATTACAACAGGAGTTTTGGGATATTTTTTCGCCAATGAGTATATGTTTTCGGGATCTGCAATATGCTTAACGGCGGGATTAATTTTTCCGTCAGGAAGAGTATTCACCTGACTGTGAAACAGGCACGGAAGTTTGTTTTTAGAGGCAAATTCCATGTAGGGTTCGTATTTTTTATCCGATAAATCCAATTGTTGTATACTTGAGTGAAATTTCAGCCCCATAAATGTATTTGGATATTCTTTAAAAAGTTTCTCTATATTTTTCACGTTTCCGTCTTTTGGGTTGCAGGAAGCGAGAATTGAATATTTGGGATTATTCTTGAACAATTCCGCTAATGCCTTATTACCTTCATATTCTCCTTGCAAGGAATGTAATACGCTCAAGTCCGAAACAATAATTTTTTCGACCGTATCATTATTGGAAAGAGTGGATTTTATAAAAACATCGAGGTCACTTTTGTGATACAATTCTCCGTCGTGCCTGCCAACGTGTGCATGAGAATCTATAATTTTACTCATAAAATTTATAGAAGAAATTCCGGCGATGTTCATCTTATAAATCCCCGCAGATTAGTGGGTATATCCCTTATCCGCTACAATTATAGCACAATTTATCGGTAACAAAAAAGAAGCCCAGGGGCTTCTTTTTTAGTAAAATCTTAACAAAACCGATTACTTATTACCGTAACGTTTTTTGAATCTTTCAACACGTCCTTCAGAGTCAAGAATTTTTTGTTGACCTGTGTAGAACGGGTGGCAGTTAGAGCAGATTTCAACTGTTATATCATCTACAACTGAACCTGTTTCAATTTCGTTACCGCAAACACACTTGATAACCGTTTTTTTATAATCAGGATGGATACCATCTTTCATTTTTAACCTTCTTTCTTTTAGTTCAAGATTCCAAACTTGATTTTTTCGACCAATAACATTTTAAATTGCTAAAAAATATTAATCAAGCGTTTTCCTTCGCAAAGTGTAAATTTTTGTAAATTCTTTGAATAAATACAAAACCAATGTTGACACTGATTTTTGTTTGAAATAAGATTAAAATGCTATAGTCGAAAGAATAGCCTCCGGGTGCCGGAATGGATGAGCAGGCAAGGTTTGTACTGTAATCGGACCAGGGATTTCATTCGGAGTCAGATAATCAGAAATACAAAAATAAAGGAATTAAAAATGACAACAGCTAAAAGACAAAGAATTAGAGTTTGTTTGAGATCGTACGAACACAAATTGGTTGACGTATCAGCTGAAAAAATCGTAGAAACAGCAAAAAGAACAGACGCTAAAGTAGCAGGTCCTATTCCTTTACCTACAAAAAGACGTATTTATTGTGTATTGCGTTCACCGCACGTTGACAAAAAGTCAAGAGAACATTTTGAAATTCGTACGCACAAACGCATTATCGATATTTACGAACCTACTCAACAAACAACTGAAGAATTGAGCAGGTTAGACTTACCGGCAGGTGTTGACATCGAAGTTAAGCTGTAAGGTTTATTCTCGGTCATAGAACATCTCAAAATTGAAAACTTAATAAGCATTATGCATATAATGTGAACTACAACGTCAGGTAAGACGGGAGACGTAAGTCTCGGGGTGTAAGTCCCCAAATGGTAAAGAGTTAGGCAGTAGCGCTCGCAAGATGAAAGGCATATCGGTACAATCGGGCTTCCCGTGCGTATATATGTCGGAAAGGAAAAACACATGACATTAGGTGTAATAGGTAAAAAATTAGGAATGACTCAAATCTTTGATTCAGAAGGTTTGGCAGTTCCTGTTACTGTAATCAAGGTTGATAAAACAGTTGTAACTCAGGTTAAAACTGTTGAAACTGACGGTTACAATGCTATACAAGTTGGTACCGTAGCAGCTAAAGAAAAACATTTAACAAAAGCACAGATTGGACACTTTAAAAAGAACGGTTTGGATAACTTCAGACACTTACAGGAGTTCAGAGTAGAAAATCCGTCAGATTATAAAGTCGGACAAGAGATAGATTTAACCGTGTTAAATGATGTTCAAAAAGTAGATGTAACAGGTACTTCGATAGGTAAAGGTTTCCAAGGTACCGTAAAAAGATGGAACTTTGGAAGAGGACCTATGGCTCACGGTTCAAAGAACCACAGAGAGCCCGGTTCAATTGGTGCAGGTACAACTCCGAGCCGTGTTATTAAGGGTAAAAGAATGGCCGGTAACATGGGCAACGAAAGAGTTACTATTACAAAATTAAAACTCGTTAAGGTTGATTCCGAGAACGGTTTGATTTTGATTAAAGGTTCAGTCCCCGGATGCGAAGGCAGATTGGTAACAATCGTTCCTTCAAGAACTAAGTGGAATTAAATCCGAGCAGTGACGGAACTCTACGATACCGCTGTTATGAGCGGAACGTAAGTGAAGCGAATGAAGCAATCTCTGATTGCACAGGCGGAAGAACAAACAGAAAAGTTTAAAAAATCCCGACTTGCCATATAAAACGGGAAACCGAAAGGGGTAAGAGGAAGTACAGATAAATAAGGAAATAAAGAAATGTCAAAACAATTATTAAATACAAACGGTGAAAAGTTAGGCGAAATTACATTGAATGAAGCTGTATTCGGTGTAGAACCAAACCTTCATGTAATGCACTTGGCTTTAAGAAGACAGTTAAACAATGCAAGACAAGGTTCAGCTTGTGCTAAAACAAGAGCTGAAGTATCAGGCGGCGGTAAAAAACCATGGAAACAAAAAGGAACTGGACGTGCAAGAGCAGGTTCTTTACGTTCACCTTTGTTTGCGGGTGGTGGTGTAATCTTTGGACCAAAACCGAGAAGCTATGAAATCAATATGCCGCAAAAAGCAAGAAAATTGGCTCTTAAATCTGCACTTTCCGCAAGAGAAGAACAGATTGTAGTAGTTAAAGATTTTTCTGCAATCACTGAACCTAAAACAAAATTAATGGCAGGTATTATTAAGTCATTGAATTTAGCAGGAAAGATTCTTGTTATTGCTGATACAATGGCAGAAGAAAATAAATATTTGAGTTTGGCAGCAGGTAATATACCTTCGGTAAAATTATTACTTCCTTCCAACTTGAATGTAAAAGATTTACTTGAAGCTGATTTCGTTGTAATGACTGAAAAGGCTGTAAATGATATTACAGAAAGGTTGCAATAATGAGTAGACAAAAAACAAACAAGGAAAAATTATACGATATAATCAAAAAACCGATTATAACTGAAAAATCAATGATGGCAACAGCTTTAGGTCAATACACTTTTGAAGTTGATAAGAACGCTACAAAAGTTGAAATCGCTCAAGCTGTAGAATTAGCTTTTCCCGGCAGAAAAGTTAAGAAGGTAAGAACGGTTTATATGCCGTCACACGAAAAAAGAATGGGATTAAAATTCGGCAGAACGGATTCTTCTAAAAAAGCAATCGTAACTGTTGAAGGCGACCCGATTGAAGAATTAACTGCAATCTAGTGCAGTTAGAGATACTCTAAGTGGCTTAGTCACCTAATCACATAGTCACTTAGTCACTAAAAAAAGATAATTATAGGAGAAAAATAAAAATGGCAATTCGTAAAATTAATCCGACATCTCCGGGACAAAGAGGTATGACAAAGAGTGATTATCAAGAAATCACTACATCAACTCCTGAAAAATCTTTATTGAAGAAATTAAAGAAGACCTCCGGTCGTAATAATACAGGAAGAATAACTTGTCGTCACAAAGGCGGCGGTGTAAAACAGGCTTACCGTATTATTGACTTCAAAAGAGAAAAATTCGGTGTTCCTGCAACAGTAAAAACTATTGAATATGATCCGAACAGAAATGTAAGAATTTCATTAGTTTTCTATGCTGACGGTGAAAAGAGATACATCTTAACTCCGGAAGGTTTAAATGTTGGCGATGTAATCGTTAGCGGACCGGAAGCTACAATACAAACAGGTAATGCTTTACCTTTGGAATTGATTCCTCTCGGTACTATTGTTCACAATATTGAACTTTTACCCGGAAGAGGCGGTAAAATGGTTCGTTCAGCAGGTAACTTTGCACAAGTTATGGCAAAAGAAGGCAATTATGTAACAATAAAATTACCTTCAGGCGAAATGAGAATGGTAAGAAAAGAATGTATGGCAACTGTCGGTACGCTCGGCAATGCCGAATTCAAAAACTTATCAATCGGTAAAGCCGGTAGAAAGAGATATATGGGTATCAGACCTACCGTTCGCGGTGTGACAATGAACCCGTGTGATCACCCTCACGGTGGTGGTGAAGGTAAGACAGGTCCCGGCGGACATCCTAAGACACCTTGGGGTAAACCAGCTCTCGGTTATAAGACCAGAAAACAAGGCAAAGCGTCTGACAAACTTATCGTAAGACGTAGAAAAAAGTAAAATAATAAATAAGCAGGGGTAAATAAAACCGCGGTAAGTACAACCGAATGCATTTACCCCCCGCAAAAAATATTTTTATAAACATTAATACAAATATACAAAGGAGAAATTAATGGCACGTTCATTAAAAAAGGGCCCATACGTAGAAGAAGCTCTTCAAAAGAAAATT
>CALUTM010000057.1 GCA_944323705.1 Candidatus Gastranaerophilales bacterium
TATTATACCAACGTTATTCCACATCAACTCTTTCAAATTCCTCTTCAAATTTTCTATGTCATAGTCTGTATCACTTAAGGGTTGCGAATACGTATCAATAGTACTTCTAATATTATCATCTATTTTTTTAGGGACAGTGAGATTCGTAAAGGAGAGGTAATCCGCTAGTTCATAAGCAGAGACTACACATTCTAACAAAGAATTACTTGCTAGCCTGTTTGCTCCGTGCAACCCCGTAGAAGCACATTCACCGATAGCATAAAGTCCTGTTATGGAAGTTCTGCCCTCTACTGTTGCCTTAATTCCACCCATTGAATAATGAGCAGCAGGAGCAACAGGAATAGGTCTTTTTGAAATATCAATGCCACTTTCACCGCATTTCTTATAAATCGTCGGGAAACGATTAAACAAATTTCCCTGCTCAATCATTGAAGCATTCAAGAAGACGTTGTAAGAGTGATGCTTTTTCATTTCACTAAATATTGCTCTCGTTACAATATCCCTTGGAGCCAATTCTCTCTTATCATGATAACGGGACATAAATTCATCCCCATCATCATTTATTAACTTAGCACCCTCCCCTCTTACGGCTTCAGATATTAAAAACCTGTTCTTGTTTTCCGGACTCAATGCCAGAGCTGTCGGGTGAAATTGAATGAATTCCATATCCTGTATAATTGCCCCTGCATTGTATGCTAAATCAATACCATCCGCAGTAGCCCCTTCTGGATTCGTCGTATATTTATAAAGCTGCCCGGCACCACCTGTTGCAAGAATAAGTGCAGATGTATAAACGATTTCGTGTTCTCCGCTTAGTTCATTATAAACAATTGCTCCTTTACAAACACCGTCAGAATTCACTAAAACTTCAACCGCTATAGAATTCTCCATTACGGTTATATTTTCATCAGAAATTACTTTATTACATAAGGCTGTAGTAATCCCGCGTCCTGTTGCGTCTCCACCCGAATGCAAAATTCTTCTTACACTGTGTGCGGCCTCTAGAGTAAAATTAAGCTCACCTTTATTATTTTTATCAAACGGTACACCTAAGTCAATTAAATCATTTATAACCTCATCAGATGCCTCTGAAATATATTCTACAACTTTTCTGTCACACAACCCCGCTCCCGCCTTTAGTGTATCATCAACATGCAATGCTACTGAGTCCTCGATGTTTTGATGCACAACCCCGACAATCCCGCCTTGAGCATACATTGAATTACTCTCTCCAAGGCAAGATTTCGTTACCAACAATATTCCATCGGGCAAATTTATTTGCTGAGACAACTTCAGAGCTGCATACAAGCCTGCTGCACCGCTTCCCACTATAACAACTGAATACTCGGAGTACTTCATCTTCACCTCTTTTCTATATTCTAAAACAAACAAGGTGAACTTTGTATAAATTTAATATTAAGATTTACTTTATCGGCTTAACCGTCAAAGTAAGAATTTTAGGATGTAAAGTATCTTCTATTATAGATTGCTCTATATTAATTGTGGGAGAATATTCTTTTGCTTTTGCCAAATCTTTATTATACCCGTCGAAATCACCAATTTTTTTCTTTAGCAACGCTCTGTCTGCATAAGCCCTTGCATTATTGGGACGTCTGCTTAAAGCTAAATCCCAAACCTTTATAGAGATATCAGGCCGTCCGGCTGTATCATACAAATAAGACAAGCATGCATAACCAGAATAGGCAGTACCATCCACATTTAAAATCGCATTGCAAAAAGACATAGCTTGCTTATACATGCCAACTTCTTTGTATAATAACGCTATTTTTAAATAGTCACTGAATGTAACATTACCAGCTTGGATAAAATCATTGAGAGCTCCCCTATAATCTCTCAAATACATTCGTATATAGGCTCTATCCTTATACAGGGCTTTTAATTCACGATCCGAAATATACGCAGGAACAGACTGAATTGCCTTGTCCATTTCTTTCAAAGCCGTGTCGCGATGTGGATACATCTTTGCAAGATATACCGCATTATTACGATAAAACATATAAGATGTCGCTTCGGCATTGTTTGTCAGTTTTGCAATTATAAATCTTGTATTATTACCTAAAAAGCAAATCTGTAAAAATTTATTACCAGGTGGAGTACAAAGCCATGCAACAAAAAGAAAACCTACAATAACCCAAGTTAAGATTTTCGCATCTTCTTTGCGTTTCTGACTTTTGAAATTTGTTATCATGAACTCTCTTCCTTTAAATTTATTTTACACAAAATTTCAAAAAAATAAAGTACTATTTAAATATTTTCAAAAATTCCGTCATTAATGGGAGCTTTCGGTCACTAACAGCTTTAGAAAAAAGTGCCGAAGCCTGTGGAGCAAGTTCTAAGGCCTTATGATTATCCAAAATATAAAGTTCCATAAACCTTGCAAAGAGCTCTGTTGGCTTGTTATAATATCGATTCAGGCGAGAAATCTTTGAGTTAATTCTTGCCTGAGCACGCTGCTTCGATTTTAAGACAATGTATGCAATTTGAACTTGAGACAAATAATTAAAATCGGCTTCCAAGGTGTCTACCGAATAAACTCTGTTAAAAAAACTAACTTTATCATATTTCAACAAAAACTTAACGGGCATTTTAACAG
This sequence comes from Candidatus Gastranaerophilales bacterium, assembly GCA_944323705.1. GTDB lineage: Bacteria > Cyanobacteriota > Vampirovibrionia > Gastranaerophilales > Gastranaerophilaceae > CAG-196. The sequence continues at coordinate 2,615 of CALUTM010000057.1, forward strand.
TTCTTTCAATAGGCTTAAACGGGGTAGAAAGCTTAAATTGTGGATAAGTTTCTTTTATAAGAAGAGAAAGCTGCTTTATTTGTCTGGTCAACTCTTCCTTTTTATTAAAAAGAGAAGCCGCAAAATCCTTGGGAATTTCATTAACCGTAATATTTACAAGCTCATCAAGAATGTCTTCCTGATAATTTGAAAAAATAAAGTCTAAATTTTTCAAAGATTTATCATATTGGTAATGCAGAAAATGGGCAAATTCATGGACAAGAACCGACGATGTAGCCTCCGGCGTTAAATTTCCAACGACATCAATTCTATATAAATCCTTTCCGTTACTTTTAAAGAAGCCCTTGTTGCCCCTTGCCCTTGTTGTCCCTATATTTACCGTTATACCAAGGTTCTCTAAGAATGCCTTTAATTTTCTGTTTCTTTCACTAACCATTTCAAATAATCTTCACTACAATCTACAATCGGTAAAGCAATTATTTCCGGGACTGTATAAGGATGGATATCTTCAATTACGAGTTTTATTTTGGCATAATTGGAACGTCTTGTCTTAATCATCATTAAGATTTCTTTTTCTTCACACACTTCTCCATCCCAAGAAAAAACCGAACGCACATTTTCAACCATACTTACACAAGCGGCAAGTTTATGCTTCAGCAAGATTTTCGTAATATTCTTTGCAATTTTTTTGTCCGGCACTGTACAATTAATAACTATAATATCCATAATACCTACTCCTTTTATATTTTAAAAATTTTTCCGGGGTTTAAAATATTGTTGGGATCAAACAGCTTCTTCAGTTGTTTCATACAATTTAAAACCTCATTATCAATGATATTTTCAATATAGGAAAGCTTTGCTTCCCCGACCCCGTGTTCAGAAGATATCGTTCCTCCCAAAGAGAGGGCTAATTCATAAATTTCACTTTTTGCTGCCACATAATTTTTGAATTCACTATCATTTTCCAGGTTTAAAGCAATCTGCGGATGAATATTTCCATCCCCAACATGCCCTACTATACAGACTTGAAGCCCGTATCTGTCACAAATATTTTTACACCCCCTGACCATTTTCGCCAATTCTGAGCGAGGAACTATAATATCATCAGACACAACATCAGGTGCCAATCTTGCAGTAGCTGCAAAACTAGCTCTTCTTGCTGTCCAAATATCATTAGCTGAAACTCCTATATATGCAGCATTAGCATGTGCAAGAGCCGACTCTACGTATTTTTGTTGAATATCTAAAGAATTTTCAAATCCGTCAATATCAACAATTAACAAAGCTTCTTTTTCTGTTTTTAACCCGCAAGGATAAAACTCTTCGACAGTTCTAATTGAATTATTATCCATAAAATCTATAGTCGCAGGGAATACCCGCTCTTTTATAATACCGTTTACACCGTTTACAGCATCTTCAAAGCTGTCAAAATACCCAACTATCGTGCGGCAAGCTTCCGGCTTCGGTATTAACTTTAGTTCCGCTTCAACAACTATTGCAAGCGTCCCCTCACTACCTATAATAAGTTGGTTTAAATGATATCCTACGGCATCTTTTACTGTTCCTGCTCCAAGCTTTAATAATGAACCATCCGCCAAGACAACCGTCAAGCTTAGTACATAATCTTTTGTCGTGCCATATTTAAAAGACATTGCCCCGCCCGAAGACTGTGCTATACTGCCGCCAATAGTGGAAACTTTAAAATTTGACGGATCAGGCGGATAAAACAAGTTTTCACGTTCTGCCAACTCTTTTATATCGTTCAATACAACGCCGGGTTGAACCCTCATCGTCATATTTTCAGGACTAAAATCCAAAATTTTGTTCATTTTAGAAAAATTTAATACAATACCGCCATGAGGACAGGTACAAGCACCTACCATATTTGTTCCGGCACCCCTGGATATCACGGGAATTTTATGTTCATTGGCATATTTCAAAATATTTTGTACTTCCTCAATGGTTTCAACAAAAACCACCACATCGGGAAGAACAGACTTCTCGTTAGTGTTCATTGAATCCTGAGCATAACAGTATAGTTCTTCCTCTTTGGTAAGAACATTCCCCTTTTTAACGAAAGTTTTAATACTGTTTAAATCATTTTTCAACAACATGTGATGCTATTTTTTCGATACTTTTATTTAATTTTGCGATTTGTCTGTCCATACCGCCGACCTTCTTAGTTAGCTGAGCAGTATCTTTAGGATCAATCAAGGACATAACTTCACCCAGTTTAGTTTCTAAAGAATTTATTTTTTCTTGTTGTGAAACCATTTTTTCGTCAATTGCAACCAAGAAGCGGTTTAAAGTTTCCTCAAAAGGCGTCATATCAATTTTATTATTTTTGTTATTAATAGTTGTTTCAACTATAACTCTATCAAGTTTCGCTTCTAAAGAAGATATTCGTTTCGCTTGTTTTTCAAAGACATTACTCAAAGCCTCGATTAGTTCAGTGCTTTCTGAATTATCTTCTGCCTCTGCCTTCAAATCCTCTAACATAACTTTAATCTGACCGATATCATCAAGGGTTTCAACCCTATCAGAGATTTTACTTATTTCTTCACCGGCTTTATCGACCCACTCTGCAAGATATTCAAAAACCTGATTAAATACCTGATTGGTCTTAGCACCGTTTTGAATCATAGTATTAATAGAACCAAGCTTATTGTCGATTCTGTCGATACCTGCCTCTTGTGCGAAATTACGGGTCCTTTCGTCCAGGTCATTAATTACCAACTTAAAGTCCTGAAGATTGTCTTGTAAAGTCTTATAAGACTCATCCGATGCTAATATAAGCTTATTGGTTCTTGTACTAATACTTACAATATCTTCATTTAACGCATCAAAGTCACGTTTAAACTCTTCCAGTTCAAACTTTGGCATCTCTGTCTTTATTGACTCTACCAACTTATGTATATCATTTGTAGATGAAATTAGCTCATCAAACTCTTTAGATTTGCTGTCCTCTTTCATTTCATTAAGAACAAGTCTCAGATTTGCAATATCTGACTCCAAATCCTGTAAACTGTACACATAGTTTATATCGCCCTCTGATGAGATTATAGATGTTATTTTTTCATTAATAAGATCAATGTCCTCTTTTAGAGAGTCCATTTTATTATCTACAACAGACAAATTGTCTTTGATATTTTCAACACCGTCCACCGTGGTAACAATGTGGCTCAGAATCGTAATCAAGTCAGAGTGTTTTTCTTGAATAAAATCAAGGATTTCCTCCTGCTCTGCTACAAAAGATACCTGATTGAACACATTTATAAACTGAGTAATGATTTCAGATTTAAAGTTATTAAGTTCCTTTTCTAACCCCTCTTCTTTTTCATCAATCTTTGATATCAAATCTTTAACCGACTCTTGAATACCATATTTAACTATAGTATTCATTTCGGTAAGCTCCGGTAAATTATTACCACACAATTCGCTGATATCTTCAAGATAGCCGAACTGTTCCTTAATCAGATTTTCTATTCCGGTTATTTGATTATTAATCGATGCCTGAAAAGCCTCATCAAAAGACTTATTCAAAATTTGTGCTTTTAAATCGGCAAAACTTTTCTGCAAGCCGTTTACTGACTCATTAATACCGTCAGCTAAAGATAAAATATTATTATTTATTTCATTTTTTACGTCGATAAATTTTGAAACCAAATCAGAAACAGTTTCCTGAACGCTGCTCAAAGAGGAAGTGTGACCGCTTACTATCAATTTAATTTCTTCATATTTATCTGTTAATAAGTCAACAAATTTTTTATCAAACAGCGTTAACTTTTCGTCAAAGTTTTGGGAAACGTTTTCTTTTATAAATTCTTGAACCTGCTGATTTAATTTATCCGCCATAGAATTAAGCAGAATTTCGTTTGCAGCCTTAAAGTCAGCCAATGCAGATGAAAACACGCTTGTTTCAAGCATTTTATTTACATTATCCAAAACATCGTCAACAGATGAATTTAGCTCATTTTTTAAATTATCGAGCTTTTGGTCCAATACGGAAGTATCTGTTTTTACATCCAAATAAGATTTCAAATCGTTAATATGTGTGTATATATAATCTTCCACAGTACTTTCAACATGTACTGTAAGTTGAGCCAATTCATCCTTTTGTGAATCTTTTAACAAGCTAAATTGTTCAATTAAATCTTTTACGATAACATCTGTTTCTTTTTCTATATTGCTTGTAAGAGCATCAAATTCCCGCTTTAAAATATCTGTCAAAAGGTTTTTGTAACCCTCGGCATTTTTCTTGCTAAGCTCAATTTGCTCCATTATACGGTTAGCAAAGGCCTCCATTGTTTGGAGTTCACCTGCCGAGATATCCGTATTTGAGGATATTATCATGTTAAATTTGTCCTCAACAGACTCTTTAATATCTTCTACCAGGGCATTAAAAGCTGCACTACGGTTATCGTTTTGGGTTGTAATATTAAGCGAATGCTCCTCTAACAACAGGCGAATTTTTTCATAAAGCCTGTTATCGGAAAGAGCTTCATTAAGAACAGACATTTGAGTATTTGTATAAGACTGAATCTTTTGTAATTCATCCAAAATACCTTTGACCTGAGTTAATAAACTATTCTGCTGACTGGATGAAGAGTTTTCAATTAAAACCTTCAAATCTTTTAATCTTTCATCCAAAACTAATGTTATACCCTGCTGTGTATTGGAAGCTTCGGATAATACGGAAGATACTAACTCATTACTTTTTATAGCCAAATCATTTGAAATATCTTCCAAACGACCGATTATAAGAGACGTATTGTTTGCATAAGAAGTATGAACCCCCTCTTTTAGCTCAACTATAACTTCATTTATATTTTCTTCAATTTCTTTAGTTTTATTTTTTAACTCATTATTAAAACCAGCTATAAAATCTTGAATTTTTAATACTTGAGCAGCAGTTTCATCAAACTTTTCATTAGTATTTTTCAACTGCATACCGATATCAGAATTCAAAGAGCTTGCAGCATCCTTCATTAATGTTGACAGATTCTGAACATCAGAAGAAATCGTATCAAATTTACTGCCTGTATCCTGAGCCTGAATATCAAGCGTTGTATCAATGTATTTTGTAATATCATCTAATTGAGCACCTAAGCTATCAACCAAATTTTTATTATTGTCCTCAATTTCAGAAACAAAATCTTTTAATCCTGATTTTAGTGCATCATAATCCGCTGCGGTAATTTTTATATTTTCATCAAGCACGGTTTTAAGTTTTGAAGTAAGCTCTTCCAGTTTGTTTTCAGTCGTTTTATTCTGTTTTTCTACATTATCTTCAAAGAACTTACTTAATTCAATTACCTTATCACGTAATAAATCCGCCTGTTCGTTATTTTTGCTAAACAGACCGTCACACAGACTTTCTACCGACAACTTATACTGTTCCAGTTTATCGGCAATAGCGGCATTCATTTTATCGGAAATTTCTGCAAATCCTGTATCCAACCTGAGTGCAAGAGAAGCATCACTGCGTGTAAATAAATCAGAAACGGATGACAACAGGGACTCAAAATTTCCTTCTATAATTGACACCTGCATTGACAAATCTTCATCTATGCGAGAATCAAATGTATTAATATTATCACGCAATTTTAAAAATTCATTTGTAATATCATCCACTTTCTTCTGTAAATCAGCAGAAGCTTTCTCGTTTAAATTACCTATCAAAGATTTCAATGCGACGAAATTATCAAGAATTTGTGCAAGAGTTGCAGTCAAAGAAGTCGTGGTAGAATTCGATAAGGAATTAACAGTTTCCACAAGCTTCGCAAACCCGTCAGAAATGGTTTGAGTCTTAGCCTCAAGCGAATCCGTAACATCACGATTTGCAGACTCCAATTGGTCCGCCGTATTCGAGAACTGTTCAGTCAGTTCTCTGACATTGATTTTGAGACTGTCAACCACCTGAGAAATTTCATCTCTTAATTCATTCTTTAAATCAACCGAATTTTGAATACTTTTAGCATGCAAATTTTCCGCCGAGAATTTAAGCTCACTTATCTTATCTGCATTTTCACAGGTAAATTCCTGCTTAAATTCAGAAACCTTATCTAAAAGTGCATTTTTTAGAGCCGTAATCTTGATTTCAAAATCAGATTTTAAATTATCCGCTGATGATAATATTCCGTTTATATTTGAATTTAAAGAAATATTATTAACGTTTAACGTTTCTTTTACTTCATTAAAAGTGTCCTGCACTTCCAATAATTTGTTATAGGAATACTTTATTTCCTCTCTCAAAGCATCAGCATTCTTTGTTATGGAAAGATTAATCGAGTCAATCTTATTTGAAGTATCCTTTTGGATTTGAATCAGGTTATTCTCAACCTGTTTTCTTATAACTTCAACAATATCACGTACATTTTCTACATAATTCAAATTACTTTCTTTAACAATTTCCGTGATGTTGGCAAGTTTGATATCTATGCTGTCCGTATTCGAGTCTTTTCGTTCACTGACATAAGACAGGATATCTACAATTGAAGAAGATATGTTGTCCAAAACATTCTTTAAAACTTCCAAAGAAGAAGCCTGAGTTTTCTTAAACTCATCTTCAACACTGTCCAGCTTGCTTATCAATAATTCATATTTCCCGAATAAATCATTTGTAAACTTATCCGCCAAATCATTTCCCGAACCCTCAAGAGCCGAAGATAAATCTTGTTTTACGGCATACAAATCAACTCTTAAATCCTTAACGGTGTTAACAAAATCCAATGCCAAAACATTTTCTACCGCAGACTTTAAGTCCGTAAACTCTCTTTTTGCGTTGTTAATCTCGATTACGGAAGCGTCAATTTTATAATCAAGCACTCCCGAAAGATTTTTCACATTTGTTATTTGCTCAATCAATTGACTTGAGGAATTTGCAACAGAATCCTCCTGTCTTTCCAATGAAGATTTTAAATTATTTTCAAACAGAGCAAGCCTGTCTGTAATATTGGAAAATATTGCGTTATTTGCAGAAACATTATTCTCATCAATCTGTGCAACAACGGATTTTAAATCGGAAATATTGTTCGCAATTTCTCCGAAACTTTTTTCACATAAAGATGAAATTGCAAAGCGAGTCTCCTTAAGCCCCGCAGCAAGAGAATCCGCACTTGTAGAAATATCGTTCAAAGCTCTTTCTGTACTGACTTCCACCTGTTGAGAAATTTTATCCGAGACTACATTAACGTGGTCTTTTATGCCTGTCTCTACTTTATTCAAAACAGAAGTCAAATTTTGGAAATTAACATTTATATCTAAAGCTTGGATATTTGAAATTATTTTTTGAATTTCATTTCCCGTATTCGCTAATGCAGACTGAATGTTTGAAGACCCTTGCAAAACATCATTCAAAAAAGTCTCCAAAGAAGTTTTAAATTCTTCAAAGCTTTTATTTTCTGAGACTTCCTTAAGTTGCACCTCTAAGACATTGAGTCTGTCTAAAATCGTATGGGTATTTTGTTCGTCATTATCAGCGATAACTGTCTTCAAGCCTGCAATAATATTAACGGAGGCATCAATCTTTTCCGCCAAATTGTCAATCTTATAGTATTTATCAGCCAAATTATCAACAGCACCAGTTAACTCATGGTTTTTTGTAACCAAATCACTGAGCCATTTTTTCGCACTGTTAACATCTTCGCTTGTTGCAAGAGTTTTCATTGCCTCTTCTAACTGCAAGTTTTTCTTATCAAGCATCTGTAGAGCCGAAAGAATAGTATTGGAAGAATTTGCAATATCAG
>CALUTM010000058.1 GCA_944323705.1 Candidatus Gastranaerophilales bacterium
CCTAGGTGCAATGGCTTTTACGGGTAAAATTTTTTTTTTTTTTTTTAAAGATGTTTGGGTTAAGAGGCAGGAAGCAGATATACAAAAGAACTTGCAAGAAAATCTCATAGCCGTCGAAACTCAGGCTTTTTCGGGAAAAATTCAGATAATAAGAAGTATGCTTTCCTCTAAAGCCAAAATATTGTCGAGTGAACTTGCGTTTAAAAAAGGTAATAACAAACCTGAAAAAACAGAAGACAACAAACTCTTGTACATGCTTGGCGGAGCAACACTCTTGAGCATACTCGGGCTCGGTTATTTTTCGGCAAGAAATATCAGGAAAAGTGATGAATTCATAAGTAAGGGAATTAAAAATACCAAAAAAGGATTAGAAAAAGTTGTGGAAGATTTTAATTCGGGAAAACCGATAAGTGATTTAGAAGGGCATAAAGGGGAAGTGGTCAGAGGAAAAGAAGCTTATAAGCTCCTTATTGAAAATATGCTTGAATCAATTTATGCCCGCCCCGAGGAAATTGAAAGAACTGTTAAAGAAATGAATCTTCCGCAGCAGGAGAAGAAGGAATTTATTGAGCACTTAAAAGATGTAATGAATCAGGCAACAGAGAAGGTTAATCCGATGATGGGCGGCTCGGGCAGAAATAAGATAACATATTTTTCACATGTCAATGACTACCTCTCGTTTTTCTATGATTGGCTTATGAATCCTAAAAACCCTCAGTTTAAGAATTTGTTTTTCGGCATAGCGGGAATCTCCGCATTAGCTTACGGAGGAAAGTCGGCAGCCGAAGCCGTTAAAGATGTTCAGGTAAAAAAATACAATGCCGCAATAGAACTTGACTTACAAAGACGCCTTGTTTCAACCGAACTGAGGAACTTTAAAGCCAAAAAAGAGTCTGCAATAGAGCCTCTTTGTGATGAATTTATGAAGCAAAAAGCGGAAGGAAAATCGCAAAAGGAGTTAAAAGTAATGGCAGACAATATTCTGTTTGAAATTAAAAACGGTCCGCCGTTTGTTTATTCGTAAAGAATATCCCGTATTTTTAGCACCTTTCCCAAAATATCCCTATTTACCCCCCCCCCCACACACAAATATTATATTTACCCCAAAACAAAAAGCCGCAATCGTTTGCGGCATTAACTCTCGTTAGATAAAGGAGTGGAGGAGAAAATAAAGAAAAGAGATTATACTTTATTAATTCCACAATATATATTTTAATAACATAAAAAATATATATTGTTACAAAACTTAACATTTAATCTTTTATATGTTTGTAGTATAATCTTTCTGCTTGGAGGGAAGAGAATGATTAATGTTGCAGTATGCGGTGCTAACGGAAAAATGGGACAAGAGGTTATTAAAGCCGTAAATATGGCAGAAGATATGACTCTTGTTGCTAAAATTGATATAAAAGATGGTGAGTTTGCAACAATAAAAGATGCAAAAAATTCCGTTAAGATTGATATTTTAATTGATTTTACCAAGCCCGACTCAATATATGAAAATGCCCTGTACTGCCTGAATAACGGAATAAACATTGTTATTGGAACAACGGGCTTAAGTGATTCTCAGATAGCCGAGCTGAAAAGTATTTCGGATAAGGAAAAGGTCGGATGTTTTATTGCTCCAAACTTTTCAATCGGTGCAGTTTTAATGATGATGTTTGCAAAAACTGCTGCAAAATATTTTAAAAATGCGGAAATCATTGAATTTCATCATAACCAAAAGAAGGATGCTCCGTCCGGTACGTCGATTAAGACGGCATTGATGATGTCAGAAAATAATTCTGATTTTACATCGGGTAATTGCCCGGAAACCGAAACAATACAGGGGGCAAGAGGGGGTGAATCCTATAATAACATTCATATTCATTCCGTACGTATGCCCGGTTATATTGCATCTCAGGAAGTTATATTCGGTGAAAACGGGCAGATTTTAACAATAAGGCATGATTCAATGAATCGAGAATGCTACATGAACGGGGTTTTAACGGCTGTTCGTTATGCTAACGAAAATCGTAATTTTGTTTACGGGTTAGAAAATATTCTATAGGGGGATTAATGAAAAGACCGAGGATTGCAATTTTAGGGGCAACAGGCGTTGTAGGCCGCGAAATAACAAAGATTACCGAGGAGCTCGGAATTGAATATGAGGATATTAAGTTCTTATCCAGTGCTCGGAGTGCCGGAACAAAAATAGAGTTTAAGGGCAGAGAATATGTTGTTGAAGAAGCTGTGCCGGAAAGCTTTGACGGTGTAAATATTGTTATGGCATCGGCGGGCGGCTCTACCAGTCAAAAATTTGCACCTGAGATTGTTAAGCGTGGCGGAGTTATTATTGATAATTCATCGGCATTCAGGATGGATAAGGACGTACCCCTCGTTATTGCGGGAGTTAATGATGAGGATTTGAGGAAGCATAAGGGGATTATTGCAAATCCTAACTGTTCGACTTCTCAGTTAATGCTTGTGTTGGAACCTTTAAAGAAATACGGAATAAAAAGACTTATTGTCTCGACGTATCAGGCAGTTTCGGGAGCGGGGCTTGCTGCAATTAACGAGCTTCGTGAAGATACGATTGCTAATTTGGAAGGCAGAAGCTTTGAAAACAAATGCTTTAAAAAACCAATCTCCTTTAATGTAATACCGCAGATAGATGTATTTTGTGAAAACGGTTATACAAAAGAAGAAATGAAAGTTGTTAATGAAACGAGGAAAATTCTCCATTTGGATGAAAGTACGCAGATTTCTTGCACCGCAGTAAGAGTTCCTGTTTTTAACGGACATAGTGAAGCGGTTGATATAGAATTTAAAGAGGATATAACACCTAATAAAGTAAGAGAAATTTTAAAGAATTCTTATGGAATTAAAGTTATTGATAATCCTGATAATTATGAATATCCGACAACAAGAGATGCCAATGGCGTAAATCCTGTGTTTGTCGGAAGAATAAGGAAAAATTTGGCTTTTGAAAACGGTATATCGCTTTGGTGCGTGGCTGATAATTTAAGAATAGGTGCGGCTTTGAATACCGTGAGAATATGCAAGAAGGTTATAGAAATGGGGTTATTCTAAAATGAAAATACAACAGGTGATAAACAGAATAAATGTAAAACCTACTGAAAGAAAGGTAAAGAAAGCTAAACAATTTGTTCATCAGGCATTTCTGCCAAAAGTGAGAAAGCAGGGTTAATTGGGCAAGTTAGTTTCTCAAGAGGAAATAGTTAATATCGTAAGAAGTGCACAGGCAGAAGGAAAAACCTTTGCTGCAACAAACGGGTGTTTTGATATTTTGCATGTCGGGCATGTGAGGTATTTGCAAAAAACAAAATCTCTGGCAGATTATTGTGTTGTTATGCTCAATTCTGACCGTTCGGTTAAGCTTATAAAGGGTGAGGACAGACCTATTAATAATCAGGATGACAGAGCAGAAATATTAAATGCTTTGAGTTGTGTTGATTATGTGGTATTATTTGAAGAAAGGTCTCCTGCTAAATTGTTGGAGAAAATAAAACCTGATATCTATACAAAAGGTGCTGATTATACGCTTGAAACTCTTCCCGAACGGGATGTAGTTATAAGAAACGGCATAAAAGTAGAGTTTATAGAGTTTGTTCAGGGCAAATCCACAACTAATGTTATAAATAAGTGTTTAGATAAATAAAAGGAGTGTATTATGAAGACGTTTACATTGGAACAAATTGCACAAATTACGGGCGGCATGCTTTCAAAAGCAAAGGATGTTGCAATAACCAGAATAGCACCCCCTCTGCTTGCGGATGAAAATACGTTGGCACTTGCGTTGGGAGAGGATGAAATTGCAAATTTATCTTCAACAAAGGCTCAAGCTGCACTTGTTCCTTTAGGGGTTAATATCGACGGGTTCTCTACTATTGAAGTGGAAAGACCGCGTCTTGCTATGATGAAACTTATCACGATGTTTTATGAGGAACCCCATGTAAATTCGGGAATACATCCTTCTGCTATAGTGCATCCTTCCGCAAAATTGGGACAAAATGTTTCATTGGGTCCGAATGTTGTTGTTTGTGAAAATGCTCAAATTGGTGATAATACAAAGATTTTGCCGAATTGTTATATAGGAAACGGTGCACAAATCGGCAATGATTGCTTTTTCCATCCGGGGGTAAATATCGGAGACAGAGTGAAAGTAGGAAACAAGGTTATTTTACACCACGGCGTCTCTCTCGGTGCAGACGGCTTCAGTTTTGTAACGGAAAATCCGAATAATATCGAACAGGCAAGAAAAGACGGGGAGATAAAAGAGAATAATGTCGAGCAGGTCATTTTTAAAATTCCGTCAATAGGCTCGGTAGAAATCGGAAATAATGTAGAAATAGGTGCAAATACTGCAATAGACCGCGGTACGATTGAAAATACGGTGGTCGGTGATAATACTAAAATAGACGATCTTGTTATGATTGGGCATAACTGCCGCATAGGCAAAGGTTGTATGATAGTTTCTCAAGTCGGAATTGCGGGCAGCTGTGTTATTGGCGACAGGGTTGTTATAGCTGGTCAGGCAGGGCTTGCGGATCATATCAGTATCGGCGATGATACTATTATTGCTGCTCAAGCCGGCGTAACAAAGAGTTTCCCCGCAAAATCAATAGTAGTGGGTGCTCCTGCCGTTCCGAGAAAGGAATTCATTAAACAGTTAAAGATTATTAAAGATGCGGGAGATTTGATTGCTAAATTTAAGAAATATGAACCGCTTTTAAAGACTTTCGAAGAGGGGGTAAATGAAGGGGTAAATGAGGGAGTAAACGACAGCGTAAAGGTATAAGCTACGGCGAAAGTACACGAACTCAAATGACCTGTAAGGTAGGATATAAATGGGAACTATAAAGACGGAAATTAAAACATCGGGAAAAACTCTAATGAAAAATTACAACTGCGACGTTGTGATTAAACCTTCTCGAGGGGGACATATTCGTATTTTCTCCAAAGGTGCCGATGTTCCGTTTAACGTTTGTATAGAAAATTTATACTCCACTGAACATTGCGTTACATTGTGCAGTAAAGAGTATAGAACCTTGCTTGGTGATTATAAATACAAGGTAATGCTTTGTGAACATTTTATTGCAGCGTGTGCAATATGCGGTATTGATTCGATAGACGTATATTTATCAGAAGTTGAGATGCCTGTATTTGACGGCAGTGCGAAAGTATGGGTTGATTTGTTCAGGAATGCGGGTATTGAGGATGTAAGTAAAGATTTATATACGGTTAGTGAACCTGTATATTATCTGAACGGTAAAACCAGTTTGGTTATACTTCCCGATAAAGATTTGAGAATAACTTATGCCGTAAACTATGACCACCCTGATTTACATAACAGGTGGGTTACAATGGATAACAAAAACCTTGAAGAAATAATAGAGGCAAGAACTTTCGGATTTTTTAAAGATTTAAAGAAATTCCAAATGCTTGGTTTTGCAAAAGGTGTAACTATAGATAATACGGTCGGATTAAAAGATGAAGGTTACACGACTGAGTTACGTTCCAAAGACGAGCCTATTAAACATAAAATTCTTGATTTAATCGGGGATTTGTATCTTACAGGTGTCTCTCCCCTGAATATGCGGGCACAAATTCTGGTTAAGGAGGCAGGGCATGCCGTTCATACAAAAGTTGCTCAGGTTCTAAAAAATAAATTGGTGAAAATATAAAATTTATAAGGAGAAAATTATGACAGAAGAGATTAAAGAAGGAGAAGTTTTATCATTTGATACAACCGAGATAATGAAAATGATACCGCACAGATATCCGTTTTTGTTGGTTGATAGAATTACGGAGTGCATACCGGGGAAATATGCAAAAGGGTACAAGAATCTTACAATGAATGAAGAATTCTTCCAGGGACATTTCCCGGGTAACCCTGTTATGCCGGGCGTTTTGCAGCTTGAAGCTTTGGCTCAATGCTCTGCACCAATTTTAATGTGTCTGCCTGAATATGAAGGAAAGCTTACTTTATATGCAGGGGTTGATAATGTAAGATTCAAAAATATTGTAAGACCAGGGGATAAATTTGAAATGCACGTAGAGCTTGTTAAGGCAAAAGGACCTGTTTGCAAAAGCCATGGCGTAGGTTATGTGGACGGCAAAGTTTGTATCGAAGCCGATATGACTGTCGCTTTGAAATAAAAGAAAGATTTTAAACAAATCAAAAAGGTCAGCCGCTTGGCTGACCTTAAACTTATTCAAACAAAGGTTTTAATTAGAACCTATGCGTTCAAGCATCACAATCGCCTGAGCTTCAATGGCAAGTTTACCGCCAACGGCATCCAACTGTTCTTTTGTTTTTGCTTTTATCGAAATATCAGTATCCACGAGCCCCAAAATCGGTGCCAGAACAACTTTCATTTCGGGAATAAAAGGCATTAACTTCGGCTCTTGAGCAATAATGTTTGTATCAATATTATTAATCCAATACCCTTGAGCTTGTACTTTTTCATAAACCTTTCTCAACAAGTCGAGACTGTCAGCATCTTTGAACCTGTCATCGGTGTCGGGAAATAATGTTCCGATATCATCCATAGCCAAAGCTCCTAAAAGTGCATCAATAATAGCGTGCACCAAAACATCCGCGTCGGAATGCCCAAGAAGTCCTTTTTCGTATGGAATATGAACTCCTCCAATGATAAGCTCTCTTCCTGTTGTAAGCTTATGAATATCATAGCCCAAACCTATTCTAAAGTTTTGTTCAGCCATAAGTTTAAAACCCTCATATAAACGTCCTGTATATAAATAATACCACATTTGCAAAACTCACTAACATTTGTCTTTACATTTCTTAACAAAACGAAAGAAAAAAGGCAATTTTTTGAAACGAATATACTTTATATATATGTAAGAGATAATTAAACAAGAGAGAGTGAACAAAATGGCAGCAATACAAGACGCAATCGAAAGAAATAAAAAACCGGCAGGAGCCTTGGAAATTCCTGAAAACTATCATTTTTATTATTTGAATAAACAAGACCGTCAGATGAGATTCAACAACGGCGGAGACCCGATATATGCAATATTTGACAAAATCGACAACAGACCTCTCTCTAAAATTGCCATAGATTTTGTAAGAGAATTAAAAGACGACTCTATCAGATTTATCTCTACTCTTGTTAAGTAATAAAGTCAAAGTCTTCTTCCGCAAGCCATTCAACAAGCGGCTTATCATCACCGAAGAATATATCAAACTCTCTCTCTATTTTGTTACTTCTTAAAAATTTCCGTCCGATATTATAAGCAAGCGGTTCTGCGTTATCCAAGTTTTCAACAGTAATTTGTTTAGAGGTTTTATCGTAAACGTTGGCGTAATTTAAATCAAGATTTACGCAAAAAGGGATTCTTTTTTTGTCTTTTTCATCATAAGAGATTAATCCGAATGTTCTGCAAATAATCGCTCTTGCAGGATATATTGTGCACTCTCCGTCTACTAAAAACGGACATTCATACATTCTTTTTCGTTGTTTTTTTAGTAAAGTGGCAATATTTTCGTTAACTCTGTCTTTTATGTTGTCGTCAAGCTCATTATAGTAAAACATCATGTTTATGTATTCCAGCTCTGACACCGGGTATTCACCTTCTCTGCAACAGTATGCACATCCTTTTTTACATTTGATAAATGGTTTTTGTGCTTCAAACATTTTGTGAAGCTTTTTATCCAAAAAATTTAAATATTCTCTATATCTGGTTATCACTTTTTATTCCGCCTCTTTTGGCTTTTATTTCTTCCCGTCTCTCAAGTTTACTGTAAAGCTGCCAGTTAATTTCGCCTCCGATTAGTATCAATATGGAAGTATAATACAGCCACATCATCATTACCGCAAAGCCCGCAATTGTTCCGTATACAAAGTTATATGTATGCAGGTTGTTTATGTAGACCGAAAACAGCCAGGAGCCTATAAGCCAGGAAATGCAGAAGAAAAATGAGCCCGGGAATGCACTGTGCCTGCGGAGTTTTTCGTTTCCGCTTAAGTCAGGCAGTATGTAGTAGCTGAGGTATGCCATTATAAATAAAGTTAAAAAGGCTATAGGCCAACGGATAAATAGCATTATATTGGCAAAATGTTGTGTCATTCCGATATATGCGACCAGAAATTTTATAATAACTTTACCGAATACGATTAGTGTTATACTCAGAAGAAGGACTAAAGTATTAACAAAAACCATGATTAAAGCGAGGAGTCTTGAATATAAGAAACTCCGGGTTTCTTTAACTTTGTAGGCTCTGTTTAGACCTTTAGCGACAATTGCAACCGTATTGGTTGAAAGAAAAAGCGTTATGCAAAACCCCAGTACAGCTACTAATCCGCCTTTCTTGAAGAAAAATACTTCGTTTAGTACCGTATTAACAA
The DNA here is from genome assembly GCA_944323705.1 of Candidatus Gastranaerophilales bacterium. Classification (GTDB taxonomy): domain Bacteria; phylum Cyanobacteriota; class Vampirovibrionia; order Gastranaerophilales; family Gastranaerophilaceae; genus CAG-196. Next base: position 8,376 of record CALUTM010000058.1, read on the forward strand.
CATTTAAGACATCATGCGGCATAATGCTTTGCATAAACACGAATATGGGCTGCATAAAGTATTGTTTCCCAAGGTACCCAAATAAAGCGGTTAGGAAGAGTATAAACGGGCATATACCTATACATAGCATAAACCCCATCTCTGATGCCATGCCGAAAAAGTCGTGTTCTATTACGGAATTTATTATATTTCTCAGTGTTTTAAATTTATATTTCACGATTTATTTCTTTCAAAATTTTTTCTACCGTATCTTTAATATTAGCTTTGACTGTACATCCTGCCGCAAAGGTATGACCTCCGCCTCCAAATGTCGAGCATATCTTCGCAACGTCAAGTTTTTTGCTTCTCATTGAAACCTTGGTAAGCTTTGTGTCAACTTCTTTGGCAACAAATGCGACTTCCGTTGATTCAATAGCTCTCAGGGTTTCTGCGATTCCGTCCGTATAATCGTCTCCTGCGGAAAACTTTTCCAAGTCCTTTTTATAAACCGTTGTATATGCAATACTATTATTTTCGGAAAAGACGGCTTTGTTAACACAATAGTTTTGAAACAGTACAAAGTTTTTTGTTTTTGTTTCATAGCATTTTTTGTAAATTAAATTAGGATTTGCACCGTAATCTACAAGGTCTGCGGCTGCTCTGAATGTGTTGGAGGAAGTATTTTCAAAACGGAAATTTCCCGTATCCGTCATAATTGCGGTATATAGACAGACAGCAGAATCCTTGTCAAAATCCCATTTATTTTCTTTAAAGTAGTTAAACAGGACTTCTCCCGTAGAGCTTGCTTTCGGTTCTATAATTTGATAATCTCCAAATCCCGGATTTGTTTTATGGTGATCAATATTAATCGTGCACTTAGCTTTGTCAAAGAAGATTTTAGAATCCAATACCCTGTCAATAGCCGCAACATCAAGAGTTATGACCAAATCATATACGAGTGATTTATCAAAATAGCGTTGAGCCAAGTTAATATTTGGTAAAAATTTGTAATTGTAAGGCAGGTTGGATACAATATTCATATCGGCTTTTTTCTTAAACCGATTGTATATCATGCTATATAAAGCACACATAGAGCCTAATGTATCACCATCAGGGTTCATGTGAGATAAAAGCAGTATCTTATTGGAAGATTTTATGATATCATCTAAATTACAATTCATAACCTAATGTTAGCACAAACAATGAAGAAAGTATTGTATACAGATTTTGAAGGAGTTGACACCATCATAGACAGTATGATGGATAATCCGCAGCTTAAAAAGGCGATTACCCGAACGAATATGTATAATTTTTGGGATAAGATTTTGCCTCAAAAATTCAGGGGAAAATCCCGCCCTTTTTCTATGCTGCCCAAAGGGGTTATGGTTATAGCCTGTGAAAATCCCGTGGTTGCTCAGGAGCTTTCTTTGTATAAGGTAATTTTGATGAAAAAGTTTGAACCGTACTTAAAAACTCTGAAAATGAGAGTTACGGATTTGAAATTTGACCCTAAAAAATGGATTGTTGATTAACTTCTTTAGTTTTTGTCGGGCTTTTAAAGTTAATGGCGGGCAATGCCCGCCATTGCTTAGCAAACGTAAGCTTCCCTCTCCTTACAGGAGAGGGGTAGGGTGAGGTGTCAATCTACAAGTTAGTGAATAGTGAATAGTGAGTAGTGACTAAGTGACTAAGTGAATAAGTGAATAAGTGACTAAGTGAATAAGTGAATAAGTGACTAAGTGAATAAGTGAATAAGTGACTAAGTGACTAAGTGAATAAGTGACTAAGTGAATAAGTGAATAAGTGACTAAGTGACTAAGTGACTAAGTGACTAAGTGAATAAGTGAATAAGTGACTAAGTGACTAAGTGACTAAGTGACTAAGTGAATAAGTGAATAAGT
>CALUTM010000059.1 GCA_944323705.1 Candidatus Gastranaerophilales bacterium
TCTTAGCACCGGCTGTAATATGAGCTTTTGCTTTTTCTGCATCTGTGAAGAAACCTGTTGATTCAACAACAACTTCTACACCTAAATCTTTCCAAGGTAATTGTGCAGGGTCTTTTTCTGCGAAGAATTTAATCTTCTTACCGTTTACAATAATACCTTCTTCATAAGCTTCAACAGTTCCGTCAAACTTACCCATTACAGAGTCGTGTTTGAAAAGAAGAGCTGCTTCAGCAGGTTTTAAACCGGGGTCGTTAATTGCAACATAATCGATTTCATTGAAGATACCTTCTCTGATTGCTGCTCTTAAAGTGTTACGGCCAATTCTGCCGAATCCGTTAATTGCTACTTTTACCATAATTTTCACTCCTTCTTATCAGTAAAATTATCTTTCTTAACATGAATATCCTAATTCAAACAAAAATCTGAATCAAGCAAAATAAAGAGTGGAAATATTAATTTTTCATTAAATTTATTAATGTAAACAAATGTAAATATTTTATCCCAGCCCCTAAAGTTTTCTAAAAAATTGTCGTTATAGATATCAGTAAGATAATAAAGAAAACTTCTACTCTGAATGTAACACAATACATATTGTGGTGCTACGCACGTAGATATTGGGTCGGCAGGCATTTCGTAAAACTCCTAAACTGTATCCTGGCTCCAAACCTGCCTCAATATTTCGCTCCCAATGTAACACAATACATATTGTGTTACATAGAGCAAGAAAGGTAGTACGATGTCAGGCGAAGATTTTTTCAAATTTAATAGTGGAAAAGAGTTTAGGTTTTCAAACTTCAGGGAGATAAAGGAAGAAGACCTAAAAGGTGCTGATGCAAAGATAAAGAAATTTTTTAACATCTTCGCAGGCGATGACAAGATTTTGCAAGCAACTGAGGCTCAAAGTTTGTTTGAGGCATTAAAAAGTGCTGCCGGAGATAATAAAACCTTAGAAACAGATGAAATCAAAATGTTTACAAAAGAAAAACTAGGCGAAGAAATTGATACAAATATCTTCACTAATTTTGTAAATAATGTATTTGGTGGCAATAAAGAGGTTCAAGCTCAAGCAGCAAGTCTAACAAGCGAACAACAAACATTTTTAGAAGACGCAGCTTGCAAAGGAATAGTAATTGATATTATTGACGAAAACCTTTCAGAAGCATTTGATATATTAAATTCTCAATACCTTGGCTCAATTTCCGGCTGGCACGATGAGAGAAAGGATAAGAATGATATCTTGAAAACATCCAACGTAGCCAAAGTTTTGGATTACCAAAATGCCGGTGTTGAGTGGATGAATAAAGCAAAATTAGCTCCTCCAAACGGACTTACTAAAAAAGAATATTATGAAGGCAATAAACAACGAATAAAAGATATGATTTTAACTCGTATTCTTGTTTTAGATACTAATAGTAAATTCGCTGAATTAAAACAAAAATACTCAGAAGAAGAACTAGGGAAAATTATTGGGGATTATGTAGAGCAATTATGCTCAAATGCAACGATGGAAGATTTAAAAAATATTCAAAAGAATTTTGTATCATATAGTGGTGTGGAAGAAATTCAAGCATTAGAAAATGTTGTTGATAATGCAATCAAATTTAACGAAGACAAAAACAAACCAATGCCGGCTGGAGAACTTGCAGGAATTAAACTTGAAGCTCAAAAAGGAATGATTCCTGAATATTGGAATTCAGATGAGCCAATAACTTTTGAAGAAGTATATGAAATTGAAAGAGGCGTAGAATATTCTCAATACAAAATTGAACAATACGCATTAGCTAAAAAAGAGATGGAAATTGTAGCAAATGCGTATAACAAAAAACAACAGTTTGTTGAATTTTCAGAAGCTTTAAGAAAAGATGAAACCTTAAGTGCAGATGAAAAAGCTCAAAAAGTTTTAGAAGGTTTTGCCGATTTCTATGCGTTGTCTGAAGATGGCGGTTTAAGTCAATTAAAAGAATTAATTTCTAAATCAAAACTTCCTATTGCAGTTGATGAAAATGGTTTTAATTTTGGTACATTAGATGACAATGCCAGAAATAGAGCGTTAAATTCTTTATTAAAACTAGCAAAACAGGAAAAAGAGACAGAGTTTGAAAAATTCTTGAACGGTAAAACAATAGAAGATTATCAGAAAGCTTTAGCAGAAGCACAAAACGAAGCTATAGGCGAAGAAAATGGTAAATTGATGGCTGAAGCTATGAAGAATGATAACTTAACTTGTATTCAAAGATGGACAGGTAATACGTCAATGGTTGGTATGGGTATGACAGTAGTTGGGGGTATATTGTGCTTTACGCCGTTAGCACCGCTTGGAGCAGGAATGATAACAGCGGGTAATACCCTTGCGATTGGCGGCATGGTGGCAGAAACAGGCTTGGGGGTTGCAGATTATGCAACTAAAGATGTTCAAACTGCAGAAGAAGCTGAGCAATTAACTAAAAATTTCTTAATGAATGCTGGGGGGTTCATCATAGGTATGGGAGCAGGTAAAGCAGGGATGAAAGCTTTCAATAAACTAATTGATGAAAAACTCGTTGTGGTGTTTGGTAAGCAAATTGCAGCAGGGAATAAAATGCAAGCATTAAAAACAGTATTCACAAACCCTGAATATTTGAAGAATTTTATGACAGCAGCAGGAGCAAAATTAAGTGCTGATTTTGTAATCTCTTATGCAGGAGATTTGGCAATGATGGGTGTTTTAGATACAGATGATAATTGGCAGTCTCTATTAAAAGCAAACCTAACGGGTATTTTGGTTGGTATGTCCGGAGATATTAAAGATGTATCAGGAGTAGGCAGACCTCGAAATTTTGGAGTATCAGATGGTGTTAAACCTATGACAGAATTTGATTATGGACAAAGACTGTTGGGTAATGATGTGACAATTGTTGATCCTAAAACTGGTGTTTCAGTTGATGGAACTGTAACAGGACTTCATACGAAAGATGGGCAAGTTGAGATTGAAGTCAGTGGTCAAAGATATTCTACTAATGATGTGAGTGAAGTTAGGGGAGCAAATAAGGGGGAAAACAGTGATAGTGCAAACACCCATATTCCCGATAAAGGAAATTCTAACCAGAGCTCTTTGCTGAGTGATATACAATATACAAAAAAATCCATTAAACAACTTATTCAGACAAACCCTGATTTGAAGAATAATGAATGGGTTCAAAATAATATTAGCAAGTTGTTAGATGTTTGTAGTGAAAGTATATATGGAGGTTTTAACGATAATATACTCAAACGTGCAACAAAAGTGGCTTTAGAAAAGATTCAACGCCCGCTTCTTACTCAACATAGATTAAAAATTTTAAATACGTTTTTATCCAATCCTTCTCTATATGAAAATAAGGCTTTGCAACAAGATATACACAAGATTATATGCTATACAGATAACGCTTCTGATGCAGAAAAAATAGCTAAAAGTTTGGAGCATTATGCTAATTACAAAAATAAAAACTCACAGCTTGATTTATTTGCACCAGATATAATTAGAAATACCAACTTGTCACTTGAAAATAAGCAAAAATTGTATGACTTATTTGCAAAAGGTGAAATTAATTATATAGATCCAGAAGTTAGTCAGTATGTAACAGACAAAGAATTTGATTTAGTGATGGAAATACACAAAAATTTTTCTCCAGAAACTGCTAACCTATTTATCTCAAATCGAGAAGGAGAAGATAAAGTTAAAGCAAGAATTGAAATGTATGAACTTATAAAAAATGATGATGAAATAAGTAATTATAATAAACGAAAAATATTAGCACGGATAACAGAACAGAATGTGGATTTTGCTAAAAAATATTATAAAAACCCTGAAATAGAGGATGAATTTATTGAGATTTTACAATGTGTTAGAAAGCACAATCAAGATTTTGCAGAAACCATGATAAATGATAAAAACTTCCCAAATGAGTATATATATAGTATATTATTAGGCACTAATAACAATGCTTCTGTAGCATTTGCAAAAGATTTGTATAATAATCCGGAAGTTCCCAAAGAATTAATTGCAAATATAGTATATCAATATAACCCTTACAAAGAAGAGTTTGCAAGAATATTAATTGCTGATCCAGATTTTCCGAAACAAGAAATTGCAAATTTACTAAAAAAATATAGCGATAGTACCCAAAGCTTAATAACAACTTTGTATAATGATAAATCTATCCCGAGAGAAGATATTTCAAAAATTGTTGACTACCCAAAACGGGAAACGCTTGATGCAATAAATGAGGTTTATAATAAGCTCAAGACTGACAAGGATTTTCCTGATGAAAGTATTTCCAAAATTCTTATGGCAATTAACAAAGATAATCCCGAATTAAATAAAGATTATGCGTTAGAATTATGTAAAAACTATAAAAATATGGAAATTCCGGTTGATAAATTAGGTTTTCTTATCGAAAATTACGGGAAAATTTCACCGCGAGATTTGCGAAAACTAAATCACGCTATGGGGCGAGATAATGTCAATAAACTTTCTGACTCCGATTTATTGATAGCTTGCCAAATGGTAGATATTTACGGAAAAACCAGCATCAATGAAATTCCTATGGAAGGGAAACAAAATCTTCTACGGAGACTGGTTGCTTGTAATGACGGATTATTCAAAGTAAGCGATGAGATGAAAAAAGCTTTTCCGCTTATTCCTACAGATAAAGATACATACTGCTCCTTACTTCCTGCAATTGTTAAATCACTTGGGGTCGACATACGTACTATTGAACCGCCATCAAGAATTAAAGAGTTTAACGATAATATGGCTAGTTTATCGACCTCGCTTGCTAAACTCTCTGATACAGATTTTGCATCTCTGGAAATTAAACTCGATTATTCAAAAGACAAATTTATCACTGATGTACTAGATATTGTTAAAGACTTATCACCTAAAGAACGTCAAAAGGTTTATGACTACTTCGGGTTTGAACTACATCATAATAAAAATAATCAAACAGGATTTTCTATTTACGGCTATCCAATAAACTTGAATAACGGGAAAAAGCTTGCAGAAATTACCGACCCAAACACAAAAGAGGTCGTAGAAAAACTACGCCCGTATGTTGTCAAATTTTCCGAACAAAACCCGATAAAATGCAATAATACGGAAGTCGAAAAATTATTGAATGATATTATTGATGTTCTTCCTGAACTAAGAACAGAAATCGGTAAAACACAACATAAAACGCATGAATATGATGTATTCCAGCACTCACTCAAAGTTATGCAAAAGGTTGCTCAAGACCCTAAATTCCAAACGCTTAATGAGTCTGATAAAAAAATAATGATGCTAGCTTCGCTCTTGCACGATATAACAAAAGGAGAAGGTTATAGCGATAAAACACACGCAAGCCAGGGAAGCTTTGATACATTCTTTATCGGTAAGAAATTTAATCTTACACGGGAAGAAGAAATTAAGCTTTATACCCTAACTCGTCATCACGAATGGTTGGGATATGTAAATACCGCAAAATCAGAAGATGATTTAACAAAACGGCTACAATCAGTAGCATATGACCTGCGTCATGACAACTTATTTGATATGGCATTAATGTTTACTCACGCTGATTTGAGAGCCGTAAAAAAAGACAATTCTTTCCATGATACAAAAGTCGGCAGAAGTAGAGTAGACTTCAACGGTAAAGTCAGAAGCTTCGGAAATTCCGCAGATTTTTATGCAGACAGAATTAAGGGTTATATTGGTGAGCTCCAGACTTCTCAGCCCATTTTGCCTGTAACAAAAATCCCTAAAACAGATAGAATAAATGAAGCGATAACCAAAGTTAACCCCGATGGAAGCACAAATATAAAAGGAGTTTACAAACGCTCTGACGGACTTGTAGTAATCAAATTTAATGAAGTTGAAGACTGGGAAGCCATAGGTTTTCCTAAAGGTTCAGTATCCAGAGGTTATGAAGCAAAAGGCGGAAGCCGTGTTTGCGGGACTGAGTTTACAGAGGATGTTAACACAGGTAACATCAAATTCTTTGTGCACGGTTTGGATTACGAAAATCAGCTTGCTAAATTTGATGCCTTCTCACTTATTGACTCCGATGCCCTCTTGTCAGTAAGTTATGCAGAAAGACCCGAATCTAAGCTCAGATTTTTCCGCTCACAAGGAGTATTACTCGATATTGATACAAAATATATCCACGGTGGCGGAGAAACAGATGCCGGTTCCGGATGCAAGAAGTTTATTGAAGAATTTAAAAATAATTATATATTTGGCGGAGGACGTGAATCAGACAGACTATATATTTCAAAACTAGTCAAAGAAGCTACCGGTATGAGTGATAGTGAGTACATTCAATTTGTTAAAGATAATGAAAATAAACCGCTATCGGAAATTGAGCCAAAAGAGTATCAAGAAATATTAATAAAAGCATACGCTTCAATTAACTCAAACACTCGTAAAGGCGGTAGAGCTTATAACGAAATGTATGCCTCAAATCCAAATGAAGTAATGGCTGATTTTACGTATAACACAGAAAAATCGCCTATCGGTAATCCACTTGAATTTTTAGCACGACCCGAGGTTAATAAGCGTACAGCATTTTTGCAACAACATGCCAAAGAACACCATATTCCGTTCATAGTTTTTGGTGATTAGTTCAGCCGGTAGGGTGCAATTTTTTGCACCAAATTGGTTTTCTGCATAGACTTTAAGACGGGCAGAATAAAGCCAAACTGCAATCTTAACAAAAGCCAGTGGGCGGTTTGACAAAACCGCCCACTGGACTCTCTTCTAGCCTTGTTTTTAACTTCGCTTCGCTCTTTGCTCGGAATCCGCTTCTTGGTTCCTCGCATTAAACGAGTCTACGCTTCGCTTCGCTCTTTGCTCGGAATCCGCTTCTTGGTTCCTCGCGTTAAACGAGTCTACGCTTCGCTTCGCTCTTTGCTCGGAATCCGCATAGCATAGAATGAACGAATTACAAAGATTAGAGCTATCACAAGGATTACAACGCCCGCAATTTTAGCGTGAGCCTTAAATGTCGGGTTGATTGCAATCTCCATTGCCAATAAGCCGAAAAGTGTAGTAAATTTAATAATCGGGTTCATAGCAACTGAAGAAGTATCTTTGAACGGGTCGCCGACCGTATCGCCGACAACAGTTGCCGCGTGAAGTTCGGTTCCCTTTTCATTCATATCAACTTCAACAATTTTCTTTGCGTTATCCCAGCATCCGCCTGCGTTTGCCATAAATACGGCTTGGAACAGACCAAATACTGCAATTGCTATCAAGTAGCTTACAAAGAATGATACCGGAGCTGAATTATCACCAACCGGAGCTGACAGACAAGCAAGTGCCAATGCAAATGCAAACAATGCTATAAAGATATTGTACATACCTTTTTGAGCATACTGTGTACAAATCTTAACAACTTCTTTTGAGTTTGCAAGGTTTGCACATTTATCGTCTTCAGCACCGAGTTTAATATGATTTTTGATAAACTCAACTGCTGAATAAGCACCCGTTGTTACTGCCTGCATGGAAGCACCTGAGAACCAGTAAATAACAGCACCACCCGCAATAAATCCTAATAATGTATAAGGATTTAACAGGTTCAATATCATTTCGGGCTGAATACCCAATGTTTCTTTAATAACAAGTATTAAAGAGAATATCATTGTTGTGGCACCTACAACAGCAGTACCGATAAGTACGGGCTTTGAAGTTGCCTTAAATGTATTTCCTGCTCCGTCATTTTCTTCCAAATATGTTTTTGCATTTTCGAAATCAGGTTTGAAACCGTAATATTTCTCAATACCCTCTGAAACGTTAGGAATTTCTTCTATTAAAGATAATTCATAAACAGATTGAGCATTGTCGGTAACAGGTCCGTAACTGTCTACAGCAATCGTAACAGGTCCCATACCCAAGAAACCGAATGCAACCAAACCGAATGCAAATACTGACGGATAAATCATTACATCATTAGGAATATATAAGCTTGCAAAATAAGCCAAGCCCATAAGAAGAACGACTATTGCACCAATCCAGAAACCTGAGAAGTTACCTGCTACAATACCGGAAAGTATTGTAAGAGATGCACCGCCCTCTTTGGATGCAACAACAACTTCGTGAGTATGTTTTGCCTTCGGACTTGTAAATACCTTTGTTGCCTCAGGTATCAATGCAGCACCCAAAGTACCGCAGGAAATAATGATTGAAAGCACTAACCAGAGGTTATCGCCCATATCTTTTAATAAATAATTACTTACACCAAATGTCATAAGAATTGACAAAATTGATGTAATCCAAACAAGACTTGTAAGCGGAGCTTCAAAGTCAAATTTCTTAGTGTTTATAGAATAAATTTTAGTTGCAACACCATTAATCCAGTATGCTATTACGGAAGTAATAATCATCAGGAATCTCATAGTAAATATCCAAGCAAGTAATTGTACCTGGAAGTCTTTGAACACACCTAAAAGAATGAAGCTGACAAGAGCAACACCGGTTACGCCGTAAGTTTCAAATCCGTCAGCCGTAGGTCCGATTGAATCACCTGCATTGTCTCCCGTACAATCTGCAATAACACCGGGGTTACGCGGATCATCTTCTTTAATACCGAATTGAATTTTCATCAAGTCAGAACCGATATCGGCAATTTTTGTAAAAATACCGCCCGCAACACGCAAAGCAGATGCACCCAAAGATTCACCTATTGCAAATCCTATAAAGCAAGCTCCTGCCAAGTGACCGGGAACAAATAAAAGAATTACCAACATCATAATAAGTTCAATTGATACAAGTAAAACCCCGATACTCATACCTGCTTGAAGCGGTATGTTCAATATGTTTAAAGGATTTCCCTTTAATGCGGTAAATGCAGTTCTTGAGTTTGCAAGTGTATTCATTCTGATACCGAACCAGGCAACAAGATAAGAACCTAAGATACCAAGAACAGACCAGCCCAAGATAATCAATACCGATTTAAGTTCCATGCCTTGCAAATACCAAAAATAGAAAGCTATACACAAACCAATGAGCACTTCCAATGCAATAAGGAATTTACCTTGTTGAACCAAGTAAGTTTTACAGGTTTCAAAAATTGTATTACCTACATTGCTCATAGCTTCGTGGACTTCCACTTTCTTAACTCTTAGAAACTCTATAAGCCCAAAAATAACACCAACTATCGACACACCGAGTCCTATTAATAAAAGCGTGTAGCTATAAGGACTTTCTGCCTTGATGTTTGGAACTACAAGAGATGCTTCTCCTGCAAATACAGGAGAAGTCAAAATCATTGCTAACAAAACACCAAACAATGATTTTAACATTGATAGTTTTTTCAACATAACTCTCTCCTTTTAAGTATTATTTTCATAAACACTACACGAGTATTATATATAATTCAAAAATTAAATACAAGAAAAATTTTGTATGGAACCTTGAATGAGATTAAACTTATAAAATACACCTAAAAACGGGATAAAGCAGCGAAGCTCAAAGTTTTTGAGACACATAAAAAAGTTAATTTAAGAACTCAATAAGTCAGATAAAGTCTTATTTTAGAACTCATATTTTTAGAACATTATAATTTTTTCAAACAGACATACATAACGTTAAAAAATAATAGCTGTCATTCTGAACTTGTTTCAGAATCTTGCCAACTTGAAATTTCTGTTTCCAACCGGTAAGATCCAGAAAGGGGTAAATAAAACTTGTAGGTTTTACGCTTAACTACTCCGCATGATTGAAGAAAATTCGGGATGCCATTTACATTGTTGTCACCCTGAACTTGTTTCAGGGTCTTACATATTATTAGTTTTACTCCAAACTTGTAAGATGCTGAAACAAGTTCAGCAGACAGAATAGAGAAAGAAACTCAAACCTCTGAAACTGTTAAATCTGGAGCGTAGGGGATTCGAACCCCTGACCCCGACACTGCCAGTGTCGTGTGCTACCAACTGCGCTAACGCCCCAAAATATTAAATTTTCAATTCTTTACATGCAGTTGCGTAGCGCGCAAGGCTTTCGCCTTGGCTACCTCTCGTAAAATGTGACATTTAGTCACATTTTTCTCGGCACAGTCAACTGCACTAACGCCCCAAGTATTAAAATGCAGTTGCGTAACACGTACCCCGCATAAGTATAATAAAAGGGCTCGCGAAAGCCCTTAAAACTGGGCATGAAGAGACTCGAACTCCCACGCTTTCGCACTAGTTCCTAAGACTAGCGTGTCTACCATTCCACCACATGC
>CALUTM010000060.1 GCA_944323705.1 Candidatus Gastranaerophilales bacterium
CATAGTCGACGGTTCTACAAATATGGTAAAAGGATGCTGCCAGTGTCAGTTTCAGGGAAGAACTCCGGGGGATATAATTCCTACATTGGTATGGAATACATGTCCGCGATTTGAAACTCAAAATGTTGTCAACTTGTTTTAATCTATATACGCATCATCCAGGAACTTTATCCTAAAATCACTGCCAACAGGAATTGAAACATGCCCTCCCTTTGAGAAAAATGCGGTTATTGGTGATACTAAAGTATTTACCCCGAAGCATATTGTTCCGTATGCAAACGGAAAGGGAGATAATAGCAAGGTAGAGCCGTCACCGCCAAGATTTACCGTCAGAGTCAGCATTCTGCCGAAAATATTCCTCCCCCAGTTTCCCTTTTTCCACATGGTTTTTAAATATGTTCTGTCTCCTTTGATATTATTGAGGAAAATTTTCTTCTCGTCAGCTCTTGTTATATAAGCATTAATCGGTACCGTATGCCCTTTATAAACCATGCTTTTTATTCTAATTACAACAAGACCGCCGTTACAAGTAATTTGAGGGCGATGTACTTCCGTTATTTCTCCCGTAAAAACAGTATTTGCAGGTATTGTATACTTCTTTTTTACAATAGGAGACTTTGTTTTAAACTTTACCGTGTTCCCCTTAGCCAACCAATCCGAAATTTTTGTTGAACTGACTACATCAAAGCTGGTACCTTTGCTAATTTTAATACTGCCAATACTCTTAATCGGCGGAGTTGAAGCAGTCGTTGATTTAGTGGAATTGTTTTCTTTTATATCAAGCATTAGCGGTGAGTCCGGGGGTAAATTGGAGGGTAAATTAGGGGGTAAATTGGAGGGTAAGCTCTGAGAAGAATCGGCAAAGCCCTCATCCGAAGAATCAAATATAGTCTCAAGTTCTTCCATGCCCGTATCTTTGATGAGCTTAGACGAGTTATAGTTCTTTCTTATTTCATCATCGACAGTCATGTCCAAGTCAAAGGCATGACATGGAATTGTAACAAAATGCAACAAAAAAAGTGTAACAAATACATTTTTTTTCATCTTCAACTACCGCCAACTCATAAATACATACTAATTGTAACAAAATATTCATAAAGTAGCAAAAAATTTTTTCCTTTGTTTTACTATAGATGTGTAGACAGATAATTTAGATTGGAAACTATGATGATGAAGATTCATACAACGCAAAATCTAAACTCCATGGGGAGAAAACAACAATCAACCAACAATGTTACTATCCCAAATGATGAGATTAGATTAAATTATTCGGAACAAATGCGATTGCACAATTTGCCTGCCCAACAGGATAGTTATGAGAGTAGTATATCTTTTAAGGGTAAAAAAGAAATTGTGCAAAAAGTAGTAAATAAAGCGACGGAAAAAGAGTTGAAGGGTAAAAAAATCTTTTTAAGTCGCTTTTTTGATAAGATTCTTGATGCAATGGAATATGAGACCTGTGTGCAAGCAGGTGTTGCAGCAATCGTTTGTATGGGATTAAGACCTGCGGTTATCATGCTGACGCCTTCTAAAAAGAACAAGAAGGATAACGCCTATGCATCTGTTCACTCCATGGCTTCCGGGCTTGTTAGTGTATTTACTGCAGTTGTTTTGACAGCTCCGTTTGCAAAAGGGTTAAAATATGCTAAAGAACATAAATTGCAGTATATTAAAAAAGATATCCTGAAGAGGATGTATCCTAATCTTGACATAAACAGTATAGGACCGGATAATGCAAGAAAAGCACGCTCGGAATGGAGGGACATTGATGGCATTCATAAATTCCATAGCGATTTCAAAAATCCGAGAAGAATTGCGACACCTAAACACATTGCCGATGTTTCTGAGGAAACATTAAAGTCCATTGGTATCGATATTGACTTAAATGCAATGAAAGGGAAGTCCGTAAACGAATGGGTGGATAAAAAAGGGAATAAAATAAAACCAGAATTAAGAGACATGTTTATCGCAGTAAAAGAAGACGGTTTTGGCACAAACTTATTCTCTTTACAGCATATTGACAAGGACTTTTTGGCTGAAGTTTATCCGAATCTTGATATTAACACAATTTCAAAGGACGGAAAACGGCTGTATTATGATCAGTGGAAAAACAAGGATGGTAGCAAGTTTGTCTTAGATTTAGATAATATACATATATCTTCTTATAGAGAAACTGCCAGCTCCATTCCTTTGATAACAGGTCGCAAAAGGTTTGATGTAAAAGATAAGACGGAAAAATATTGTTCATACCAAACAAATGACGAGGTTGAAAACCCCTTAAGAGTACCCGAAAAATTGGGAACAGAAATTAAGCAAGAGTATTTAAATGCAGATGCAGCAAATGATATCAAAGCAAAATTGTTTGGTTGGATGCCGGATATTGTAACCCGTCCGTTTATGGCTTCTGCTACAATTGCATTGATACCGTGGATTATGACACACATCTTCCATATGAAGAAAACACCAAAAGTAGAAAACAAAGATGCTGTAAACAGTTCTGGTTCACAGACTCAGGAGACTACTGCCTCCGAAAAAGTCGCCGCTGAAAGAAAGGAGGTGGCATAATGAATATTCAAGGATTTAATAATTATAATAATATTCTACTTACGAAACAGGTTTCTAAAAATAAGGCAAACACTGATTTCCCTTATTCAAACACTGTGGGGACATCTCCCCAAAACTCTCCAAGCTTTAAAAGAAAAGAAAATAAATTTTGGGAATGGATTGGAAAAAGTTTTTCCAAGATATATGGTGAAAAGGTTTATAACAGCACCGCTTTACAAACATTATCCGAAAAATTGGCTAAAATGAATTTGGGAGATATGACTACACATATGGCGGTTCTGGGTTCAACCATAACCAGTGGAGTTTATGTTACCAAAACCCTTAAAAGCGATAAAATTGAAGAAGAAAATAAGCCTGCACTAGCAGCAAACCAAGCCGCTTGTTGGGCTATACCAACAGTTGGAGCCTACTGGGTCGATAAAAAATTAAAAGGAAAGATTTTCAAAAAATGGGAATATAAATATGCCGGTTTTAATGACCAGAGAAACGCTATGAGCAATATGACAAAAGACCAATTAAAAGAGGCAGAAAAACAACTTGCCCTAAGGAAAGGTCTTTTTAGGTCATTAGCAAGTATAACGGTATTTACTTTAATATATAGATTTATAACTCCTGTTGTAGTTACACCGTTTACAAACAAGATAGGCAACTATCTGAATGAAAGAAAAAAATCTAAGGCTTTATTGCAACAGCAGAATGCCGCAAAAGCTGAACCTATTCAAAGCGATAAAAAAATAAATATGGCAGCTTAAAATAATTGCAAACCTAATGTGTACATAAAAAACGCTTCATTCTAATAGAAAGGAGCGTTTTCATTTTACATTGATTAAAAACCCATTTTTAACTAGCTCGTTTGCAATTTCTATTATTGCTTCATAAACTTGGTTACAAGTATAATCTTCAAATTGATCTTGGATATTTTTTACAATTTGATGTATCGTCCTAACACCATCTATTTGACTTATAACGACAAAAGAAGCATAATTTCCAATCCAAATATCATCATTTGAAAAATTAAGCAAATAAAATCTGTCGATACCATATTCCATTCGTTTTAAAACCAATGGAGCAAGTTTTAATATAGTGTTTTTATCCATACTGCTCCTTTATATACTCTTCAAAATAACTACATTCTGCTGGAGCACAGTTTATGTCACCATATTTTTTATATGCACTTGCCATACAGCCAGTATTACAAATTGGAATGTATTTACAATTCTTACATTTTGTTGTCGTCATATCACGGGTTTGAAAATATGGAGTATTAAATCTATTTTCCCAGATATCATAAAAGCCTTGCTTTCTTAAGTTACCGAGAATAGCATTTTCCGATTCATCCATAGAACAAAAAAAGATATTTCCTTCAGATGAAATTGTAATCTTATCGTGATGATGACAAATTAAACATTTGTTCTGCATTTTTTTTAAATTATTTTTTTGAATATAATTCTCAATAAGAGTTCTACCCTCCGTATATTGCAAGAAATCATATATAGACAACGGTTTATAATTCATTCTTATATTTCTAAAGTTTCTAGACTTCGCCAAAATAACACTACTATACTCCATCAGCTTATCAGCAGATAATTTTAAGTATCTTTGCTGTTCCGAACAAAGCTCAAACTTACTGATTGAAAGCATATTAACATTTAAGTTGTCACAAAGTTCAAAGATATGTTCCATTTTGGGAGCATTTACACTGGTTAATGTAGTATTAATTTGGACTCTTATATTACATTTTTTTAAATGCCTGATCGTGTTAATGGTTTTCTCAAAAGTCCCTGTGCCTCTTATTGCCTCATGTGAATTTTTATCAGCACCATCCAAGCTTATTTGCACATAATCAGTTTTGGGATTTAACAATTGACTTAAAATAAAGGCTTTTTTTTCATCAATCAAGAGACCATTTGTTTGAATTGTAACAGGCAAAAATTTTCGTTTTATATACTCTAAAATTTCTAAAAAGTCATCTCTTACAAAGACCTCCCCTCCTGTCAATGTAATAAAAAGTACATTTATCTCATCTACAAAAAAATCAATAAGCTTTTTTATTTCAGAAGTAGAAAATTCGGATTTTTTGTTGTAATAATTCGGATTTTCAGCATAAAAACAATGCTTACAACGTAGATTGCATGCTTCAGTTAATTTCAAAATAAGCTGATTAGGAAAACTAAAAATATACTCTGGTGGTAATGATTTTTTATATTTGTGGTAACACAAAAGAGATTTTACCTTATTACTATTTCTCCGTAAAATCTCTTCGTGATTTAAATATAATTCAAACAACTTACATAGAAAGTCTTTATCAATCATTGTTCTTATACTTTATGGGTATGTAAGACCACACCAATAATCCGCACTACAAATATCAGGATCTATCGGCTCATGGTCACTGCACTTCATAATAAATTGATCTTGAGACTTTGGTTCATTGATACAATTTGTAAAACCAATAGCTCCAAGCGTACCTAAAGTCAGTTTTGCTGGCAAATCCATATGTTTTAAATTATTCATTCTTTTTTGTAAAAAGCCGTTTGCTCTTCCTACCGAACAAATCCGTGTAACACCTCTTACCATTAAAACCTCCCATCTTGTATAGTTAAATGATAACACAGCATAAAATAATAGTCAATTGTATTTTTTATATTTCATAAGTAAACCAGACATTTTTTTTATAATCAAAGCCCGTATGCAGTTCTTTTTCCATTTCTTCTTTTGTATAAAAAATGGGTTTACAGCCGACCTTTAAATATAAGAAAACTGGTGAATGTTTTACATTGTTAAAACATTCCGCTTCTAGAAAAGCCTTGTTTATTTTATTTATCAAGCAAAATTCTTTTAAACAATTTATAAGGGGCAATGCCACATTAAAAAATTTTTTGATATCAAAATTTTTTAAATTTTTGATATATAAAAACTTTTGTTGATAATTCAACAGTTCTTCTATTTTCGCATTGGGCAATACTTGACTTTTTTTCATTTTTTCTGTCATATCATGTTTCCCCAAGAGCTCTGCATATACCTCTGCAATTTCAGTACCGTTTATGTATTCCGCAGCCCTTTGGTTTAACAAGTCAATAGCGTCAAAATTCTCAAGTCTTGTAAAGTATTCAAATTGTTTTTTATATGCAGGTATTTTAGCAATGGCGTCTCCATTGTAACTGTACATTTTAAAGCGATATCCGCGGTTTGTATTTGCAAATGTAATCAGCGAAGGTATTAAAAATTTTTTTTGCAAATCATACGTCATACCACAAGAAAGTACAATGTCACCATTTGGCAAAACATCTCCACATCCAATATTTGGTTGTAGGTTTGAATAAATAACTGTTTCAATGTCTTTTGTATAAATTCCTTTGTTTTCTAAGCAGCTGTTTATCATATCATACTTTATTGCTAGTTTTTTCAAATTTTCAATATCTTCTTTAGTATATTTAAAGTCATTATCTGCAATACTAGAAATTTTATATGCTTGAATATTATTTATTATTTCCTTTTTTTGGGCTATAAGGAGCTTCCATTCCTTTTTTTTTATAAAATCATTATACAGTTTGAATTTATTTGCATCGCTCATTAAAGTTTCTCCTATAATACTGCGTAATTTATCTCGAGGATGAATAAATATGTTATCATTTTCTCTATAAAGAATAGGTTTTCTATTAATATTTAGCTCATTATATTGTTTATTAACATATGGTAGTATAATATTTTTCTGTTTTTGAAACACAGGACTTGCCTGTGCGGCTTTAAACTTAAAATATTCTAATTTTATAATTTTGAGCAATGTTTTTGTTAGTAGATTCTTTGATGAATAATAAACAAAATCACCAATTCTCTTAGAATTTACCAGTTTTTTCCCTACAATATTATTAACACTATTAAGAACTTTAGAGCAGAACTGACTTAGCTCACTATCAGATAGATTTTCAATCTTTTCTCTATATAGACAAAATTTACTAATATCTTCTTTTGCAAGGGCACCAACCCTCCACATCAAATCGGATGCAACAAAACGATTTTGTCGTTTTTTGCATGGCACTTTTGGAAAAGATGAAGAAATTTTTAATAATACCATATAATTATCGTTTACAATTTTTATTATATAATAAAAAAATGAACCTGTTTTATATAGATACGGTCGATTCTACAAACAAATATGCCAAGGAGCACATGCAGGAATTGGCTGATATGACTGTAGTATACACTTATAACCAAACAGCGGGAAGGGGAAGACTCGACAGAAAATGGAATTTTGCGGGAGAAGATAATATATATGCAAGTATCATCCTCAAACCCGCAGACAAAATGCATGAACAATTTTCCAACTTAACACAATATTTATGCCTTGTTCTCGCAGAAGTTATGGAAGAATACGGAGTTATACCCAAAATCAAATGGCCGAATGATATTTTAATTAACTCAAAAAAAATATCCGGCATACTTGCAGAAGGAGTCACGAGCGGAGATTCTTTGATGGGAATAGTTCTGGGATTCGGGGTAAATCTCAATGCTAAAAAAGAAATTCTTGATAAAATCGACAAACCCGCTACATCTTTAAACATTGAAGTCGGATATTTTATAGATAAGAAAATATTCTTAACAAAAGTTTTAAACAAGTTTTGTTTGAGGTATGATGAATTTATTAATAAAGGCTTTAGGCTAATTAGAGAGGATTTTATAAAAAAAGCCTGTTTTCTCAACAATGAAGTTACAGTAAAAGTCTTTGACAAAAATATTTGCGGTCTCGCAACAAATATTACAAGCAACGGAGCTTTAGAAGTAACTGACAAAGAAAATAAAAAACACACTATTTTAATGGGAGATATATTATGAATGAAACATTTGCACAAGGTATCGCGGTAATGTGTATAGGAATGACTACGGTACTTGCTTTTTTATGTATTGCAATTGCAGCAATGCATATTATGTCTGCTATCGTTAGGAAATTAAATCTGATTTTTCCTGCAACAATACCCCAAGTAAACACCCAAGAAGACGACAACATTGCAATTGCCGTTCTAGCAGCATTATTAAGACGAAAATAGAGAGGATACAAAAATGACAAAAAAACTTATTAAAGTTATGGACACTTCGTTCAGAGACGGGTTCCAATCCGTATACGGAGCCAGGGTCTTTGTAGATGATTTTTTGCCTGCACTTAAATCAGCTGTCGAGGCAGGAATCAGGCATTTCGAAACAGCCGGCGGTGCAAGATTTCAATCCCCGATTTTTTACTGCAATGAAAATGCATTTGAAACTATGGACAAAATAAGGGCTGCTGTAGGACCTGATGTAAATCTCCAATCGCTTGCAAGAGGAGTAAACGTTGTAGGTCTTGATTCACAGCCTAGAGACATGATTAATTTGCACGCAAAATTATTTAAAAAACACGGCGTTACAACCGTAAGAAACTTTGATGCTCTGAATGACGTAAATAACCTTATTTATTCGGGACAGTGCATTAAAGATAACGGTCTTAAACATGAAGTTACAATTACGATGATGGAACTTCCTATCGGCTGCACGGGAGCACATGATGTTGATTTTTACGAAAGAGTTTTGAGAAATATTCTTGATGCAGGAATTCCATTTGACAGCATTGCCTTCAAGGATGCTTCAGGAACTTCCGCACCAAGAAAAGTGTATGAAACAATAAAGAGAACACGTGAAATTTTGGGAGCTGATGCTCATATAAGATTCCACTCTCACGAAACAGCGGGCACAGGTTTGGCAGCATATCTTGCTGCACTTGACGGTGGAGCTGACGGAATAGACTTGGCGATGAAACCGGTTTCGGGCGGAACCGCACAACCGGATATCGTTTCTATGTGGCATGCTCTTAAAGGTTCCGAATACGATTTGGGTATCGATATTAACAAAATTCTTGAAACGGAAGAAATATTCAAAGAATGTATGAAAGACTACTTCTTACCGCCGGAAGCACTTGCAGTAAATCCGATGATTATATCATCTCCTCTGCCGGGCGGAGCATTAACCGCTAACACTCAAATGATGAGGGATAACGGTGTGATGGATAAATTCCCGCAAGTCGTTGCTGCAATGAAAGAAGTTGTAGAAAAAGGCGGTTTTGCAACCTCTGTAACTCCTGTATCTCAATTCTATTTCCAACAGGCATTCAACAATGTAATGTTCGGCTCTTGGAAAAAGATGGCAGAAGGTTACGGCAAAATGGTTTTGGGATATTTCGGAAAAACTCCTTGCGAACCGGATGCGGAAGTCATTAAAATCGCTGAAGAGCAGCTAGGACTACAACCTACAACAGAACTTGTTGTTGACTTGAATGATAAAGACCCGAATAAAGGTATAAAAGCAGCAACCAAGATGTTGGAAGAGGCAGGACTGGATGTTAATGAAGAAAATATATTTATTGCAGGTGCCTGCAAAGAAAAAGGTATTATGTTCCTTCAGGGTAAAGGACAAATCGGTGTTCGCAAGAATTGTCCGGCTCAAACCTGTGCTCCGGTTTCACCGACAGGAAGCGAATACACGGTAAAAGTAAACGGAAAATCTTATGCAATCAAACTTGACGGAGATAAAGCTTCCGTTAACGGGAAAACTTATGACATTTCCGTTAAAGAAGGTATCGAAAGTAAGTCAACTGCCGATACTTCAGCAGGCGGTGCAGAAATCAAAGCAGGCGTTCCCGGAAATGTTCTGAGAATCGAAGTTTCTGAAGGAGATTCCGTAAATGAAGGCGACGTCATCATGGTTCTTGAAGCCATGAAAATGGAAATTGAAATTAAATCGACTAAGGCGGGAACTGTTCAATCCATCCTTGTTTCGCAGGGTGATAAAGTTGTTACGGGTCAGGCACTGGCTGTTGTAGGATAGAGGAGGTAATATATGGATATTAAAGACGGACTTATTGAACTCTGGAATACTACGGGGCTTATGAATTTCGTATTGCCTGCCGATCCGAATTTAAGCGGGGTAGAACAATTCCTTCACATGCACGGACAATGGATAATGATTCTTGTATGTCTATTCTTGTTATGGCTAGGTATAAAGAAACAATTTGAACCGCTTCTGTTAGTACCGATTGCATTTGGCGGACTTTTGTCCAACATACCGATGCCACCGGGGGAAGCTATTGCGGGTCCCGCAGGATTCTTGGGAATTATATTTGAAGCAGGTATACACAAAGGAATTTTCCCGTTAATCATATTTATGGGTGTTGGTGCAATGACCGACTTCGGTCCTTTGATTGCAAACCCCA
>CALUTM010000061.1 GCA_944323705.1 Candidatus Gastranaerophilales bacterium
AGATGTTAAGTATGGAGCCCTCTAATTTGACGCGTATAGAAAGCGGCTATCAAATGCCAAAAGAAGAAAATATAACTAAAATTGCGGACTGTCTTGGCGTGATGGAAAAGGATTTATTTGAGTTTGAAGAAAATTTTTCCAAGCAGGAACTAATAGACAAGATTTTAATTTTTTTAAAAAATGCAAGTGTAGAAAAACTTGAAATTTATTATAAAATAATGAATTGTATAAAATAACGGAACAGGATTTAATCCTGTTCCGTTATTTTTTGATTTTAAGGGTGCTATTCTTCTGTAGTACCGATAATTGAAGTCTGTTCTCCAGATGTCATATCATCCGCGGAGCATCCGCCGGAAGAGGACGTATCATCTCCGTCCGTGTTAACAATCTTATTTACCGAGACAACAGTATCATTATCAACCAAGTTTTGTGCTCTTACACCTGTTGCAGGACGGCCCTGACAGGATATATCGCTTGCCTTAATACGCGTTACGATACCGTTTGCAGTAACAAGCATGATTTCATCCTGTTCTTCTACTATGGTCAAAGCGACCAGTCTGGACATATTGGACTTAAACTTAGTTGCAATTAAGCCTATACCGCCCCTGTTCTGAGAACGGAATTCCGATAACTTGGTTCGTTTACCAAAACCGTCAGAGGTTACGACGAGTAAATCCGCATCGTGGTCTCTCGGTACAATATCACAACCGATTATGGTGTCAGCGGCTCTGAGTTTCATTGAATTAACGCCGCGTGCACTTCTGCCCAGAGGTCGTAAGTCCTCTATCGGGAATCTTATAGCCATACCGCAAGATGTACCGATGATTATCTCGTCATTCGGGTTGGCAAGCTTAACCCAGTTCAACTTATCCCCTTCCTCAAGAGAAATAGCTATTATGCCGCTTCTTCTTATATTTGCAAAATTGTCCAGCTCGATTCTCTTAATATAGCCTTTTTGTGTCAGCATAATCAGATTCAGCTCATGAGAGAAGCTGCTTACGGGAACAACAGCTGTAATCATTTCGCCCTGTTCTATCGGAAGAACGTTTACAATGGGAAGTCCCTTTGATTGTCTGCCGCCTTCAGGGAAATCGTAAACATTTAAACTGTAAACGATACCCTTAGAAGAGAAGAACAATACTTTATCATGCATCATTGCCGTAAAGAAATGCTGGATATCATCATCATCTTTAGTTTTCATTCCGGCCTTTCCTCTTGTCGCACGATTCTGACGTTCAAATGTATCAAGAGAAATTCTCTTTAAATAACCTTGATGGGTTATAAATACTGCCATTGGCGTATTAGGAGTCAAATCCTCAATGGTAACTTCTCCCTGTTCTGGAACTATTTGGGTTTTTCTGTCGTCACCATATTTTTCTTTATCTTCCAAAAGTTCTTCCTTAATAATATCAAGAACCTTTTGTCTGTCTGCAAGAATGGCTTCGTACTCTTGAATTTTATTCAAAAGCTCATCATATTCATTCTTAATTTTGTCTTGCTCCAAGCCTGTTAATCTTCTTAATTGCATTTCCAAAATAGCATTTGCCTGATCCACATCAAGCCCGAATCTGCTCATAAGCCCGACTCTTGCATCATCCGTAGTTTTGGATTTTTTAATAAGTTCAATAACTTCATCCAAAGAACCCAATGCAATCAACAAGCCTGCCAAAATATGTGCTCTTATTTTAGCCTTTTTCAGGAAGTAAATTGTTCTTCTTGTTACGATTTCCACCCTGTGTTCAACAAACTCGTTTAAGACCTCGTAAAGGTTTAAGAGTCTTGGCTGTTTACCGCACAGTGTTACCATATTTACGCCGAATGTGGTTGCAAGCTGGGTATATTTAAACAGGTTGTTTTTAACGACTTCAGGTTTAGCGTCGCGTTTTAATTCTATAACTATACGCATACCTTCTCTGTCTGATTCGTCCCTCAAATCGGATATGCCGTTTATTCTTTGTTCCTTAACCAAATCAGCGATTTTTTCTATCAATTGAGCCTTGTTTACCTGATAAGGAATCTCCGTAACAATAATAGCTGTTCGGGTTTGTCTGCCCGCACCTCCTGGAATCTCTTCGATAGTTGCGACCGCAGACATTTTAATTGAGCCTCTGCCCGTTTCATAAGCCTGCTTAATATCGTTTAATCCCACAATAGTCGCTGCAGTCGGGAAATCAGGACCTTTTATATGCTCCATTAATCCTTCAACCGTTATTTGCGGATTATCTATTAGTGCAATCGTGCCGTCAACAACCTCTCTTAAATTATGGGGCGGTATGTTTGTTGCCATACCGACAGCAATACCCGAGACTCCGTTTAGCAAAAGCATAGGCAGTCTTACGGGAAGGACAGAGGGTTCTTCTAAGGAACCGTCAAAATTTGGTACAAAGTCTACGGTTTCGCAGTCAATATCCGCAAGCATTGATTGTGTGATTTTATGCATACGAGCTTCTGTATAACGCATTGCAGCTGCACTGTCACCGTCTACGGAGCCGAAGTTGCCATGCCCGTCTACGACCAAATATCTTGTGTTAAAATCCTGTGCAAGACGTACCAGTGCCTCATAAACCGAGCTATCCCCATGAGGGTGATATTTACCTAAAACTTCTCCGACTATACGTGCACACTTTTTAAAAGGTTTATCAGGCGTCATGCCCAATTCGTTCATTGCATACAAAATACGTCTGTGTACGGGTTTTAAACCATCCCTTACATCCGGGAGTGCCCTGCCTACGATTACGCTCATTGCATAATCTATATAACATTTTTTCATTTCTTCTCGTATATTGACCGGAACTATCTTCCCGTCCGAAAACATATTTTGTTGACTGCTCAAAATCTTTCTCCTCTATCCCTCTGTACATATATCATGGTAGCACAAAAAAGGTTTCTGTAAAGCAATTTTGAATACATGAATATTCATTAGATTTAAAGAGTATATACTCGTTAAATCCAATGGTTATACTGTTTTAAGCTATGTAACAATTTATTAAATAAGGGCAATTTTTGAATTCAAAAATACTTTATATAGATGTAAGGGATAAATAACCAAATTAAAAATCAAGGAGATGTCGGATAAATAAGTCCTATGCTCCGGGGAAAGTTCTTTTTATACTCTCTCTTAATATCCTCGTGTTTATTTAATGTTTGCCATTTTCTCTTGGCAAACTTTTTTTTTGTAAATTCGCCTTACCACCAGTAACCGTAGTAGTACCTCGGGTAATAGTAGTTATACCGCATCCATTGCATTCTGTTTTGTTCTTCAATAAGAGCGTTTTGTTTCATTAAAAGCAGAATTTCGGCTTCACGCTGTTTTTTTTCAATTCTGCGTGCATTTTCTTCTATTAAATCTTTATCAAGTTTTTCTTGGGTTAAATTCACATCGCTAAAGCAGGCTGCCAAATTATTGCCCTTATATCTTGAAATACAATCGTCAGTGCTGTTAAAAAACTCCGTTTGTCTTGTATCCCAATATTCCGGGTCGTCGGCAAGGAGGTTTTTATTTCTTGATTTTATCTTGCTCCAATCGGGTTTTTTACAGTAAATTGACAGTTTTTTATATGCATTATCGATTTTTTGTTGCTCCAGCGGTGCTATATATTCATTTAATGCGTATGCAGAAGACATCAGACCTTGTGAACAAAAGATGCGTTTTGCTCTGTAGTAGTTTATGAGTTTTTCTGCATTATTTGTTGTAACATTTGCAAGTTTTAAGTAGTTTTGCGGGTTCCCTCTATCCAAATTAATCAGATTTTTTGCCGCAGTATAAGCTTTTGGTGCATTTTTCATAACAAGATAGATTGTGTATAAAAGTTCCTGAGACGAGAAGTATGCACCGCTTTGGGGCTTTATTTTGACCGCATAGCGTTCTGATGTTTTTAAATCCTGCATGTAATAATAATTCTGTGCAACTTGAAACAATGCCCAGGAATTTGTACTTATATAAGGCAGGAGACAATTGTTTGATTTTAAATAATCACCGTTTTGGGAATAAAGTACGCCGAGCCTGTAATCCTTTGCCGATACGGGGAATAAATTGTTTTTATCCAAGTCCTTCAATTTTATTGCATATTCCAGTGCTCTGAAAAAATCTTTTTTATCCGTATAAATGTTTATAAATCTTGCGACATTAGGAATGAAATCGGGAAGAAGTTTCTCGGCTTTATCGTATTTCTTTTTCTCCATATACTTTTCATTTTTCAATACTTTCTTATATTCTTTGCGTTTATCTTTACTGATGTCTGTTTGAGGTATAAATTTCACATCAAGATTTTCTTTGTATTCATAATATTGTTCTCCGCCTGCAAATACAGACGAGACGAACAAACCTAAAATGAATATAATTAAACACAATTTTCTCATTCAATACCCAGAACTTCTTTGTATGCGGACATACACTTTAGAGCCGTTGATTTCGGTATACATTTCACGTTCATTACATCCGCAATATGTCTTGCGTTATATGAAGCTGAAATGATAACTATTTTTGTATTTATATAACGATTGAACGTTCTTATTTGTTCAATTAACCATTCTCCCGCCAATTTTGGCAGAAAATCATCTTCCATTTGTAAATCAGTGATTATGATATCAAAATCCTGTCCCGTAAGGAGAATGTCGTATGCTTGCTTTGCACAATCAGCCGTAACGATTTGTGCATCCTCAAACAGTTCTTCCATAATATTGCTGTTGTAATCTCTCCAGCCTTTAATATCATCTGCAATCAAAATCTTTTTCATTTTCTCAGACTTTCCGCTCCATCCATATAAACAAATTCTGGAATAAACCCCTCCCCGCAATTTATAACTACAAGTACCCGCAGACATTTGTTTAGGGAGCCGGGAACGTTTAATTCGTGAAAACACATCATGGCAACATCTTTCCATTTTAAATTGACACGTGCGTATTTTGCGGGGAAATCGGCATTCAAATCCTCGGTCAAAGTAAAGATTACATGGGATATCATATCCGTTTCTATATTGTTTCTCTCGACGATTTCTTTTAAAAGCTTTATTGTTGCGGCTCCGATTGCTTCAGTAGTATTTTCTTCTACGGTAATGGCTCCGCGTATACCTTTTGATATCATATTTTCTCCTCTTTCAATAATTCTAAATAATACAAAGCTGCAAGTGTGGAAGTGGTAAGAGCCTCTCCTTTTGCTTCCTGCTCTCTTAACCAGTTTGGAATGTCCGAAATTTTTACGAGAATTCTTTCAACAATTACTCCCCCGTCATCTACAGGTTCGGATACAATGTTGTACTCGGGTATATATGCAACTGCAATTGTAATAGTTTCAGAAACACATCCCGCGGAGCTTGCAGCCTTTTTTGTCATAATTTTTATCTTGTCTGCTCGAAGCCCCGCTTCTTCCAACAGTTCTGCCCTTATTGCATCTTCTATTGTTTCTCCTACTCTTTCATCTCCAACCAAGCCTGCGGGAAGTCCTATGCAATACTTAGCTATTCCTTCCGCCTGCAACGGGGGACGCTCCTCTTTTAAAAACAGAACTTTATCGTTATTTATTACAGGAAGTATAACAACAACGTCTCGGGCATTCGGTCTGTGTGCATAAACCCAATCAGAGCCTTTTTTTGAAACGGTGCTTTTAAGCTGTAAATACTTTGTGTCATACAAAATCATGTTTATTCTCCGTACAATAAAGTCGTATTAATTACTGCGGGAAGTTTTATCGTAAATTCGGTAAATTTTCCTTCCTCACTTTCAACCGTCAATTCTCCTCCATGGGATTTTATAACCTGCAAAGCCAAATACAGTCCGAGCCCTGTGCCTATTTTACGAAACTTTTTGGCAGCAGAATAATATTTGTTGAAAATCTTGTTTATATCTGTTTTGGAGATTCCTGCTCCGTAATCCTTTACATTTATCACTATGTATTTTGGGACCTCTCCTATGCTTATCTCAATAGGAGAATTAGGTTCGCCGTAGGAAATCGCGTTTTGGATAAGATTTTTAATAACCCGCTTTAATTGTATCCTGTCCGCATAAACTCTTATATCTCTTGGTAATTTAAATTCCAAATTATTACGGGTTTTTACCGCAATCGGACGCATTTCGTCAATAATTTCCTCTATAAATCCTTTTAACATTATATTTTCTTTATAAAGTCTTATTTTCCCGTCTTTTATTTTATAAGTTTCAAGAACTATCTGAACCAAATCCAACAGTTCTCTGTTTGAGGCTTGCATATTTTTAAGAGCAATTTCCTGTTTTTCGGAAACAGGACCGAAACTCTCATTAAGAAAAAGCTCTAACATATTTGTTTCTGCGATAATCGGAACTTTTAAGTCATGCGTTAGGGTTGCAACAAAGTCCTCTTTTAAGCTTTCCAGTTCACGCTCTTTTGTTACGTTTTTCAATATGACAATAAAACGTCTCTTTTTGTCATCAAGCTTTAATTCCATAGAACTTGCGGTAAAATTGGAAGCCTTGTCGTTTTGTAAAAAAATATCGTCCTCGTTAAGGTTTTCCAGTTTTTTATTCTGCGGGATTAAAATATAATCAGAAAGGCATGTCCCCATAAGTTTGTTGCCCGGGATATTAAACCATTCGCTGATTTTAGATGTTGCTCTCAGGATATTATACTCTTCATCCACAACAATTAATCCGTCAGAGAGTGAATTAATAACGGCTTCTAAAAATTTATTCTGGTGGTGCAGTTCATTTTGATATTCCGTAATCATACTTTCTCTGTCGTGTAGGGTTTCTATCATTCTGTTGATGCTTTCAGCAAGCGGTCCTGAACCCGGCAGCTCCGTTTTTTCGATTTTATTTGATAAATCCCCGTATCTGACGGAGTTTACGGTTTTTGTAATAACACCGAGGTAGTCATTCACTCTTGTCCATTTTTTTCTTGCACGTCTTGCAAAAATAAACAGAATTATCAGCATAATAAGTATAAACAGATTAAGAACGTGTATGAAAAATACACTGTTTTCTTCAAAAATGTAACTTATGATTTCCATGAGCATGCAAAATTATCCTGTTTTGAAATTTTATGGTACAATTATAACAGAAAAGGGTATATCGGGTAAACCTGTTTAAAAATGTACGGAAGTGAGGATGGATAGTAAACAGGAGCTTTAAGAAGTTAAATAACGGAAATTTGATTAGATGAAAAAGGTTTTAAAATTATATTTATCGGTAATATGTTTTTTGTATTCATTGCAGTGTTATGCTGTAGAGAAGTTTGAGATTCTTCCCGATCTTCCTGAACCGTTAGCCAGTGCGGCTCAAGCTTCCTCTGTATCGACAAATACGAGTGCTCCAACGGCTCTTGCAACTCAAACTGTCGGTCAGGAGCCTAATTTAATATCGATTGTATTTTCATTGCTGTTTGTTGTTTTGCTTATTTATGCAACGGGTATTATATATGCAAAACTTAATAAACTCGGTCTGAATACTTTAAAAAAACAAATTGGTGACAAGGACACTGTCTCTGTTGTATCTACTACAAACCTCGGTAACAACAGGACCCTGCATATAGTTGAACTGGACGGTAAAAGAATGTTGATAGGAGCTTCGCAAAACTCTATTC
Source organism: Candidatus Gastranaerophilales bacterium (assembly GCA_944323705.1). Lineage (GTDB taxonomy): Bacteria > Cyanobacteriota > Vampirovibrionia > Gastranaerophilales > Gastranaerophilaceae > CAG-196. The sequence continues at coordinate 7,553 of CALUTM010000061.1, forward strand.
ATCTTATTAAAGATTTGGGAAATTATCCGCCGTGTGAAATTGAAGAAGGGGAGTTCTCAAAAATAGAAATTCCGAATATTAGAATCCCTAAAATAGAGATTCCTAAAATAGAAATTCCGGGATTTACAAAAGTTGTCTCTAAAAAAGCGGACGAATCAACCTCCGAAGAATCGGCATCGGATGAAAAAACGGAGAATGACGATAATTTTGAAATATCTGAAATATATGAAGAAGAAAATTCCGACGGAATTATAGATAAACTTTTTCATACAGAGGCGGAGGCTAAGGAGCCGGAGAATATTGAGCATAAAGTGGATCCTGATGAATTTGCCTTGTACAAAAAATATCTGAGTTAGAAGGGGTTAGTAGATGCGGTGTGTGCAGATTGCTGATAGAAAAGTAGGAGACGGTTATCCGTGCTTTATAATAGCGGAAATAGGGATAAACCATAACGGCTCTGTGGATTTTGCAAAGAAGATGATTGATATAGCGGTAACTACCGGGTGTGATGCCGTTAAATTCCAAAAAAGAACGGTTGATGTCGTCTATTCAAAAGAAGAACTTGAGAGAGAGAGAAAGAGTGTCTTTGGAAATACAAACGGAGACTTGAAAAGGGGCTTAGAATTCGGAGAAGAAGAATACAGAGTAATAGATGATTATTGCAAAAAGAAAGGGATTATTTGGTTTGCGTCTTGTTGGGATGAAGGTTCTGTTGATTTTATGGAAAAATTTAATATCCCATGTTATAAAATAGCCTCTGCATCTTTGACTGATGATAAATTGCTAAAGTATACAAGAAGTAAAGGAAAGCCGATTATGCTTTCTACCGGCATGAGTACGATGGAGCAGATAAGGCATGCTGTTTCTGTTTTGGGTGAGGATAATCTCATAATTCTTCACTGTACATCAACATATCCTTCAAATGCTGAAGAGACCAATTTGCGTGTAATTGAAACCTTTAAAAAGGAATTTTCCTGCCCGATAGGTTATTCGGGACATGAACGCGGTGTTACTCCTTCTGTTATTGCAGTTGCACTCGGTGCCTCGGTTGTGGAACGTCATATTACCATAGACAGAACAAATTGGGGGTCTGACCAGGCTGCGAGTCTTGAAATGGCAGGGCTTTATCACATGGTTAGAGATATCAGACAGACTCCGTATCTTCTTGGTGACGGAGTAAAAAAGGTTTACCCGAGAGAGATTCCGATAATAGATAAGTTGAGAAGAGTAAAATGAGTTTAAAACTGCCGAATACGATAAAATTTGTGATAACTGATTTCGACGGAATAATAACGGATAATTGCGTTTATATCGGTGCGGACGGGGAAATGACCCGTAAACTGAATTTTAAGGATGTAATGGCTTTTTCTATATTGCGAAAAAATGGCTATCAAATGGGAATTATTTCAGGCGAAAAAAATTCGGCAATAGAAATTATTGCAAAAAAGTTTGATGTGGAAGAGGTTCATCAGGGAATTCGGGTAAAAATTGATGTATTAAAGTCAATTATAGAAAAATACGGGCTAAAAGAAAATGAATACGTCTATATTGGCGATGATATCAATGATTTAGAATCTTTAAAGTTTGTAAAATATCCGCTTACCGTACCCGAGGCAGTCAAACAGGTAAAAGAGATAAAAGGTATTCAAATAACGGCAGCGTCAGGCGGAGCGGGAGCATTTAGAGAAATTGTAGATGCAATAGTAAATAAAACATGATTTTATGTTATTCTTGTATTATGATAGATTATAGAGAGGTGTCCGAGCGGTTTAAGGTGCAGACCTCGAAAGTCTGTGTGCAGTAATGCACCGTGGGTTCGAATCCCATCCTCTCTGATTTTTCCAGCCTCCCCCCGCAAGCAATTTGAGTATATTTTAACTATATGAATTTATCATGGACAGTAGTGTAACTTGTTTCAGGACTGTATTTAAAAGTCCGGTTTGTATATAAGCTATCAACTGTCGGTTGGGCATACCTGCCCAACAATACTAAATTATAGAGGTCGGAAGTCCCTTGATGAAGTATTCATAAATACACCCAATTGGACTTTATTAGGACTTTAATATACAAAGAATAGCCTCAAATTAGCCTGTGAATTACTGAAATCAAAGATTTTTGGTAGTCCTGTAAAAGTCATATTGATTGTTGGGATATAAGCCCAACCTACAAAATATTTTGA
>CALUTM010000062.1 GCA_944323705.1 Candidatus Gastranaerophilales bacterium
CCCCTATTTACCCCCCCCCGTTGGGGAGTACAAAAAATTCTCCGAATGAGTTTTTATATCTTCGGAGGATTTTTATGTATCGTTTATTATTAATTTTATCATTACTTTTAATAACCCTTATCACCGCCATACCCGACGTTGCAGCCGCAAGAACTTATGTCACGAGAACCCCTTATTACGGGAGAAACTATAACAGAGGGTTCCGCAACGGGTATTATCGTCCTCAATACTACAATAACAGGTATAACAACAGATACAATAACAGAAGAATTTATAATGCTTACCCCAAAAGAAGGCTGTTCAACAGAAATTATTCTTCATTTTCAGATTTGAGTGCACTTGAAAAATATACCCTGAACAAGAGCTATAACAGAGAAAGCGACATTGACAGACTGCAACGTCTTGAGATGCAAGCTTTTGGAGCTATTCAAAACGGTGACCTAAGCTCCAGATACAACAATGTCCGCACTGCCATTTTATCAAGACCCAAACAAAACTATAAAACTTCCTGGTTAAGAAATATCGGGAACTACTTCTCGGGTCAAATGACGGGTTTTACTCCCGGGTTAAACAGTTGGACAAACGGAAGTGACGTTTTTGCAAACGATTCATTCTTTTCACCCTCAGGGTTTTCCACGACTCCATACCCCACGACTTACGGAAACAGTAACATAAGCCAATTTTCGGGTCCGTTCGGGAGTGGTTGGCACTACGATAACCACGGGACAGGCTCATCCTGCGGAGTAAAAATATTAGATTAACTAAAACAACCCCTGCTCCGGATGGGCGGAATTTGATTTGACTATTTCATAATACTCGTTTTTATCGATATTAACGCCCATGTTCTTAGTATCTACGGTAAATTTCTTTTTCTTCTTTTTGTAAGAAGGTTTATCGGATGATTTCATTATTTTCTCCGACCTGAACTATCTGCGGCTTATGAGCGGATATTTCATTCTCGTTTAAGAGTGCGTATGTAACAATAATAATCTTATCTCCGGGCTGTGCCTTTCTTGCTGCCGCTCCGTTTAAACAAAAGCATTTTGAACCGCGTTTGCCTTTAATCGCATAGGTTTGAAAACGCTCTCCGTTATTTATATTCAGTATTTCGACTTTTTCCCACTCCATTATGCCCGCAAGGTCCAAAAACTCTTCATCTACAGTAATTGAACCGACATAATTTAAGTTGGCATCAGTTACAGTCGCTCTGTGTATTTTTGAATTTAAAAATTGTCTTAACATATTTACCTCGACTTTATATTAACATAAAAAGAAACCGCATGGAGAATGTATTTTGTTCTTAATTTTAACAAAATAAATACAAAGGAGGTCAAAATGCTTGATTTATTTATTTTAGAAACTTGTCCTTATTGCAAAAAAGTCATGAGTTTTCTTGACGAAAACGGAGTAAAGTACAACAAAATAGATATAACAAATAAAGCCTCGGAGGAAGCTCTTATTCAAATGGGCGGAAAAAGGCAAGTCCCGTTTTTATCTGATACTGACAGAAATATACAAATGTATGAATCCGATGATATTATTGAGTATTTAAAGACGATAATATAGGGACGTTAAGTTAGCATACTCACACAAAATTTATTTATAACTTCTCTCACTTAAGCCAAAGGCAAACCCTCGATGCACAAGACACCGAGGGTCATTGAAAGGACCTTTATTATCTCTGTTATTTTTATCCCGCTAAACTTAAATTAAGTTCAAAGCTATTGAAGGCATTTGGTTAGCTGTTGCCAACAGGGTTGCCGTTGACTGCTGCAGAATCTGGTATTTAATATAATTTGAAGATTCTGTTGCCACATCGGCATCCTTAATGGTCGAATTAGCTTCAACAAGGTTTTCTCTCTGAACATCGGTTGATTCAATTGCAGAATCCAATCTGTTCATATAAGCACCGATTTTTGTGCTTCTAAGAGAAATATTATCAATAGCTACGTCAATTTGGTCAATAAATTCACGAGCAGAATTATCGTTTCTGTAGATTGCAGAACACATTTGCTCGATAGTCAAAGCACCGCCTACAATAGTCGCACTTGTTCCGCCCGCATAGGTAATATCTCCGTTTTCTGCCAATGCTGCAGCCAATGCGGACTTATAATATGCATTCTGTATATATTGAACATTGCCGTTTTCATCTAAAACAGGCTTCCCGTTTGCATCTAAGATACGTGCCTGATAAATATATCCGTTTGCTTCGTCTTCCGCTGTTTTTGCCGTCAAGTCCATAAATCCTTGCGGATTTCCGTCAGCATCGGCTTTACCTGCGGAGCCGAATCCGAATATTACGGTTGATTCGGCACTTGCAAACAAGAATGCATCCATTTTTATTACACATCTTTTATCTGAATACAAACCTACCTGCAGGTTTATGTCTGTTGTTCTTGAACCGTCTAGAAGATATGTATCATTAAAATCTGTAATCTGGCATAAACGGTTAATTTCATCCATTCTTTGAACAACTTCGGTAGCAATTGCGTTCAAAGAAGCAGAACCATAAGTACCGTTCGCAGCCTGCATTGTTAAGTCTCGTATTCTTTGAAGATAATCATTGATGATATCCAGAATACCTTCCTGGGTTGTTAACATATCCAACCCCATTTGTGCATTGGTTTCGATAATATCGTAACCGTTGATTTTGGCTTCCATGCCGGCAGATACTGCGTAGCCGGCTGCGTCATCCGCTGCAGAGTTTATCCGAAAGCCTGTAGATAATCTCTCCATTGCTGTGTTCATACCCTTAGTTGCATCTCTAAGGTAAGATTGACAGGTTAATGACGCCAAGTTTGTGTTGATTGTAATTGTTGATGTCGCTGTCATAATAAATTCCTTTCAATAAATTTATACTTTGCCTTTCTATAAATGATTAACGGCAATAAAAAAACGAACTTTACAACTTTAGTTATAGAATCCTCCATTTGGAGTAGATGACCAAAAAAATGCACTATTACGGTTTTAGAGTTTACCTTAAAAAGAACACCCTCTAACTAAAGTTGGAGAAACTGCCCGACTGTCATGCCCGTAAGGGGAGTATCAAAATGTACCGTTTTAATTTATCTTTAATCCTAACAAGGAGAATAAAGATGAAATTAGAACACTCTGAAACATTACAATGTCTTGTAAACGCATTTGCGGGAGAGTCGCAAGCAAGAAACCGATATACATTCTTCGCAAAAGTTGCTAAAAAAGAAGGTTACGAACAAATAAGTCAGGTTTTTCTTGATACCGCTTCTAACGAGCAGGAACATGCTAAATTATTTTACAAACACATACCAAATGCCGAGCACCTTACGGTAACGGGAGCTTATCCGTTCTTTTTCGGAGATACATACGAGAACCTTCGTGCCGCATCATCAGGTGAAAGAGAAGAATGGGAAATTCTTTATAAAAATTCCGCACAAGTAGCCAAGGAAGAAGGTTTTGATGATATTTCCAGACTTTTTGCCGGAATTGTCGAAATCGAAAAGCATCACGCACACAGATTTGAACGTCTGGCAGAGGAACTTAAATCAGGAGGCATTTTCAAAAAAGAAGAAACTACTCAATGGATTTGCAGAAAATGCGGACACACGCATATAGGCAAAGAAGCCCCCTGCTTATGTCCTGTGTGTGAACATCCGCAAGCATATTTTGAAATATTTACGGAAAAATTCTAGATTATAGATACGGAGGGAGCAAATATATTCCCAAGCTCATGTACCTGCGTGCGGATAATTTATCATTTTTTGTTTTTAGCATTATCTTTATGTAACAAAAGCTTTACAAAATACTATTGTAAAGTTTTTTTCTGTTAGAATTTTACTTGGAGTTAGTGATATTGGAGAATGTTTTTTATGAAAAAGAAAAAGCTTATAGCAGCTATAGTTTTGAGCTCTTTGTTTTTGTTGCCTGCAAAATCCGCAAGAGCTGACCAGATAGTTAATACAGATATAACTTCCGGTTCAGTTGTAGAAAACTACACAGGTAATGCTTATGGCGGGGCGGTTCTTAATGAGTCTGGAAACTCCATGACAATCACTGACTCAACCTTACAAAATAATACCTCTACAACTTCGGGAGGTGCAGTATACAATCAGGGAACACTTACCATTACAGACGGAACGGCTACATCTCACTCAACATTCAGCGGAAATACCTCACACCAGGGAGGAGCAATATTCTCGGCAGAAGGTTCCACTCTTAATATCGGCAACTATACGTCGTTTGAAAATAACCATACATTTACCACAAACTCTTCTACTGGCACTATTGGAGATGCCGGCGGTGCTATTTATGTAGACAGGGCAACGTTGGATATTGGCGATAATGTTACTTTTTCAGGTAATACTGCCCCGTCGGATGTTTATAACTACCCGGATGGAGGACAGGCTAAAGGTGCTGCCGGAGCAGCCTACATATATAACTCAACGGTTACCGTAGGGAACAATTTAACGGTTGACAATAATAAATCAGAGTTTGCATCAGGCGGACTTTATATATGGAATAATGACGGCAAAACGGCAACCATCGGAAATGATGCCGAGTTTAAAAATAACTCGTCGGATGCAGCCTACGGCGGTGCTATCGGAAACTTCGACGGAACACTGCAAATAGGGACAGGAGCTTTGTTTCAGGGGAATTCCGCAGATGATAACGGCGGTGCTGTTGCAAATATGAACTTTTCTACCGAAGATGGTGCTAATCTTACCGTAGGAAGCGGAGCACAGTTTATAGGTAACAGTTCTTCCGCAAGCGGAGGAGCTATTTATAACGAAAGCACAATAACCCTGAACGGTGCAATTTTTAGCGGAAATACTGCAGCTGAAGGCGGTGGTGCCATATATAATGAAATTGACAGCGTTGCGAATCTTAATAATGTAATCGTTAGCCAGGGTTCAGTGAATGTCGCAAATGATATTTATAATGCAGGTACAATTGCAACAGGCGGAAATAATTCTTTTGCAAGTAACATAACAAACACAGGAACAATAAACACAGACGGGACAAATAATTTCTCCGGCAATATCAATAATACGGGCGAAATAAACTTAAGCGGGACAAATACAATATCGGGAGCAATAACAGGTCAGGGCGGAAAAGTTACAAATAACGGAACTTTAAACATAGGTGAAGGGTTCTCTATCACAAATGAATTTATTAATACCGCTACAATTAAAGGCGGTGACCTGGTCGTGCAAAACGGAACAAATACAGGGGATATAACCCCGGACAGTTTTACCGTTGCAGCCGATAGTACTTATAATAACGGTGATATTACGGTTTCACCCTCCGATAGCGGAACTATTACAACAGGGTCATTTACAAACAACGGAACTTTTATAAACAATGACGGCAGCAGCGTAATAACAGATGCTATCGTGAACAACGGAAGTTTTACAAATAACGGAACTTTAAGTAAAAATACAACTTCTCTTAATTCTCTTAGTATTACAAATAATACAAATGCGACTTTTGAAAACAACAGCAGTATTACTGTTGATAACTTAGTCAACAATGGTTCTATCTCAGGTGATACAGGCAGCATGACAATTGCAGGCGGAGAAAACAATAACAGTATTTATCAGGGAACTGTTGCGATAACCGGAGATTTTGAAAATAACGATATCTTAACTGCACTGGACACCTTCTCCAACTCCGCAAATATAACAGGTGAAGACGGAACCCTGTATATCTTCAATGACAGCGGAACAAGCTCTAACAGCGGTACTATATCACAGGCGAATGTAGCTATAGACGGAACGGCTTTTTCAAACACAGGGACAATAACCTCTACGGAAATTTTTTCCAATACGTCTGTAATTACGGGGCAAAACGGAGTGTTAAACATAACCGATGTTGACAATAACAGTTCTAATGAAGGTACTATTGAACAGGCAGAAGTGAATATAAGTGGTGACAGCTTTGAAAATACAGGAAGTATAACCGCAACAAATACATTCACCAACTCTGCAACTATTACGGGTGAAAACGGTAAACTGTATATAAACAACGCTGCAAACAACAGTTCCAATTCGGGAAATATTTCTCAAGCAATCGTTGAAATCGCAGGAACAGAATTTTCCAATACAGGCACCATTAGTGCAACAAATACATTCACTAACTCAGCAAACATTACGGGGAACGGAAATCTTAACATTCAGGCGGGAAGCAACAGCGGACAAATTTCCCAGAATAACGTAACTGTCGGCGGTAATTTTGAAAATACAAGCAGTATAACCGCAAATAATCTCACAAATACAGGAACAATAAGCGGAGACACAGGAACACTTAATGTTACAAACGGCAGCAGCTCGGGAAGTATCACACAAAATTCGATGACCGTTAACGGACAATTTGATATAACCGCAGGAAACGTAGAAGTAGAGAGTTTAACAAATAATGCGAATGCAACCCTCACTAACGACGGTTCTCTTATTATTAATCATGGACTTACAAATAACGGAACTATCCTAAACAGGGGTAATTATACCGCTAACTATTCAAGTGTTCTTACAAATGACGGTACGTTTATCAATTCAGGCGAAAATGCAGTAATGAGTACTCAGGAAGTTATTAACAACAACATTTTCAAAGTAACCGATAATGCGTCTATCAGCCTTACAAACATGGTAAATAACGGTACTTTTGAGATTTCGGACGGTTCTACCGTCGGCATTACAGCCCAGCAAAATGATCTTGGCGGAATTATAAACGTTGAAAGAGGATACAATACCCTCTCACTGGAAGGTAATGCAGCCAATATTGTAGGGACGATGAACGTCGGAAATACCAATAATGAAAACACATATCTCGTTTTTGATTCAGGTAACGTTACGGAAGGAGCTGCACTAAATATTGAAAAAGGTGCAATAGCTTCATTTATCGACAATACACAGGTAAATCTCAACGAAAATGACACTATAAAAGGTGATATTATACTCAGTGACGGGGCATCAATCGATTTTAATAATTTTTCGCACACAACAGGAGAAATTTCAACCCAAGAAGGTTCTGATATGCCTTTCTATACACAGTTGGGCGGAGTATTAAACCTCAAAAATAATTCAACCCTTGCTATGCAAAATTTAAGCACCATTCAAGGCGGTGACATAAACATAGATTCTGGTTCCAAGCTCATTGCACTTACTGAAGATTACGGCGGAATATATAATCTTAACAACCTTAATACTTCCGGCATGTTAGCGGTTATGAACAGTGATATTGACGAGTACAATATCCAAAATCTTAATATCGGAGCTAACACTGTAGGAGATGTAAGAAATCAGGCAGATTTTACAATTGATGTCTACGGAAGAAGTAATGCCGAGTATGAACACGGAACTGACCAATTTATCGGTGAAAATCTTACAGGAAACGGTACGGTTAACATTTCAGACTGGAATCTCGGCGGAGATATCTTTGGATGGGATGCACCGATTGACAGAGATATAGCTCTTGATAATGTATTCAAATATAATTCGATAGCACCCACAATTAACCTTACGGCTACAAAGAAGGAAGTATTTACACCTATCGGTTGGTACCAATTAAATAATCATGGCGGTATTACTGGGAATTACACGCTAAATCTGACCAGATTCAACCCGCAGGTATATAGGGGACAGGTTACGACTCTTGCACAATGGATGAATCAACTTGCAATTGATGATATGTTATTCAATCATTCAATGCTTTTGCCAAGTTTCAAAGATGATGACGGTGGTGTTGCATATTCTGGAGTTATGGCAAACAGATACTCCTCTACAATGCCTCAGTTTGCTCCATATCAATATTCACGCAAGGATGGCGGCTTGTGGTACAAAATGTACGGTACATTTGAAACAATGCAGATGAGTCAAGGTCTAAGCAATGTCGGAAATAACGCTTATGGAGCATTGATAGGTGCCGACTTTGGATTAAAAGAACTTAGAAATGGTTGGAAATTTATGCCTACGGCTTACATCGGTTACAACGGTGCACACCAATATTTTGCGGGTATGGGTGCATATCAAAACGGCGGTCAGGCAGGTTTCTTGGGGACTTGGTATAAAAATAACTTCATCATCGGAGGCTTAATCTACGGCGGTGTTTATGATAACTCCATGGATATCGCAGGGCATACAGACAGTACGTTTAACTATTTTGCGGGTGCAGCAACTAAAGTTGCATACAATTGGAGATTCCACAGAGATTGGGTACTGCAACCAAACTTATTCTTAGCATATAACTTCTTCGGACAACAGAACTGGCATTCTGCCTTCGGACAAATGGGTATGATGTCGGGAATTCTTAATGGTATAAACCTTGCTCCGGGTTTGAATTTGATATGGGAAAAGGAAACCTTCAGCATATATGCTACATTACAATACATGTATAACCTGAATGGTGCAGTCGATGGTCGTGCAGGCAATGTGAGCCTTCCGCATTTGGATATGGATAGAGGGTATATCCAGTACGGTATTGGTTTCACTAAGAGGTTTACGGACAGATTCTCCGGCTACTTCCAGACAGTATTTAGAAATGTCGGAAGAACCGGCGTAGGCTTCCAGTTAGGATTTAACTTCCTCTTAGGCAAATAATAGATGATAACAAAAAAAAGAGACCTTGGGTCTCTTTTTTGTTATTACATTTATAAAAACTGAACTAGCTAAGTGCCAATAACGATTTTACCGAACGGGCATTTTCCTTAACGGACTCATCTGAGTGCATATTTATTGTATCATCTAAAATTCTTATAACTTCCGACTTGTCTTTCAGTGCAAGAATTTCATTAATAGTACTCATTGCAACAGCCGGAGACAAGTCATTAATGCCTTTGCCCTGGTTTATAATAACAATTTTTAAAGAATCGTGAACATTTTTTCTTACAAGAGCACGAGAAGTATATTCTCTTACCTCATTATCGGGAGAATTTGTTCCTAATTCTTCTAAGACCTCAATAGATGCATGATCTTGATGTGCAGCTAGAGCGTCAATTATTTCAGCAACATTTTTATTCATTACGCAGCCTCACTTTCTGCCTTAGCAATTTCATTTTGCCACATCATTTTTAATTCATCTACTGAAGTATCTTTAGTAATTTTAATGTGGTTGTGAACCTTGCTTATTAAAGAACTCCACTTAGAGGAAAGTCCTTTTCCAACATTAAGGAAAGGTATCTTATCTGCCACAGCTTTACCCATGCCGGAAAGAGAATTTCCAATATCTTTACCTATATCAACAACATCGGTATTCATAACTTCGTTAAAAGCTTTAAATCCTGGAATATCAGAAATATTTGTATTTTTAGCATAATCCCAAGCAGAATAAATACCATCTTTCATTCTGTTTACAAAGTTGATAATCGGCTCCGTAATATTAGAACGGAACTTTGCCATACTTCCTGCAACAGAAGCAGAAATCATTTTCATTTTACTAACTTTTTTGGGCTCAAATCCTTCAAAAACATCAGCAAATTGCAAAGTGTTTCCTTCAAAATTTGAGTATTTGAACGGATTTGTTGTTGAATTGCGAGA
>CALUTM010000063.1 GCA_944323705.1 Candidatus Gastranaerophilales bacterium
GGGCGAATTTGCACCCACAAGAATGTACAGAGGGCACGCAGGTTCGGATAAAACAGCAAAACGCAAATAGTCTGTACAGATTTTTGATTAAGAATTAATTAAAAAAGTAAGGAAAAATAAAAATGGAAGCTAAAGCAAGACAAACAAACATAAAAATGACAGCAAGAAAACTTCGCCGAGTAATCAACGAAGTAAGAGGTAAGTCTGTTAATGAAGCTCTTGACATGTTACGTTTTATGCCTTATTTTGCAGCAAGAGTTGTAGAAAAGAATCTTAAGGCAGCTGCTGCAAACGCTTTTGAAAAAGCAGGCGTAAAATCTGAATCCTTAAAAGTTTCTGAAATTTTTGCGGATGAGAGTGTAACATACAAAAGAGGTAAGCCAAGAGCACAAGGTCGTATATACAGAAGACTCAAACGTACATCTCACCTCACAATAAAAGTTAGTGATACAGCAAAATAGGAAATAACGAAATGGGACAGAAAACACATCCAACAGGATTTAGAGTAGGTATAATCAGACCTTGGTCAAGCACTTGGTTTGCCAAGATAAAAGATTATGCCGGATTTGTAGCAGAAGATGCTAAAATTAGAAAATTTATCAAAAAGAAACTTTATGCGGCAGGTGTTGCAAATATTTTGATTGACAGAAAATCTCAGAGCTTAACGATAACGGTTGTTACTGCAAAGCCCGGTATCGTAGTCGGCAGAGGCGGTCAAGGTATTGAAGAACTGAAGTCGGAAGTTTCCAAATACTTAGGAAAGCCGGTAATCATCAATGTGGTAGAAGTAGCAAGACTAGATGTTGATGCTTTATTGGTAGCAGAATCCGTAGCACAACAGCTTGAAAAACGTGTAGCATTCAGACGTGCAATGAAACAAGCAATGCAGCGTACGATGCGTGCGGGTGCTCAAGGTATTAAAATTATGGTATCCGGTCGTTTAGGCGGTGCAGAAATTGCAAGAAGCGAATGGGCAAAAGAAGGCAGAATTCCGCTTCAAACGCTTAGAGCCGATGTTGATTACGGTTTCACGGAAGCAGATACAATAATGGGTAAAATTGGTGTTAAGGTATGGATTTTCAAAGGGAATTTAATGCCCGGTGAAAGAGCTGATATGAACATCAAATCAAAAGGCTCAAAAGATGCATCAGGTGAACGTTTTAGCGGAAGACGCGGTAAACGTAAACCTGTAGAAACAAAATAAGAAAATAACAGGAGAACAATATAATGTTAATGCCGAAAAAGACAAAATACCGCAAAATGATGAAAGGTAGAATGAAGGGTACCGAAACAAGAGGTACTGACTTCGAGTTTGGTCGTTATGCGTTAAGAGCTCTTGAACCGGGTTGGATAACAAGCCGTCAGATAGAAGCTGCAAGACGTGCGATGACTCGTGAAATCAAACGTGGCGGTAACGTTTGGATTAAAATATTCCCGGATAAACCGATTACTGCAAAACCTGCAGAAACTCGTATGGGTTCAGGTAAAGGTAACGTTGAATACTGGGTATCTGTAGTAAAACCAAACAGAATTCTGTTTGAACTTGATTACTTTGACAGAGCAGTTGCTGTACGTGCATTAGAACTTGCAGCACAAAAATTGCCTATCAAGGTTAAGGTTGTGGAAAAAGAATCTGTATAATATTAAGGATAAAAACAATGAAATTAAGTGAAATGCGTGAAAAAACAGTTGATGAGTTAAAGCAATTTGTTCTTGATTCAAAAAAGCAGCTTTTCGATTGCAGAATTAAAAAATCTATGCATAAATTGGAAAATACTGCTGAGATTTCAAAAACAAAACGTTTAATAGCTCAAGCAAAGACTGTAATAACTGAAAAAGAAGCGGATTGCAAAAAAGAGGCGTAGAGCCTGAACGGTGTTCAGGGTCGAGACCCGTTTAATGCAAGCAGCAAGGAGAAGGAAAAAATGCCTAAAAAAGAAAAACAAGGTGTAGTTATAAGTGACAAGATGGATAAGACTGTAGTCGTAAAAGTTGCGTCATATAATCCGCACCCTAAATATAAGAAAATTATAGAATCAAACAAAAACTACAAGGCTCATGATGAGAAGAATGAATGCGGCATTGGTGATACTGTAAGAATTATTGAGTCAAAGCCAATTTCAGGAAACAAGAGATGGGTTGTAGAATCTATCGTAGAAAAAGCTAAGTAGTAATCAAATAACCGTCGGGGTGAGTCGATACGCAAGATTCATGGACAGACGGGGGAAAATGAAAACTTGAGCGGATTGGTGCAGGACAAGTAATGCAGGTCGGGTAAAACCCCAAATTGTTAAAGCTTCAAACATAAATCCAAACAGGTTGGAGATAACCCAAATGTGTATAGGCTGAAGTTTATACTTCGGCAAAGATAAAAGGAACAGAAAAATGATACAACAAGAAACAAGACTGGTAGTAGCAGATAATACAGGTGCCAAAGAATTATTGGTAATTCGTGTAATGGGAAGCTCAAATAAAAAATTTGCGGCTGTTGGTGATGTTGTTGTTGCAACTGTTAAGGATGCAACTCCTAATATGACAGTAAAAAAATCTGAAGTCGTTAAAGCTGTTATCGTAAGAACAAAACACGATATCAAACGTGCTGACGGCTCGGTTATCAGATTTGATGAAAATGCAGCTGTAATTATAAATAAGGACGGCAACCCCCGCGGAACTCGTGTATTCGGACCTGTGGCAAGGGAATTGAGAGACAAAAACTTCATGAAGATTGTTTCTCTTGCACCGGAAGTTATTTAGTCCTTAACAAGCGTTAGTGAGTTTAGGAATAAATAATCCTGAACTTGTTTCAGGAGCTCAAAGATATAATGGAGAATAAATAAAATGACAAATGAAAGAAAGAACTTGCATGTAAAAACAGGCGATAGAGTTATTATCACTGCGGGCAAGGATAAAGGTAAGTCAGGTAACATAAAGAAATCTATACCTTCCGAAGGCAAGGTTGTGGTTGAAGGTGTGAACATGATTACCAAGGCTACAAAAGCTAATCCTGCATACGGCATACAAGGCGGATTAATCAAAAAGGAAGCTCCGATTGATTCATCCAATGTTATGATTATGTGCCCGAGCTGTGAAAAACCTACAAGAGTTAAGCATGCAGTAGTGGATGGAAAAAAAGTCCGTGTTTGTAAAAAATGCGGCGAACAATTAGACGTATAGCTTAGAAAAAATATACGCGGGGCTAAGTGGTTGTTTATAGAATCAGGTTTGCCCCTACCGTATGAACAGAAGGAAAAGAAAAATGACTAGAACAAAAAGCTTAAAATCAAGATACGAAGAAGAAGTAAAAGCCGCATTAAAGGAAAAATTCGGTTATAAAAATAACATGATGATTCCTAAACTTCACAAAATTGTTTTAAACATGGGTGTCGGCGAAGCTTCTCACAACTCTAAAATTGCTGATTCAATTCATGCTCAGTTAACAAAAATAGCAGGTCAAAAGGCTCTTGTTACAAAGGCTAAAAAATCAATAGCTTCTTATAAATTAAGAGAAGGTATGCCTGTTGGTGCAATGGTTACTTTACGCGGTGAAAGAATGTACGATTTCTTGCAAAAGTTAATCTGCGTTGTTCTCCCCCGTATTCGTGACTTTAGAGGGGTTTCCGCAAAGAGTTTTGACGGCAGAGGTAACTATACCTTAGGCTTAAAAGAACAATCCTTGTTCCCTGAAATCACTTATGAAGAAGTTGACTTGGTAAAAGGTATGAACGTATCTATTATCACAACTGCTCATACTGATGATGAAGCAAGAGAATTGTTAAAACTTCTCGGTATGCCTTTCAAAGGAATGGGCAAAAACTAGGGGTAAAACCCGGGGGAAAGTCAGGTATTAAAACCTGGTTTCCTAGTTAGTGATTATGTTAGAATGTAGATAGAAATTAATATATAAAAGGAGAAAATCATGGCTAAAAAAGCGATGATAAACAAAGAACTAAGACGTGAAGAATTGGCTGCAAAGGGCAAATACCCGAAAGTCAGACTTCATAACAGATGCAGCATCTGCGGACGTCCTCACGGTTTCCACAGAGATTTCGGTCTGTGCAGGATTTGTTTAAGAAAGATGGCTCACCAGGGCTTACTCCCGGGCGTAACCAAAGCCAGTTGGTAAGAGTAAATGCATTAGGCTGGTAGGTATAACTATTTGATTTGGTTATATTTACCCCCGCCCGCACGTAGACATTTGATCGGAACACGTTAGGTAAGATGCCAATACTGATATAGAAACAACAGGTGTTTCTCGAAGTAAAGTCTATATGTAGGGTGATATTTATCCTCAAATGTGGATATTTATTGCGGACACATTGGTTAAAATATCGATTTTGTAAAGAGGCTGCCGTGTTTCTTAAGGTAACTCTACAAATATCGACAGAAATAATATAGGGGGCTACCCCAATAATAAAAAGACAACCTTACAATACAGGGTTGTCTTTTTATATAGCGGATGTAATGTTTTATCAAGTAGGGGCTATTTCCAAAATTATGCTTGCAAAGCGACTCTGTTATTTTATGTAAAAATCACTTAGGGCAAGCGGATGTTGAAAATCTTCATGAGAGAAGAATTGCATTACATAGTGTCCTTTTTGGTATATAGTGAAATAATCAGAGTGATAATATCTTTCATCAAGCATTAGTCTGTAATCTTTTGTTCTGACTACTTCATACCCGCCAAGAGCCGCATCGTCAGTTATTTTGAATACTTGTACCCTGATAAATTCGTTATCCATTTTTTTCGGGGCAATAAACAAATAATAGACTCTTTGTCCTTCTGCAAATATTTTTTCACTGTTTGCTACATTTTCTGCCGTAATCGGTTCCGTATTAAAAAGCACAATCCCTCTGTCAAATGTACAGGAACACAGGCAGATGGAAACCAACAATAATATAATTATTTTAAGAAATCGTGTCATTTTTCTAATTGTTTAATTTTCTGGTTGACAACATTTAGCATTTTTTCATCTTTTTCAATCCCCGAGTATAAATAATAGTACTCAAGAGCCTTGTCAATATCATCTTTTTGCTCGTATGCAAGTCCCAATGAGTAGTAGGCATAGGGATATTCAGGAGACAGTGCGATAACTTTTTCGAAACATTTTATAGATTCGTCATAGTTCTTTTGATTAGCAAGCACCAAACCTTTATTGAAATATGCATCCGTATTATTGGCATCAATAGTTATCAATTTGTCATAAAAATTGATAGCTTTAGCATTGTTTCCCATAAGTTTATACAGGTTTGCAATTTTTAGCATGGTTACTTTATCTTGCGGGGTAAATATCACTGCTTTTGTATAGTAATCTATGGCTTCGTTATATTTTTGCTGCTTATATGCTTCGTCCCCTTTCTTTATAAGCTCATCATAAGTAAGCGGTGTTGTTTCTTTCGGTTTTGCAGCCGTCGAGGTTATGTCTTTGTGTGCATTACGAAAATCATTTAACGCAATGTTATATTCTCTGTTACCCGGTGCTAACAATACTGCTTTTTCGTAATTTGTCAGGGCAATATCCGTACATCCCATTTTTTCATTAGCCTGAGCGTAACCGAAATAAGCAGAAGCCTCTCTGTCATTTAGTTCAATCGCATCTTCAAAATAGAGTATAGCCTGTCCGTAGTCCTGTTTTTCAAGCAGACTGTAGCCGTATGCAATTGATGCTGCAGTCAGATTTTGTTTTAATCTGTCATTTGGCTGTTTCTCAAGCAAAGTCTTATAAAGCTCTATGGAGGCGACATAATTATCCATTGCATGTAAAGTCAGAGCCTTGTTTGCTAACAGTTCATAATTATCGGGTTCCGATTTGAGTGCCAAATCATAATATTTCAATGCATTTACGTAATCTTGTTTTTTGTGATAACAATATGCAAGTTCTTTTTTTGTTTCATTATTGGAGGAATCTTTAGAGTATGATTTTTCAAAATTAAACAATGCAAGCTCCGTGTTTCCCATCTTTTTGTATACAAGTCCTAAGTTCCTGTAAGCATCCGCATCATCAGGGAAAGCTGTCAAATATTCTTTGTACTGTTCGATTGCTTCTTCATTTTTGTCCATGTTTCCTAACAGGTTAGCATAATCAAACTTCAGAGCAACAAGCTTGGGATTAACTTCAAAAACTTTTTCAAATACTGCAAGAGCCTTGTCATTCTCTTCCATATTTTGGTATGATAAGGCTAATTTTGCTAATATTGCTTCATCTTCGGGGTTATCTTCCAAAGCTTTTTCCAGAATTTCCGAGGCAGCCTGGAACTGTTTTGTATCATAAAGAGCCATGCCGTAGTTCGTATAATCCTTAAAAGCTGTAGGATATTTTTTGTATACGCTTGAATATATTTCACAGGCCTTATCCGGTTGATTGGAAGCGTAGTAAACATTTGCAAGATTTTCGCTTGCTTCCTGATGCTCAGGGTAAGCACTCAAGAATGTATTATAGTTCTCTATGGCGTTTTTATAATTTTTCCTGTAATATTCAATATTTGCAAGGTTCAGATAATTGTATTTGTATTCGGGGTATATTTGCTGAGCCTGCATAAAAGAATTATAGGCATTTTCGTAATCACCTAAAGTCTGAAGGATATTTCCCATGCTTATATAAATAAAAGCGTCGTTGGGACGTAATTTAACGGCTTTTTTATAGGCTCCGAGGGCATCTTCGTACTTGCCTATATCAGAATAAAGTCCTGCTATTTTGGTGTAAAGCATTGCATCATCGCCGTTAATCGCAATAGCTTTTTGGATAATACTGATAGCAGTATTGTAATCACTTTTATATTCATAGTTGCAAGCCTGTTGGTATAAAGCGTGTGCTTCTTTGGTCATTTTAGCATTCGCTGTTAAGCCCGATAAAAACATCAACACTGCCAACGATATATATATTTTTTTATTCATCATAACATAAGCCCTCAGTACTATTTTATCAGAAAAACTCTATAAAAAAAGTATCATTAAGATTTATTGCAAATAAAAGACACCCATCATTACAATGAGTGCCTTTTGTGATTTTTGAACTAATGTTTTTAGAACATTAATCCTGCTTCTCTGGCAGCGTCTGCAAGGGCTGCGACTCTACCATGGTACAAGAAACCGCCTCTGTCGAATACAACACATTCAATACCTGCTTTTTTAGCTTTCTTAGCGATAGCTTCACCGACAACCTTAGCAGCTTCGATGTTTCCGCCGTGTGATAATTTTTCTTTCAAGTCTTTATCAACAGACGATGCAGAGCATATAGTAACGTGTTTTTCATCATCTATTAATTGGGCATAGATATGTTTTGTACTTCTGTAAACAGCCAATCTCGGAAATTCAGAAGTTCCTGAAATTTTTACCCTGATAGCTTTGTGTCTTTTTTGTACTTTTGGTTTTCTAATTTCTTGTTTAATCATTTTGGTTTTCCTTTCTGTTGCTCAAACCTTCTTGACAACCTAATCAAGGGTTTATATGAGCTTTTATATATGTTTAATTAGTTTCACTACTGTCTATAATAAATAATTTTGTCCTGCTGAACTTGGTTCAGCATCTTACCGACTTGGCGTTATACTTGTTTTCGGTAAGCTCCCGAAATAAATTCGGGATGACATTTTAGTTTATTGTCTTAACAGGATTTCTTTTGTGTATAATGTTCGTCCTGCCCCCGCAGAGATCCTGAAACAAGTTCAGGATAAGATATCCGTAGCGTTCGCAAAGCTCACGCACGGCTATCTTACTTTTTACCCGCTTTACCTGCTTTACGTCTGATGTGTTCGCCTTCATATTTAACACCCTTTCCTTTATAAACTTCAGGAGGACGTTTGCTTCTTATGAATGCTGCAACATCACCTACCGTTTGCTTATTAGAGCCTTTAACGCTAATCTTTGTGTTAGCTTCTACAGATAACGTAATACCTGCGGGAGGCTCAATAATCACCGGATGAGAGTAACCGAGTGCCATATTAAGTTTTGTACCTTCCATATTAGCACGATAACCTACACCGACGATTTCCAATTTCTTTTCAAATCCTTGTGAAACACCATGAACGGCATTTGCTATAAGTGTTCTGAAAAGACCGTGAAGTGCATTCGTCTTTCTGTCATCAGAGTTTGGTTCAACAATAATGTGATTATCTTGAACAGAAACTTTAATTTCGTCTCTGAATGTAACAGATTCGGTTCCCTTAGGTCCCTTTGCCGTTATAACGTTTCCATCAATTTTTATTTCAACACCTGATGGAATTTCAATAGGTTTTTTACCAATTCTTGACATATTTTTCTCCTTTTTGTTCTTGTCGGGCTTTTCTGTCAATTGAACCCGATGTGTTGTTAATTTCTAAGGTCGAGAAGTTTGGCAGCTCAGTTTATTTATTGCTTTACCCTTTGTATTCGCTTTATTTCGCTTTAGCAAAAACACCGCTCTTAAACTACCAACTCTCTTGAGTTTCGGGCAAAACCCTCACTCTAAGCAAAGCCCGTTACCAAACGTAGCAGAGGATTTCGCCGCCGAGGTTTTCTTTTCTTGCCTTACGGTCTGTTAATAAACCTTTGCTTGTTGAAATAATTGCAATGCCCATTCCGCCTAAAACTTGCGGCAGGTTCTTTGCTTTACAATAGCTTCTGAGACCGGGTTTTGAAATTCTTTTCAAATTAGAAATAACAGGTTTGTTGGCTTCGTCATATTTAAGCTCAATTGTTAAATATTTGAAGTGTCCTTCTGCTCTTTCTGAGTAATCGGTAATAAAACCTTCTGATTTCAACAATTTTGCTAATGCAACTTTAAGTTTTGATGAAGGCATTTCTACCGACGGGTGAGAAACAACATTTGCGTTTCTGATTCTTGTTAGCATATCTGCTATCGGATCTGTGTTCATATTTCTTCCTTTTTTCGTTGCGGATATTGCTGCTGCAATACCCATCTGCTCGTCGCTTGCTAAATTAATTTGTGCTCATAAAAAAGCGTTCTTTAGTAGTCCGACATAAATACTCTAACACGGACAAAATTGGATTACAACCGGAATGTAAATAAATGTTAATCAAATATTCCCCAATTAACTGATGGTTTTTTCCCGAAGATTCCGATTTAATATAATTATTAAATCTTTTTCATACTTCCAGCTATTCTTAATTCCAAGAGCCGATTAGGCTCTTTTTTTTGGTGCTACGCACGTAGACATTTTGTCGGAACACATTTTGTAAAATACCTAGCAGATATAGAAATTAGAGGTGTTCCTCGAAGTA
>CALUTM010000064.1 GCA_944323705.1 Candidatus Gastranaerophilales bacterium
TACAGGAACTCTTTTAAACCTCCCTGTCCACCTCAGCGTAATCGCTCCAGATTGGATTCAAATATACTACGCACGTAGATATTCTGTCAGTGGACAAAGGTAGAACAACAGGAACTCTTTTAAACCTCCCTGTCCACCTCAGCGTAATCACTCCAGATTGGAATTCAAGTATACTACGCACGTAGACAATTTGTCGGAGGACAAAGGCAGGATTACAGGAACTCTTTTAAACCTCCCTGTCCACCTCAGCGTAATCGCTCCAGATTGGAATTCAAGTATACTACGCACGTAGATATTCTGTCAGTGGACAAAGGCAGGATTACAGGAACTCTTTAAGAATTGTAGGTTGGGCATTGCCCAACAAAAACTTACTTACGTCGCTGTCCACCTTGGTGAATCTGCTCCATATCGGAATTCAAGTATACTACGTACGTAGACAATTTGTCGGAGGACGGAGACAAGACTATAAACAGTAGGTTGGGCATCGCCCGACAAAAACACGGATATATTATGACATCACAAGAATTATTTGATTTTGATAAAAATTTTGGAAAAAAAATTGCAGGTACCGATGAAGCGGGACGAGGACCCGCGGCAGGCGGTGTATTTGCTGCTGCCGTGTGTTTTGAAGAAGTTACCGACGGACTTATAAAAGATTTAGCGATTTTGAATGATTCAAAAAAACTTTCTTCCAAAAAACGCGAATCTATTTATGATGTAATAAAAAATAATACATTGAATAAGATTGTTTGTGTTGAAGTCGAAGAAATTGAGAAAATTAATATTCTAAACGCATCTTTAAAGGCAATGAAATTGGCTTGTGACGAAATAGTAAAGAATTCGGATGTTTTGGTTCTTGTTGACGGAAATAAGTTAATAAAGGATTTTGCCTATCCTCAAAAATTTTTGATTAAAGGTGATTCAAAATCGGCTTCTATTGCTGCTGCAAGTATTTTAGCAAAGGTTAGCCGTGACAGATATATGCAAAGATTGCACGAAGAGTTTCCGATGTATAATTGGGCTAAAAATGCGGGCTATCTTACAAGAGAGCATATAGAGGCAATAGACAAACACGGTTTGTGCAAATATCATCGCCCCTCTTTTTTGAGAAAACATTTTGAAAAGTGTTAAAATCAAAAGAGCAAAAAATACATTCGGTAATTATTAAAAATACTAATTTTCTGCCAATTTTTCTCTAACCAGAGTCTCAATCTGATTCAAAATATCAGGATTAGCAGCCAAAAATTCCTTTGCCTTATCTCTTCCTTGTCCCAACTTATCATCATTAAAGCTAAACCAAGAACCTGCTTTTTTAACAATATCCAAATCAACCGCCACATCAAGAATATTACCGATTTTGCAGATACCTTTTCCAAATATGATATCAAATTCTGCTGTTCTAAACGGAGGAGCAACTTTATTTTTCAAAATACGCACTCTTACGTGGTTTCCGATGTCTTCTCCGTCACCTTTTAAACCCTCTACGCGTTTGATTTCCAAACGAACTGACGCATAATATTTCAACGCATTACCGCCCGTAGTTGTTTCCGGGTTACCGTACATTACACCGATTTTTTGTCTCAACTGGTTAATGAAAATAACGGTTGTATTAGTTTTCCCAATAATACCAGTTAATTTTCTCAAAGCCTTTGACATCAATCTTGCCTGCAATCCCATTTGCTGATCTTCCATTGAGCCTTCAATTTCTGCTTTCGGAACCAAAGCCGCAACAGAGTCAACGACGATTACGTCAACAGCCCCGGACCTTACGAGCTCTTCCGTTATGTCAAGAGCCTGTTCTCCTGTATCGGGTTGTGAAATAAGGAGTTCGTCAACATTTACGCCGAGGTTTCTTGCGTACTCAGGGTCCAATGCGTGCTCTGCATCAACAAACGCTGCAATACCGCCTTTTTTTTGGCATTCCGCAACTATGTGTTGTGCAAGTGTTGTTTTACCTGATGATTCGGGACCGTATATCTCAATGATACGTCCTCTCGGGATTCCGCCGACACCCAGTGCAACGTCAAGAGCCAATGCCCCGGTAGGGATAGTTTCTACACTGACGGCAGGTTTATCACCCAATTTCATTATGGCACCTTTGCCGAAATCCTTTTCTATCTTTTCAATCGCAAGCTTTAGTGCCTTGCTTCTTTCATCAATCGTTGTTTCTTCCTTTACTGCCATACTTCCCCATTTCTGATTTTATTAATCCGAGATGCTGCATCTGCATACATCCGCCTTTTCAGTCAAGCGGTGCTGCGATTATTAAAGCATAAATGTCGTATCTTCTTCTTTTTTGATGTAAAAACCGCATAATAGTGGTTTGAAACTGTTCAAAGCATTTTTTAACTTAAAGTTTTCTTTATTAAGTTCATTAACTTTGTTTTTCAAATTTTCATTCTCGGTTTTGCATCTTACAAGCTCTAACACCACATCATCCATGCCTTCAAGTTTTTCGTCTATAAGTTTAGTCATGGATGTTGTAATATTGTTTTCCATTTTATTAAGTGTTTCCAAGAGTCCGTTAACTACTGCTTGGGAATTTGGTTTTGTCATTACGGGTAATGTTGCTTTGTTGTCATTATTCTGACCAATCTGTTTCATAGGTTCCAAGATTCTGTTTCCCTTTCTTTCATTCATTTCTGAAACAATTGAGGATTTTGCATTTCTTAATTTTTTCACTTCATCCACTGAGAAATAAATTTGGCCCTTATTATCTCTTTTTGGGGTAACTGAAGTTTTTTTGCATAATTCAACTATCTCTTTATTATCTATATTCAAAAGCTTTCTAACATCATTAGGTAAAAGTACTTTGTTCAGATTTGCGTTCATTTAAAAAATTCCCCTCTTTCTATACCCAATAGTTATTTTAATAAATAAAAAATTTTATTTCCACTAATTGTTACAATTATTTAGAAACGTTTTACAAATTTTTAATTATGATGCGTAGAAACTGTAAATTTTTCACCTCACTTGATTGTTAAATCTATTGACCGATTGAAAAAAAAAATATATGATAAGACTTTAGTGCAAAGATTTATATTCAATAGAGAAACAGAATGGAGGTTCAAATGGAATTTCATCATCAGCCGCTAAACGGTGCGAGCTATACGGATGCTGATATAAAGAGGCTAATTGCGGAATATAATGTTCAATTTATCAAGCTGCAATTTGTTGATATAAATGGTCAGGTTAAGAATATGGCGGTTCCGTCAGAACATATTGACAGGGTTTTGAATAACGAGATTATGCTTGACGGCTCTTCAATTAAGGGTTTTAGAAATATTGAAACCTCGGATATGTTTTTCTATCCCGATAAAAATACGTTTCAAATTCTTCCATGGCAGGAAAGAGACGGCAAGAACTCGGCAAGATTAATTTGTGATATTTATAATGCTGACGGTACACCTTTTGAAGGCTGCCCGAGATGTAATTTAAAAAGGCTTATGGCAGAAGCAAAAAAACTGGGCTTTTCTATGAATGTCGGACCGGAAGCGGAGTTTTTCTTATTTGAAAAAGATGAAGAGGATCATATTACTACCAAAACTCACGACAGAGCAGGTTATTATGATGTCGGACCCGATGACTTGGGAGAGGCAGTAAGAGCTGATATTGTAAGCACTTTACAAGAGATGGATTTTGATATTGAAGCTTCTCACCACGAAGTAGCCGACGGACAACATGAGGTTGATTTTAAATACTCGGATATTCTGACAACTGCCGATAATGTTGCGACATTCAGGGTGGCAGTAAAGGCTGTTGCAGCACAGTACGGGCTTCACGCAACATTTATGCCGAAACCCGTTTACGGTATTAACGGTTCGGGTATGCATTGTAATATTTCTTTGTTCAAGGACGGCAAAAATGCTTTCTATGACGAAAAAGCGGAATATCAACTTTCAGACACCGCAAAATATGCAATCGGCGGACTGCTTAAACACATTAAGAGTATCACTGCCATACTTAATCCTACGGTAAACAGTTATAAAAGACTCGTTCCGGGATACGAAGCTCCCGTATATATGGCATGGTCTCTGGCAAACAGGAGTGCACTTTTAAGAGTTCCCGCAAAACGCGGCATGTCTACACGTGTTGAGTTGCGTTCACCCGACCCGAGCTGCAATCCGTATTTGGCATTTGCAACTATTCTTGCGGCTTGTCTGGATGGTGTAAGAAATAAGATTGAACCGCCAAAACCGGTAGAAGCAAATATATACAAACTATCCGACAGGGAAAGAAAAAAATTAAGAATTGAATCACTACCGGGAAGTTTGAAAGAAGCTCTCTATTATATGGATAAATCGCTCATTGCAAAAACTGCTCTGGGGTCGCATATTGTGGATGAATTCCTTACCGCAAAAGAAATTGAATGGGATTCTTTCAGAACATACGTGTCACAGTGGGAAATTGACAGGTATTTGGCAAGGTATTAAAAATAAAAAAAGCTTGAGTAAATCTCAGGCTTTTTTATTTAGTTCATACAAAAATCTTAAACCTTCAAGCGTAAGATACGGATTAACAAAATCAAACTGGCGGGTCATATATTTTGAAATCAGGTTTGAATATCCTCCTGTTGCTATTATAACCGCTTTTTGTCCGAGTTCTTTTTCGCATTGCTCAATTAATCCCTCAATAGCACAGGCAGAACCTCTTATGACACCAGACAAAATTGCGTCAGCCGTGTTGTTTCCGATTGCTTTGTCAACGGTATCCGCTTCTATCCTCGGTAATTTAGAAGTATTTGTGTTTAATGCCCGGAATTGAAGATTAAGTCCCGGCATTATTACCCCGCCTATAAAACATCCGTCTTTGTCTATGATATCAAAAGTTGTTGCAGTGCCTAAATCTACTATAATTGCGGGTTTACGGTATAAAACATAGGCTCCGCAAGCGTTCGCAATTCTGTCTGCCCCGGCTTCGCGGGGATTTTTTAATTTAATTTGTATTCCAAGGTTGAGTTTGTGTGACAACAAAAGTGAATCAATGTGAAAAACATTGTCTGCGGCATGTTTTACACGTTTACTCAACTCATCCACTACAGAAGCTATAATACATGCGGTTATATTGTATTTTTTAAAAAGAGAATGCAGTAAAATTTCATATTCCTCCTGCGGCAGCTCTTTATCAGAGGCTAATCGGAATGTCTCTAAAATATTTTCGTTCTCAAATACTCCCAAAGTTATATTTGTATTACCGATATCAATTGCAAGAAGCATTACACCTCTCCATAATTTTTCAATGCATTATCAAGAATCTGTATCATCTCATCCCGATAAGGTTTGGGATTTAGGATTTCACATTTATCATCATATCTGAGCAGTCTTGCAAGCAGAATGTCCTTGTTATCCCCTTTATTGGAAACCGTTATTGAACCGGGCTCTGAAGATATTATTGATTCATTCTCCCTAAGAGTATACCTTTCCGCCAAATTTCCCTTGAGGACGAAAACCACCGCAGGCTCATTATAGTTGTATACAAATTTTTCGCTCAATACCGCGATACCTGAAACTCTGCTCATGGAAATCATACGTTCTTTGTTTTTATAAAAAACATTGAAAAACATCTTGCCGTTGTTTTCGGCTATTTTTAACGGAACGCATACCATTTCTGCACGGTTTTTAAACATGAGTTTTATTTTACGTTTTTCAAAGACGGCATCTTCAAAATATTCTACAAATGCTTTGCTTCCGTCTTTTTCAACACGTGCAATTTTTTTATTGGAATACCTGTTCAATTTTTCGACAAATTTGTCGAATATTTTATTATATCGGGCAGACATTTCCGTTTTAATAATATTTTGTAAATTCTCAAGCAGATTTATATCACTGTTTGTCAATTCCAGCCCGAACGGCATACTCGCTACAAAATATTTGTTATGAATTTTGGGAATGTCTATGCCGCAAAATCGACAGGTATTTATGTATTTACTAATTACACTGTTATTAAAAACCGGCTCGGTTTCATTTCGGTTTAATCTTTCAACCAGTTCGCTCATTGAAAAATTACCTTGAAGCAGAACTTGCAAAGTCTTTAATACCTGCATTGAGGATAAATTCTTTTTTACGGACAGCTTACTCATGGTAAATTTTCCTCATACTTTTTAACTTTTGTATTATTTTTTCTCTGAACTCTTCCGGCTCGATAACCGTGCAGTCGGAACCGAAGGATAAAATTCTTTGTATTGCTAAGAATTCGTTATGATATACGCCTTCAACCGTAAACCCGGCCTCGGAAGTTTCCGTTATTGTTTCGCCTTCCTGAATTTCGGTTACTCCAAAACTTTTCAGGAAAAACTTAACCCGAGTCGTTTTAACATCAATGCCCTTGGAACCGATAATACGTGAAAGTATTGATTTTATTCGCTTAATGTTCAAAACAACCGACTCTTGTTTTTGGTGGTCATATCCGTAGAGGTAGATTTTATCATTTTGATATACAAGCTTAAGAGCCGTTATTTCTTTTTCTTTTGCCTCTTTTGAGGGAACACTCAGATAGGTTAGTTTAAGCAGTTTATTTTCTTTGCAATCGTCAAGGAGGTCGTTTATAAGATTTATTTCATAATTTTTTAGAGCGGAAATCCCGTAAAGTTCTTCCCTTACATTATTATCACCAATATAATTTGCAAGTTTTTTAAAAAGCTCATCATATTTGAGTATTAAAAGCAGATTGGAACTGTTCTTTATTTTTTTATAAACTTTTTTAAGAGTTGATATTTCTTCTGAAGTAATGTTAAGTGTAAACGGGTGTTTAGTAAGAACATATCTGTATTTTGTCTTGGCATTGGCTTTTGTTATCTCGCATCCCATTGTTCTTAAAGTATTCAAGTCAATTCTTAATATGTCACTGGAGTTGGAATCCTCCATTACATTAAGCTCTTTAAAAACATCGCGTATTTCTTCCAGTGTACGCGGTGCTTCCATAAGTAAACCTAAAAGCACCAAAGCCCGCATACCTGTAAGTGATATTTGGTTTAATTCCGTTTTCTCCGATGTTTTTATCACAAGCCCACCCACTCTATTAATTTTGACATAAATTAACCAAATATTCAATCACATCTTCACAATAAAACCGATTAACCGCACTAAACGGCAGAACATCACCCGAGAAGTTTTTCTTTACATTTGCAATTACGGAATGGAGCTTGCCTTTAGAGATATAATCCGCTTTGGTTAAAACGGTAAATACAGGCAGATTGTATGTTTCTATCCATTCCCGCATTTGATAATCGTTTTTTTGAATTTCGTGTCTTGCATCAATAAACTGTACGAGAGATTTTATTTGTTTTCGGTTAAGCAAATATTCCTCCAAATATTTTTGCCACCTTGCCTGAGCTTCTTTGGAAACTTTTGCATATCCGTATCCGGGCAGGTCTGCTACCATAAATTTATCGGAAAAGTTAAAAAAGTTTATCAATCGCGTTTTTCCGGGTGTATTGGATGTTTTTGCCAATTTTTTATTATTACACAATGCGTTTATAAAAGATGATTTTCCGACATTGGAACGCCCGAGGAGCGGAAATTCCGGCAGCGAAAAATCAGGGCACTGGGACAGCTTTTCCGCACTTATGATAAAACTTGCATTAAGCTGTTTCATGTTCCTTTTCCTTTTGTTTTGTATTAGCCCGATGGTTAACGATAGATAACAGTTTATAAAGTTTTTCATTATTGACAACGGTAATTTGCGTTTTGTCTTTTAAAAGGCTTACGTCTATCGAAGGTTTGTGGGCAAAAATGTTGTCCGTCTGAATACTCACTATTTGGATAAAATTATCCCTCAGGATACTAAGGGGTTCTTTTAAAAAAGTTTCAAATGTTTTGAATATATTCATATTTTTTCGCTTCAAAGTTTAGTACAAATATTGTATAATAGATTACGGAAAAAGTAAACGCATGGACAGTTCGGAAAAAGAGTATATAGAAGGTTTTAAAACGTATTTGAGTGTTGAGAGAAATTTCTCTGAACATACGATTTGTGCTTATACCTCTGATATTGTAAGTTTCATTCTGTGGCTTGACGGAGTGAGCTCTACAAGCATTGATTTTGATAAGTTGAGAGAATATTTACATTTTATTCAGAGGTTTGACTATAAAAAAACAACAATAGCAAGAAAAGTTGCATCAATCAGAACCTTTTATAAATATTTGTATCGGGAAAGATATATTGATACCAACCCTGCGACCTCACTTTCCGCACCCAAACGTCCCAAACCGCTTCCTAAATTTCTTACGCCGGAGGAGGTTGAACAAATTTTGAACAATGTAGATATTGAAACCCCTGCGGGTTTTAGAAACAGGGTTATACTGGAAATTCTTTGGGCTACGGGCATGCGTGTATCGGAGCTCAGCAACCTCAATTTTGGAGACTTAAATCTTGAGGAGAATGAAATAAGAGTATTCGGAAAGGGTGCAAAAGAACGAATTGTACTTATTTCTGACAGGGCAAAGGGTTATCTTATGCAGTATATTAATTCTGCAAGAAAGCTTATTGCACCGAACTATCCTACAGGTGAAATTAATGAAGATACCCCTCTTTTCATTAACAGTACGGGATATAGACTTCAAAACAAAACAATCAGAAAGGTTATAAACGAAACTGTCGAGAAAATTGAATTGCCTAAAAAAGTTACTCCTCACGTATTCAGACACAGTTTTGCAACAAAGCTGATAGAAAACGGAGCGGATTTGCGTGTAGTACAAGAGCTTTTGGGGCATGCCGGAATTTCTAATACGCAAATTTATACTCACGTTTCGATGAAGCACATGCGAGATGTGTACGAAACTGCCCATCCCCACGGGGGGTAAAGGGGTAAAGGGGTAAATATATAACAGAAGAATCCCTTTTTAAACTTTCCGTCATTCAGGGGGGGAATGCACTGTAGTCCAAGATAATTTTGTATAATAAGCTGAAAAATGAGTAAATATATGTATTGTTTCCAAAGAGAATATAGAAGAGACAATAAACAAAAATGTCATCCTGAAAGATTAGAAAAACAAACGAAAGTGTAGTTTTTCAATCTGT
>CALUTM010000065.1 GCA_944323705.1 Candidatus Gastranaerophilales bacterium
AATTCTTCTTCAAAGTTTAAACCAAGTTGTGCATGCCTTTTTTTTTTTTTTTCCGCGTATGACTTTAATGCCACATCATCCCAGAAGTTAAAATCGGCAGAGCTTATGATAGCTGACATACCATCTTTGTATCCTTTAGCCTGAGATATGTACATTGCTTGTTCTGCAAGTATAAGCAGCTTTTCTTTATCGTCAGAGCAATCGGGATATGTCGAAATCCCGACGGATACTTTTACAGGTCCGATATCATCAATAAAGCAGCAGGAGAGGGAGTATGTTAAATATTCCGCAATATATTTTGCCTGTTCCCCTGATGTATTAGGAAGTATTATAGCAATTTCATCTCCGCCGTATCTTCCGGCAACATCGCCCTCCCTTATGTTTTGACGAACTTTTTCCGCCACAAGTTTAATTACTTCATCGCCTTTGGCGTGTCCAAGCTCCCGATTTATTTTGGTAATGTTGCATATATCCATCATTACAATCGAGAGTTTTTGTTTATTGAGCTGTGCACGTGAAATCTCATTTGATAATATTTCTTGAAATCCTCTGTGGTTGTATAAAAGAGTCAAGTTATCCGTATTAACGTATCCTTCGCTCCGCTCAAGCAGCTCAAAATTATGTGTACAGAGAGCAAGATAATTCGCTATCAACCTGTATATGTCAATGTTTTGCCTTGCACAATTATCTTCAATTATCAGGACTCCTATACATTTGTTAACCGAAATCAAAGGTATAATTGCAACAGCGTGGTTTTTAAAGTATGAAAGTTTCAGAAAGTCGACATCATCTTTAAATATTATTTTTTTATTTTTAAAGGAATCTACTATGGGGTTATCCGAATCTTTTAAAAAGACTTTTGTGGTATATGAATTTCCGTATTTATCACACAGTCTCAGATTTATACAATTGGATTTTTCCTTGTACAATCCTGCTGCAATGAAGTCAGAGTCAATATTCTGGCTTATTATTGAATAAATTCTAAGGTACAACTCATTCAAATTTGTGATTTCGGTAATTTTAATCAGTTCATCTACGACAAACTTGTAGTTCAAAGTTAACCCTTTTTCGTTGTTAAAGGTTTTGCTTGCACCATGTCCTATTGAACTAATACAGTTTTTAAAGGTCAGTTCATTAACCTTTGAAACCAGTTTATCTTGAAAAATCGGTGATGTTATGGGCGGTTTCTCGGACAGATTTGAGATTTTATTGGCTGTATTTTTTTCTTTATTCACACTTCCACCTTAGACTATAAAAATATAAAAACAGATAAAACGTAAAATTTGATAGTTTATTACAAAAAATTTACATTTTTAATTATCCCTTTAATTCATATATTAACATTTTTTTTAACTTTTTCCAGTCTAAGAGCTATCTTTTTTACAAATGTTTATATAAATGCAGGAGAAAATTGCCGTGTAACAGCCTGAAATTGGTATTTAGGAACGATAAACGTAAATTCGTTCGTTCTTCTGCCATCGGTTGATACAAAAAATTTGCCGTTGTGTTCATCTATTATTCTCTGACATAAATAGAGACTTATACCATGACCGATGGGGGCAAATTTTGAATTTTTATTATTTATTTTTTCAAATATATTTACGCATTGTTCCCTTAAAAGAGTTATTCCCATACTTTTTACACTAACTTTAAGTTCATTGCCGCATGATTTAACGGTTACTTCAATCTTTTCTCCGCTTCTGGAATACATTATGGCATTTAATATCAGGTTCATGATTACTCTTTTAAGTTCTCTTTTGTCCGCTCTGAGATTTGTGTCATCCTCTGTTGCCGCATAAACTAATGTTAAATTTTTGTCTTTTACAAGCGGTGACATGTCTTCAAAGCTTTCCAAAACCAATTCTGCCAGACTGAAATTCTCGTATACAAGACACATTTGTCCGCTTTCTATTCTGTATGTATTAAGCAGCATTGATATCATATCAAGTATATATTTACAGGAATATTTTATCTGTGAAACCAACTCTTTCTGTTCTTCGTTCAAGTTGCCGACAACTTCGTTCTCAAGCAACTCTAACCCTCTGTACTGTGCAAGTGTCGGAACTTTTAGGTCATGCACAAGCGTTTCTATAAAATATTCTTTTTGCTTTTCTATTTCATTATTTTTTAGATTTGGAAATTTTTGGATATTAACTTCTTTGTTCAACTTCTTCCTCCGATTGGCTTAAATCTTCAATTATATTCAGACGAATAGTAAAAACAACAGTATTTTGCTACTTATTACTTATTGAAAGTAAGGCTGATGAGATAATAACGATATTCAGCGTAATTAAATCTTTAAGGTTCATATCGCTTTCTTATCCTCTTGATATATTAACTCAGTTTTTTTTTATTATAAATTGCCTATATGGGTAAAAGAATTTGACATTTTTTTGTGCAACTTTACATTGTGAACTCGTAAATAATCAACCCCGGCAGTAACGAGCGGGTATGCCAGTGCACATGAGAGCGTATCTTTAAGATAATTGTCATTCTCTTTAACTCCAAGTAAACTTTTTCTTGAGACTCCGACCATTATCGGTTTGTTTAAAAAGAAAAACTCTTTGACTCTGTCAAGTATGATAAAATTGTCTTCCCTGCTTTTTCCAAACCCAATTACCGGATCGATTATTACATTATTGATACCATACTTTTCAGCGGTTTCAATCTTGTTTTTTAAGCAAAAACACACTTCGTCAATAATATTTTCGTAATATGGCTTGCTTTCGGTTTTTTCTTTGGAATGTTGAATAATCACTCCGGCATTATATTTAGCAATAATTTTTGGCATCTCATTATCAAAGTCGAATCCTGAAACATCATTAATAATATTTGCACCGTTCTCCAATACAAATTCCGCGACTTTTGAATCTCGGGTATCGATACTTACGGGAATATCAATATTTTCTTTATTAATAAATTCCAAAACAGGTTTGAGCCTTATGATTTGCTCCTCGGCAGATACCGCTTCCGCAAAGGGACGGGTGCTTTCCGCTCCTATATCAATAAGGTCGGCTCCGTCCTCTATTAGTTTTATTAAATGCTTTTCGGCATCAATCGGTTTAAAGTACATACCTCCGTCCGAAAAAGAATCGGGTGTTATATTCAAAATCCCTGCAATCTTTGTTGTTTCTTTACGGTCCTTAAGAAACTCGGTAATTTCATCTCCCAGTATTGGGAGTTTAAAAGGTTGGGCTTTTAGTTTTTGTGCAATTTTTTTTAACTGTGAATAGCTGCCGCAGAGAATAGCATCCGATTTTTCTATAGTTCCGATTATAACATTCCGGTTAACCGCACAATCCGCTCCGAACGTTAATGCGGTCTGTTTCAGTATATTTGCCTGTGCCACCGTTAAGCCAAAAATTTTAATATTTTTATATCTGAATTTGTCGGCTGCAATTGCTTTGTAAGCTTTATCAAAGCCGATATGTTCAAGCTCCGATTCTATATAATCCGTTGCTACTTCTTTTAATAAAAAATCACTCATGCGAAAATTCTAACATAAGTAATTTTAAACCTCAATAAGTTCAAGAGAAATAGCTTTTACGACCGCCTGCACCCTGTTGTGGGCATTAAGTTTTTTATAGATGGATTCCAAATGAGCTTTTGTTGTAGCAATAGAAATGTTGAGTTCTTTAGCAATTTCTTTATTGATAAGTCCCTTTGCCACTAAGCCCAAAACGCATAATTCTTGGTTTGTTAACTTATTCATAATCCACCTTCTAACTTCCTATTCTAATTTTCATATAAAAAGCTATGAAGTGTCTATCAGCCGTTTGGCTATTTTTGCATTACCAGTCGGCTTGAAAAGAAATAAAAAATATGCCATAATGTAATTACTTTATATAGGTGTTTATTTTGTTCCTACATTTTTATAAATAGGGAGAGTAAGCTCTATAATTATTGAAGTATACCCGTCGATACAAAATCGCCAGCGGGAAACGGATTGATTGAGGCACTCACCCACCTGCGAGACCGGCAGGTAACAAAATCGCACTTATATAAAGTTTTTTATGAAAAAGAAGGTCGCATCGATTTTTATAAAAATCGATGCGACCCTTACTTAAACACTCTTATACCATAGAAAAGTTTTTTAATTCTTCTAATTTTTCAAGACTGTCCGTTTCAAAATAAATTCTTAATAACGGCTCTGTTCCGCTCGGGCGTACAAGAATTTTCGTATTCTCTCCCAACATCAGCTTTACTCCGTCTTTTGTATCAACGGATGTGATATTGTATCCTTCGATGTTTTTAAGTTCTTTTACTTTCTTGATAACGGATTGTATTTCATCCCGATTATCCAGCTTTAAGTCAATTCTGTCCGAGTAGAACTTTACGCCTGCAAGTTTATAAATTTCTTCTTGAAGTTCAACCAGTGGTTTACCATAATGTGCCATAGCCTCCAGTATAAGCAGATTTGCCAATATTCCGTCTTTTTCGGGGATGTGACCGAATATACTTAACCCTCCGGATTCTTCTCCGCCGATTATGACCCTATGCTTTCTCATAGCTTCGCCCACATGCTTAAATCCGACTGCTGTTTCAATTACTTCTACGCCGAGTTTTTTAGCAACATTATCGATTAGGAGGCTTGAACCCACCGTTTTAACGACACATCCCGTGTAGCCTTTCTCAAGCAGGTACTTAAGCAGAATTGCTATAATTTCGTTAGGTGAAACGTACTCTCCGCTTTCATTAATAACACCGAATCTGTCAGCGTCTCCGTCATTTGCAAGCCCTATAGAATTACCTTTTTCTTTTACACCAGCGATTAATTCCTTTAAAAATCTTGGCTTCGGATCAGGCATTCCCCCGCCGAATTCCTTGTCATAATACATGTGCAAAGTTTGGTATGCTATATTTTTACTGTCTAAAATTTTGTCAAAATAGCCGATAGAAGCTGAGTACAAACCGTCAAAAATAATATTTTCTTTAAAATTTCCGATAATGTCAAAATCAATAATATTATTTATGTGTTCGTAATACTTTGCTCCAAAATCAATTTTATGCAGCATTCCGCTCCCTTTTCCCTGAAAAGGATTGTCAATATTGCGTACGATTTCATCCGTTATTACATCCGTAGCGGGACCCGCATAGTCAGGAATAAACTTCATTCCCAGATATTCCGGCGGATTATGAGAAGCCGTAAACATTATTGCACATGCATTTCTAACCAATGTATTGTATGCTAATACCGGCGTTGGAACTACTCCTGCCGAATAAAATACGTTAAACCCTTTGTTTTGAAGTAATTCCGCACAAAGTTGCGAATATTCATCGGCTTTGTTGCGTGGGTCGTAACCGATAAGAACGGGCTTATCAAATCCAAAATTATCAGCAATATACTTGCCGATAGCAAGCGTAACTCTCTCTACATTTCTCTCGGTGAAATCTCGCCCCACTATGGCTCTCCAACCGTCCGTCCCAAATTTTATATCCAAAATAAATCTCCTTTTTCATTATTTTACCACAAGAAGAAGTTTATACTAAAATTGCAGCCACCAAGGGCTGGAATCGGGACAATAAAAAAGGTACACAATACCTGTGTACCTTTTTCTATTATTTTCTAACTTTTACTTTGCAACTTTAACGTTCATATAATCAATTGCATAGTCTGTCCCTTCGGCATTCTGGGTGAAAATAATCGGAATCCTTGCCGTTGCATTGCAAGCTTTTATAGTCCATATTTCATTCCAGGTATTATTTTCTTTTGCCTTGGAAACTTCCGTGTTTGTTATCTTAAAATCTTGACAACCCTGATCCGCAACTCTTAAAGAATAATAATAAACGGGCATCATAACTTCTGCCTGAAGTTTCGGGTCTGTTATTGTCTTACCGACTATAGGCAGAGTTTTATCAAAATTATAAGCAAATGCTGCTGTTGTAACAGTTGCAAGTAATACCCAAAGAACTTTTATTTTTGACATAGGAAAAACTCCTTTCACCACTTTTAACTATTCTTTATGATAATAATAACATAAAGTTGAATATTTGTATACGTTCTACTTAGTAGAGTCAAACATCTGCTTAATTCCGTCAACCGAGCTTAAGATACCCGTTGCTTCGTATGGCATGTATACGATTTTATTGTCTTTGCCGCTTGTAATTGTTTTCATTGTTTCCAAATACTTCATTGCAATCAGGTATTTATCTGGTTGCCCTTTATCAGCAAGGGCCCCGATTATTCTCTGAATAGCCTCTTTTTCACCGTCAGCTTCCAATATTCTTGCCTGAGCAATACCTTCCGCTTTCAAAATATTAGCCTGTTTTTCACCTTCTGCTCTGTTTATGGCAGCTTCTTTTTCACCTTCCGCCTTCAAGACCGCAGACTTTTTCAAGCCCTCAGCCTCTAAGATTGCTGCACGTCTGTCACGTTCGGCTTTCATCTGTTTTTCCATTGCAGACTGAATATCACTGGGCGGGATTATGTCCTGAAGTTCTACACGATTAACTTTAACCCCCCATTTATTGGTTGCGTCATCCAAAATAGCTCTCAATTCGTGATTAATTTTATCTCTGGAGACTAAACTTTCATCCAAATCAAGCTGACCCACAAGGTTTCTCAAGTTTGTCTGAGTGAGCTTTTCTATTGCGTCGGGAAGATTTTGAATTTCATATACTGCAGATTTTGGGTCCACTATTTGGAAGTATAAGAGGGCATTAATGCTTATGGATACATTATCTTTTGTAATAACATTTTGCCTCGGAAAATCATACACAGCTTCTCTTAAGTCGATTTTTGTGCGTTTTTGAATCATTGCGTAAGTTGTTCCGTCAAACCCTTTTTGCGTAACTTTCCAGTCAATTGCACGAGGTGCTTCTATAACAGGTATTATGAAATTAAACCCCGATTGCAAAACCCTGTCAAATTTACCCAGTCTTTCAACAATAACGACTTCCGCCTGTTGTACAATAATAACACCTTTGGCAACAAAGACCAATGCCAAAACAATTAAAATAATTGATAACGTAAACATAAAACTCTCCCTATTGTTCTATTTTAGTAACATACATAACCAAACTTTCGTTTCTTACGATTTTAACCTCACATCCCGCAGGAATCACTGATTTATCCTCACTTCTGGCTTCCCAACGTTCATCATATATTGAAATAACTCCCTTAAACTCAGAGACATCATCAATGACTTTCGCAATTTTCCCTATGTATTTGCTCTCAATACCAGTTTCTGTTTCTTTAGTATTTTTCCTGAGAATAACGGGACGTAAAAAAGCAAAAGACAGGAATGAGAGTACAAAAAATACCAACACCAACATAAATTTATTGGTGAGACATATAGAAGCTCCCGCCGTAATGAATGATGCCAATGCGAAATTAAGGAAAAACATGCTTGGCGTAAACATTTCCAATATAACGAATCCTACGCCGACAATGCACAAGAATTGCCATATAGCCATTATGCTTCTCCAATAACGGAATTTATTTCTGCAACCATTTCATCTGCGTCAAACCCGTGAACTTTAGCTCCTGCTTCCAGATTTTCAAAATGTGCAGCCGCACAACCGATGCAGCCCATGCCGTATTTTTGGAAAACCGCAATAGCTTCCGGGTGCTGTTGTACAATGTCCATAATCCCCATATCTTTAGTAACTTTTGCCATACCTAAACTCCTTTATCTTGACTTTATCTAACAAATTCTTAAAAGAATATTGTCATTATAACATAACAAGGAAAGGAATAAAATATGCAATTTATTAAAAATTTTTTCAAGCATGACTCGGTTATAGGATTGTGCGGACTAAAAAGAAAGACGGAATATGTTTACATAGAAGTACCCAAATCATACAAAAAAACATTTGTACAAAATACCGAAAGAAACTATTTGCTTCTGTAATATAATTTTAAACTTTTACCAAATCTTTCTGTATTAGCTGATAAAATTTATCATCTATAGCATAAAAATCCGTAAAATTTACAACAAAAGGTAAGTCAGAGTTATCAAACAAAAATTTTATGGTTTCCAGAGTTTCATAAGGCATTTGAGAGTGCCCTTTGATTAGAATATCCAAATCCGAAGATTTTTCAAAAGTTCCTTTTACACGAGAGCCATAATAATAAAAGTCATAATCTTTTTTATATGGCATCAAAATTTCGCTGATAAATTTTGCCTCCGATAATTTAAGCCCCTTTATCATTATATGGAATCCCATTTCTTTATCAAATATTCAACATCTTCTAAAAATTTTGGAATTATATTTAAAAGCTCCTGCGATTTTTCTATGTTGTACTCATGTGAAGTATTATTTCTTTGTCTGTAATACTCTTTCCATCTGAGCCAGGATTCTGCAAAGCCGTAACTTTCCATAAATCGGAAAATATTATTCATTGTGAGTTCTTCTTCTTTTTTATGGTATTGAAGTTTAAAATATTTTTTCATGATTTTCCATGCAGTTTCAAATGTATATTCAAAACGCTTTATACAAGAATCCGAATACATAGAGCAAACTTCAGTATCAATATTTCCTTGTCTATAAATATTATACGATTTTTTGAGAGATTCAAGAGCTTTTCTTAGAGCTTCAATATCTAATTCGGTATAATTCATAAACTTATTTTATCGAAAATATCAAGATTAAGCAAATTTATGTATTCATTTTTCTAAAAATACAAGCATGAAAAAAATCCGATTCTATTAAGAATCGGATTTTTGGGTACATAATCAATTGGTGTGATTATTCGATAATTTTATCTACAACACCAGCACCAACTGTTCTACCGCCTTCACGGATAGCGAATCTCATACCTTCTTCGATAGCTACAGGAGCGATAAGTTCAACTTCCATAAC
>CALUTM010000066.1 GCA_944323705.1 Candidatus Gastranaerophilales bacterium
GATCAAGAATTTATAACTTCTTCTAAACTCCTAAACTTATCAACTCCTAAACCTTTCTGTAATGTGGTAGACTGAAGTCTACCCTACCCACTTTGGCGTGAAGGGTGAGGCGTGAGGGGTGAAGAGTGCGTTTATGAAGTGACCAGGTGATCAAGTGACTAGGTGATCAAGTGATTAAGAAATATATAACTACTTTTCAACTCTTCAACTTATCCACTTTTCAACTACTGTGATCAGGTGACTAAGTTTAAGGTATTATTGTAGATGTATTTATTAGGTGTTAAAATATAACTCAAAGAGAGATAAATTATGAAAAAGTTTTTAATAATTTTATGTATGTTGTTTACGCTTCCTGTGTTTGCGGATGTAATGCCGTTTTATATGGAATCAATTCCGCGTACTGCAATCGGCGTTTATCAAACCGGCACAGAGATAACAGTATTTTCCCATCCGGAAGCAAATTCAAAAGTTCTGAAAAAAATGAAATTTTCATATCAGCCGGAAACTATGCCTGACAGAGTTTTTGGGTTTTTATTGAATGAAAAGAAACTCGGATTTCTGTATGTAACAGATATCGGAGATGAAGGCTGGGTGGAAGTTATCTATGACAAACAAACAGGCGCAAAAGGCTGGGTTATGACGGAAGACAGGCTTCAATTTCTTCCGTGGCTTACGTTTTATAATATGTATGGCAGAAAATACGGCCTAAGGCTTCTTAAGGATACTCCTGAGAATATAGAAGTCCTGAAATCTAAAAGTGATGATATGTCCCAGAATGTAGCGAAATTAATATATATAAAACAAATAAAACTCACGGCTCTCCGCGGGAACTGGGCGCTTGTTACCGTTGTTGATATTGATAAAACCCCAAAAACAGGATACTTAAGATGGAGAAGCAATGATGGAATAATCTATGCTTTTCCTAATATAAAATAGCTTATTTTCTCCATTTTCCCCTTGAAAAATCAAGCTTTTTTTTGTAATATATATTTATATATAAGAAGAGGAAATTTTTAAATGTTCGAACGTTTTACCGAAAAAGCGATTAAAGTTATAATGCTTGCACAAGAAGAAGCCCGCAGACTCGGGCATAATTTTGTCGGCACGGAGCAGGTACTTCTGGGACTTATAGGAGAAGGAACCGGAATCGCAGCAAAAACACTGAAATCTATGGGAGTAACTCTTAAAGATGCAAGGGTTGAAGTTGAAAAAATCATCGGTCGAGGTTCAGGTTTTGTTGCCGTTGAAATTCCGTTTACCCCAAGAGCTAAACGTGTTTTGGAATTATCTTGGGACGAAGCCAGACAGCTTGGACACAATTATATAGGAACCGAACACCTTCTTCTCGGCTTGATAAGAGAAGGGGAAGGCGTTGCCGCAAGGGTTCTTGAAAATTTAGGTGTAGACTTAAACAAAGTAAGAAGTAACGTCGTAAAAATGCTCGGGGATTCTAAACCCCAAACAGCTTCGGCAGGCGTAGGCAGTTCTTCTTCGTCATCTTCGCAGGCAAGTAAAGTTAAAACTCCGAGCCTTGACGAGTTCGGAACCGACCTTACTCTTGCAGCTTCCGAACAGAGACTTGACCCTGTTGTCGGACGAGAAAAAGAAATTGAACGTGTAATACAAATTCTTGCAAGAAGAACAAAAAATAACCCTGTTCTTCTTGGAGAACCCGGCGTAGGGAAAACCGCAGTTGCAGAAGGTTTGGCAATACGAATTGTTAACAATGAAGTACCCGATATATTGGAAAACAAAAAAATTATTCAGTTGGATATGGGACTTTTAATAGCAGGAACCAAGTACCGCGGAGAATTTGAAGAACGTCTTAAGAAAATTATGGATGAAATTCGTCAGGCAGGAAATGTTATTCTTGTTATAGATGAAATGCACACCCTAATCGGTGCAGGTGCCGCAGAAGGTGCTATTGATGCCGCTAATATATTGAAGCCCGCACTATCAAGAGGCGAAATTCAGGTTATCGGTGCAACAACTTCTGATGAGTACAGAAAATATATTGAGAAAGACTCTGCTCTTGAAAGAAGATTTCAGCCCGTAATTATTGAAGAACCGTCCATTGATGAAACCATCGAAATTATAAGGGGGCTTAAACCTAAGTACGAAGAACACCATAACCTTAATATTTCTGATGAAGCAATAATTGCGGCAACAAAATTATCCAGCAAATATATTAATGACAGATTTTTGCCGGATAAAGCAATAGACGTAATTGATGAGGCAAGCTCAAAGGTAAGACTTAAGGTTTGTACCCTGTCGCCTGAAGGTAAAGAGCTCGAAAAAGAACTTAAAGAAATTGTTAAAGAAAAAGAAGAAGCAATCAGAAATCAAGAATTTGAACGTGCTTCCTCTCTCAGAGATGATGAAGCAAATATGAAAGATCGTATTCGTGAAGTTTCTGAAGAATGGAGACGTCAAAATGATGCTAACAAACCGACCGTAACTGAGGAAGATGTTGCGGAAGTTATAGCTACAATGACCGGAGTGCCTGTCACTAAGCTTACGGAAGGTGAGTCCGAGAGATTACTCAAACTGGAAGAGACTTTACATAACAGGGTTATAGGTCAAAGTGATGCGGTAACCGCGATTGCAAAAGCGATAAGACGTGCAAGAGTCGGGCTAAAATCACCAAACAGACCTATCGGAAGCTTTATCTTCTCAGGTCCGACGGGTGTCGGTAAGACTGAACTCGCGAAGGCACTTGCGGAAGCTATTTTTGGCAGTGAAGATAATATGATAAGAGTAGATATGTCAGAATTTATGGAAAAACATTCTACTGCAAAGCTTATCGGCTCTCCACCGGGTTATGTGGGATATGATGACGGAGGTCACCTGTCCGAACTCGTCAGAAAGAAACCGTATTCGGTTATTCTTTTTGATGAAATTGAAAAGGCTCACCCCGACGTATTCAATATAATGTTGCAAATCCTGGACGACGGACGTTTAACCGATGCTAAGGGCAGACATATTAACTTTAAGAATACGGTAATCATTATGACATCCAATGTCGGTGCAAGTATGATTACAACTCAGGGCAAGTTAGGTTTCTCAACCGCTGATGATGCTAAAAAGGATAAATACGAAAAACTAAAAGAAACGGTTAATGAAGAGCTTAAAAAAGCTTTCAGACCGGAATTCCTTAACAGAATTGATGATATCATTGTATTCTCTCACCTGAGCAAGGAAGAAATCCGTGAAATTGTTGACTTGATGATGAAAGACTTGTTTAAACGTCTTTCCGAACGCGAACTTTCAATCGAAGTAACGGATGAAGTTAAGGATTATCTTGCAAAAGACGGATATAATGAAGCATACGGAGCTAGACCGTTGAGACGTCTTATCCAAAAGAAAATTGAAGACCAACTTGCCGAGGAAATTCTTACAAATGCATATCAACCGGGTGATACTATATTATTAAAACTCGTGGATGATAAAATTGTATTTGAAAGAAAAGAGGGCAAAGAAGCGGTCACACAAGAAGGATAACAGTTAAAAACCTCCGAACTTTCGGAGGTTTTTAGTATTAAAAAAACATCTGCATTGCATTGGGCAAACTGGAACAATATTCCGATATCAAAGGTTGTAATATGTTAGAGTAAGTTACGTGATCATTATCTACGGAAATCCATTCTTTATTATTGAGCCCGTCCATAAAGCCTTCTGAATTTGTAATTCCGTCAGTAGAATTAGGCTTGAGCATAAAGAAATTTTTACT
The DNA here is from genome assembly GCA_944323705.1 of Candidatus Gastranaerophilales bacterium. Taxonomy (GTDB): domain Bacteria; phylum Cyanobacteriota; class Vampirovibrionia; order Gastranaerophilales; family Gastranaerophilaceae; genus CAG-196. Next base: position 3,731 of record CALUTM010000066.1, read on the forward strand.
CCCGACCGTATCATTATATGTCATCCCTAAAGAACGAAAATCATTTAAGTGTTTAGATATAACACCCATGTTTGAAGGCATTTCATCTACAGGAATGTGTTCTATATATTTATAGATTGAAAAATTCTTTTCGTGATTATAATAGCATATTGGTGCAGCGTTTCTGCATCTGTGAGTTGTCAGATAAAAATCTATTTTAGCCAGAGTACCGATTGCAAACGGATTATCAAGGCTCCTCATCTCAGGTTTTCCCATTTTAAGAACATACTTTTTACCTTCGGGGGTAAAAATTCCAAAAACATTTTTATCTGACTTACCCTCAGTAAAAAATGCAAATTCGTATTTTCTGTTATCTAAAGTTAAACTCGGAATTTTTTTTGCTGTTTTTAAACCATATTCCGCCTCACCGCTTAAATACTTATATATTTCATTAAGATGATTTTTAGGAAGTTCTTTAGGAATATTACCTATCTCTACATTTTCATTACCATAAAGTTTTTTGTATTTTTGTACTAACATATCCCCTCTCCAATCAGGTCTGATTTTCAAAAGAGAAATAAGACATTTTTCGTTATTAAACTTATGATTTAAATAATTTGTATAAGCCTTACCATACGAACTATTCGGCATATAAAACCGTAAATTAACGGAATTTTCTCCGAGTTTGTCCTTTAGCTCTTTTGCAGTTTCCAAAGATTTTCTGGGGGAATATAGAAAACTGTCAAAAAATTCAATACTTCTATCCTTGGTATTTAAAATTTCAGTCAAAAATTTATCCATTATCTCCGGTTTTTCAGACATTTTTAAAAAAGATTTTATTGCGGGAGTTTTGTCATGATAAATATACCAATTATACTCCTTATACAGATTTGAAAAGGAATTACACTTAAAAACAGGATAAGCATAAGTAATTCCTTGCGAACCGTTTTTACTTACAGACGTATTTTGTTGTTTTTTCGGTAATGTATGGTTATATTTTGTATTATTTGGCAGTATATTTACTTTCAGATTCATAAATTTTCTCCATTGATTAAAAACTTCTTAAGATAAAAATTTGCCCGATTTGTTACAAAAGTTTACAATTTCACTAAAATTATCAACTTTGCATTTATCGGATATTTAAATTATAATTAAAAAAGAAAAATAGGAGGGGATATGAATTTAGACAGAGTACGAAATACTGACCCTGAGGTTGCAGGATATATAAAAGAAGAGTTGGAGAGACAGCAAAATACCATAGAACTTATTGCGAGCGAAAATTTCACCTCTCCTGCGGTTATGGAAGCTTGCGGAAGCGTATTGACCAACAAATATGCGGAGGGTAAACCCCATAAACGTTATTACAACGGTTGTGAAATCGTAGATAAAATAGAAGAATTGGCACAAAAGAGAGCTTGCGAACTTTTTGGAATGGCTCATGCCAATGTGCAGCCGCATTCGGGGGCTCAAGCCAACATGGCAGTATTCTTTGCCTTGCTGAAATGCGGAGATAAAATCCTCGGAATGGATTTATCGAACGGAGGACACTTGAGCCATGGTTCGCCGGTAAATTTTTCGGGCATGTATTTTGATGTAAAAAGCTACGGAGTTGACGAAAACGGAAACATTGATTATGAAGATGTAAGACGTAAAGCCCTTGAACATAAGCCAAAACTTATTATCTGCGGAGCAAGCAATTATTCTAAAATCATAGATTTTAAAAAGTTCAGGGAAATAGCGGATGAAGTTGGGGCAGTTTTACTGGCTGATATTGCTCACATAGCAGGTCTTGTCGCAGGCGGAGTTCATCCTTCTCCCGCAGGTTACGCACAAATCGTTACCACAACTACACACAAAACCCTGAGAGGTCCGAGAGGCGGGATTATCATGTGCGATGAAGAATATGCCCAAATCATTGATAAAGCAGTTTTCCCGGGAATACAAGGGGGACCTTTGGAACACATCATTGCCGGAAAAGCCGTAGCCCTAAAAGAAGCTCTTTCGCCTGAATTTAAAGAATATGCAAAACAAATTGTAAAAAACGCCAAAGCCATGGCACAAGGACTCCTCGATAACGGAATGGACATTGTCGGGGGAATGACGGAAAACCATTTGATGACGTTGGATTTAAGAAAACTCGGGAAGACAGGAAAAGACATGGCAAATGTCCTTGAGCGGGTCGGAATTACGGCAAACAAAAATACGGTACCAAACGACCCTCAGAGCCCGTTTGTAACAAGCGGAATACGTCTCGGTGCGGCTGCAGTCACTACTCGCGGATTTAAAGAAGATGATATGAGGGAAGTTGCAAGAATTATTGCGGAAGCAATTAAAAATTCCGACAAGGAAGATATCTTGGACAAATTAAGACAAGATTCTCTTGAATTATGCAAAAAACACCCGCTATACGGAGGATAGGACCATTATTATAAAATTAACACAAGCACATATTATCGGAGCATTTATATCATACCTTATCGGGGTATTTATAGTTCCGTTTGTAATAGAATTCTCGCAGAAAGAAGGCTTGGTTGATTTGCCCAATGCCCGCAAAATTCACAAAATTCCCATATCAAGACTCGGAGGGGTGGCAATATGGGCAAGTGCAATGCTTACATTCCTCTTTTTGGTTGTTTTGAGTTATTATCCTTATGGCAGTCTGCTTTCCGGAATACTTTTGGGCGGTTCACTTATGTTCCTTCTGGGACTTGTTGATGATATTTATAATCTTGATGCAAAATTCAAACTTGTTATACAACTTTCTATTGCTACAATAGTCTACCTTTTAGGCGTACAAATCGATACTATTTTTAACCCGTTTGGCGGTATAATTCATCTGGGAATATTCTCATATCCTATAACTCTTTTATGGATTGTCGGAATCTCAAATGCGGTGAACTTTATAGACGGAGTTGACGGACTTGCGGGTTCGGTTATTACGGTAAGCTCCATTACTTTGGCTTTGATAGCTGTTGCAGTAACCCCCGCCCAACCTATTACAGCTTTAATTGCATTTATTCTGGCGGGCTCAATGCTTGCATTTTTAACTTTTAACTTCAATCCTGCCAAAATTTTTATGGGAGACTCGGGAGCATTATTTTCCGGTTTTTTACTTGCAACACTCTCTATTGCGGGAGTAATGAAGGGAGCAGCTCTTGCGGTACTACTGCCGTTTTTGGTTCTTGCGGTCCCCATTATGGATATAACCTATTCCAGCCTCCGAAGAATTATGAAAGGAAAGTCTCCTTTTGTCGCTGATGCCGAACATATACATCACAAACTTTTAAAAGCAGGGTTTTCTCAGAAAAAGACTGTTGCAATATTGACTTCCGTCGCAATTGTAGGCGGAGCCGTTGCAACGTATTTTACGGGCACATTAAAAAATTACTTTATTTATATTGCGGTACTGATTCTTATTATGGTTGTTCTAAGTGTTATAAGCGTGCTGACTAAACCACAACCTATTGAACCGCATAATGATGAAGAAAACTAAAGCCCGCCTTGAAGTCTTGATAAAGGTTCTTTATTTTCGGGCGGAAGATATAGCAAGTTCGGGTTATGGAAATTTCTCCTACCCGGGATAGGCGGAAACTCTTGACGCATGCCGATTACCCTCAAATACCAGTCAAGGGATTCCCCCTTTGAAATCAGTTTGATGTTACCCGAACATCGGCTTTCATCACTGCGTCTCTGTGCAATTTGCAAAAGACGCGTACCTATATCTTTGTAGTACTCTAAACCTTTGCTATGGTATGGGGTTGAGGGATTGGAAAAATTCCTTAATTCATCAACAAAAACATGACTAAAATCGCCCTCCTCCCAAGGTGATGGGGGGGATTTTTCTTACAGAAATGTCAATTGTGCCGACAATATCTCCTTTGTCATTCTGGATTGTATAATTTTCAAGGTTATTGCACTTATACTTCTTAAATACATTTAAAAAGACATTTTTATCGCCCTGTCTTACACGAACCTTTCCTATATATCCCTCAAGACAGCTCCCGATATTTGTATGGGTAAGGGTTTGGGGAATGTTTTGCCGAAAAGAAATCGAGCTTTTGGGGGGAAGTAATATTATTTGAATAAAAAACTATATTTTGAATCATACTCTTTAAAAAACCAAACAAAAAGATTTTTGCCATACGGCAAAAATCTTTTTTCTATTTAGAGTTAAACTAATCAAGAGTTTTCATCATCATCCAAGTATCTGTAATCCAACATACTCCCTTCATACTCGGTAATTTCATCGCCGTAATAGAGAGACATGTTATTAACTACTCTGTTTCTGTCCTCAATTTTCTGCTTTTCGATTTCCGAATTTACCCCGTAAGCACTAATTTCCTGATTTGTAACTTTTCCGTCATGGTTTGCATCAATATCGTCGAAATGAGCAAGTACGGTTTCCTGCAAAGATGTACTCATACCTGAAGATGCACCCAGAGACATAATTTGCTCTCTTGTAAGCCCTTGTGTTGCCATATTATTCATTAATTTTTGGATTTCGTCCGCCGAAATCGTTCCGTCAGCATTCTTATCAACACTGTTAAAATTCGTTGTCAAATACGAAGCAAACGTTGAACCGTAAGTTGTGTTGGTTACGTTGGTATTTGTCAAAGCCTTGTTTAAGTTTTCAAGAGTTAACCCGTCGCTATATTGACTTGAAAGCAATGCGAATGAGTTTGCCAAACCAGCATTAATTCCGCTAAAAAGTGAGGAGCCATCTAATCGTTTACCCATAGTAAATCTCCTTTTGTTATAGTTGTACATACTCAGTTTAATGTTTTTTTTTCAAAAGTCAATCATACGTTAATATGGATTTTTCTAAAACTAAAGTTGTAGATTATAAAATATGTGTG
>CALUTM010000067.1 GCA_944323705.1 Candidatus Gastranaerophilales bacterium
GATTGCTTCGGACTAATCGTCCTCGCAAAGACAGTAAATTATATAATTTCATGTTAAGTTCGTATGACAGCAATGTCTTGGCACTGCCTAACAAAAATCTACTCACTATTCACTAGCTTGTAGGTCGCGGCACTGCCCGACATTAACTGACAATTATATTCCCCCCCCTAAAAGACGTAAGATTAGTAGCTATACCCTTTGACCGGTTACATTTACCCCCTGTATGCCACTAATAACCCGCCGGGAAGGTCAAGTATTTCGTATTGAAACTCTGCATCCCGGTCGATAGCATCTACAAACGGCTGTACTTTCTCTGCATGTGACGTTATATTATCCGCCGCAATCATTGCTTTCTGCGTTAAATGAGGCTTAACAAGCTCAAAATACTTAATATATTCTCCTTTGTTTGCATCAATAAATACAAAATCAAATTTTATATTGGGGGCCATATACTCAAGGATAGTACAGGCTGAACCCTGTATCGGCGTTACGATATCGTTAACTCCGCAGGTTTTGAAATTCTCAATCGCGACGCTTTGTCTTTTTTCGTAAAATTCAACAGTGGTAAGATGTCCCCCTGTTTCTTTCAACGCTTTTGCAAGCCAAATGCCCGAATAACCGTTGGAAGTTCCTATTTCTAAAACACTCTTGGCGTCCATCATTTTGATAAACATGTTCAAAATAACGCCTGTTTTACGCGGAATATTCCAAAAGTTTTTTTGAGTTTTTTCTAATTCTTCAAGTACCCGAGAGGTTGTCTCATCCATTATAATGTCCATTTATATTTCGTCCTGTTTGTTTTGTTCTATACTTATTCCACTTTATTCTAACTCTAAACTGCCTACTTTCGCAACCAAGCATTTACACTCCCAGAGGTATGTATTTCAAAAGTATCCCAAAAAAATAAGTATATTCTCTCCCCATCTTCTAGTCGAAAAGGTCAACCTTATCAGTAATAATTACATCTTTTATGGGAACATTAACGTAATAAGTCTTAAGGAGCTTTCCTTTTGCCAAATCTATAACGGAGTATGCGTTCTTCTTTAAATCAGTTACTACAGCAAGGTTTGAATCATCGATTCTGTGCAAGCCGGAAGAAAAACCCTCTGTATTCATTTCTATTGTTCCGCATATATTGTCATTTCCTGTATTAATTTTTTGTACAATGTTATTTTGTGCACCAAGAACAAAGAGGGTTTTGTCATGCAGTAACATAGCAAGGGGTTTGTTTACGGTTGTAAACTCATTAATCAACCCAAGTGTTGTGTAGTCTATTACGGCAATTCTGCTTTTTGTTCGGCTTGCAATGTAGAGTTTGTTATCACAAAACGCAAGTGCGGAAACATTCGGGAATAATCCGATATCTTTAAGTTCGTAGCCTTTTTTAAGTTCTATTGCCCAAATTTCATTTTTTAACTTATCAACGTAAAAAAGTTTATCGTCTTTAAGAAGCAGGTTTTCGCAGTAACCGTTTATTTTGATTTTTTGTACCAGTGACATTGTATTTAAGTCCAGTACAAATATTGTTGAAGCTGTAGGGGAGGTTATGTAAGCTTTGTTGTTTTCTCTGTCTATGAGTATTTCTTCGGGATTTGAGGTTAAATTAACCTGTTTTATGAATCTTGAATCCGCGACAGATATAATATCAACAAAAGGTCTGTCGTAAGTTGTAACAAGCAAGAACTTGCCGTCATTAACCGCCTTGACGTCTATAGGAATTGACTTTTGTGCAAGAGAGTAACTTGGTACCGCTTTTGCGGGTTCCACTACCTGAATATTTTTTGAATAGTTCGTTGTGATAAAAAGAATTTTATTTTTTAACTGCGGAATTAACTGCTGTTGAACGGAAGGTTCGCTTTCCGAGAGAAAATCTTCATAAGAGTCTTTATTTTCTACTCTAATCATATCTTCGCTTTTTGTATCAATTTTCAGGTTCCCGATAATCCCTTTTATATTTTCAGGTATAATTAATCCGCTCGGGACTAACATATCCTGAGGCAGTAAACCTGTTCTGACTTGCAGAGGAGGATTTACCATGTGTAATACGGTTCTGTGCCCTTCTCCGTCTGATAAAACTTTTAACAGTACAAAATCATTGTTAAAAATAACAACATCCGGCTCTTGTTTCAGGTTTTGATTTGCAGGGTGAGTTTCTTTTATCTTTAATTCGGTAATATCTGAGAATAATGAAGGATAAAGCGGAAGGTATATGGTATTGTCGGGCAAGATTATTACTCCGTCAAATCGTATATCTGCCTGCGGAAAATCTTTTAGTATATATGTTTTAACTTCAGCAGGGATTTTTGCGGCAAAAGCGTTTGTGCAACTGATTAAGAGGACTAACAATATAAATAAAAACTTCCGCATCATCTCTCCGAGTTATCTGACTTTAATTATTTTACCATAAGCAGCATTATTTAAAAACACCTTTTATGCGTTCTTTAACGGATTCTTTTGCTTTTCGTCCGATTTGAATCTCATAGAGCTTTTGATAAAGCATCTTTTCTTCGTTTGAAATATGCGTAGGAGTTTTTACCCCTATTACTACAACATGCTCACCTCTGACTGAAGGTTTTGAGAGGTTTGGAATCCCTGCACCTCTTATTTTTACGACCTCTCCGTGCTGAATTCCCGCCGGTAAGGATACTTCTTTATCCCCGTCAAGGGTTTTAACCGTTACGGTGTCTCCTAACACGGCTTGGGCAGGTGTTATATCAAGTTTTGTAAACACGTTTATACCGTCCCTTTTGTAGTATAGAGAGGGTTTTACGTGAATGACAATATATAAATCTCCTGCTATACCGCCGTTTATGCCTGCATCTCCTTCATGCGAAAGTCTCATTTTAGAACCGTTGTCAACACCTGCCGGAATTTTTACTTCTATTTTCTTCTCGACAGTTTTTCTGCCTTCGCCATGACAATCAGGACAGGGATCGGTTATTACCGAACCTTTCCCATGACAATGCGGGCATGTAACTATTTGGGTGAAGTGCCCTAAAACTGTCCTTGTTGTTTGTTGTATCCTTCCCGAGCCTCCGCAGGTTTTACACATTTCGGGTTTTGCACCTGTCTTGGCTCCAGTGCCGTTACAAGATTTGCAGGTCTCGAGATGGTCAATTTTTATTTCTTTATTAAGACCAAATACGGCTTCTTCAAACTCAAGTTCTATATCAAGTCGTAAATCGTCTCCTCTTGCCGGTGCATTAGGATCTTGACGTCTTGAAGACCCTCCAAAACCGAAGCCGCCGAAAAACGAATTAAAGATTTCATCCAAGTCGCCAAATCCGCCCGCAAACGGTCCTTGTGTATTAAATCCTGCATTGGCAAGCCCGTCCTCTCCAAAACGGTCATAGGTTGAGCGTTTCTCATCATCCATCAACACTTCGTATGCTTTACCGAGTTCTTTAAATTTTGATTCGGCTTCCGGCGATTTGTTCACATCGGGGTGCCATTTCCGTGCCATTTTTCTAAAGGCATTTTTTATTTCTTCCTTTGAGGCGTTTCGGCTTACGCCAAGTATTTCATAGTAATCACTCATTGCTATTTTTTATTCCTGTACTGCTACGTTTACGAGAGCCGGGCGTAAAACCTTGTCTCCCAATTTGTATCCTTTTTGTAATTCTGCTATAATTGTGTGTTCTGGTTTATCGGAACTCGGAGTTTGCATGACCGCTTCATGGTAATTCGGATCAAATGTCTCACCTTCTGCCTTGATTTTCTCAAGCCCTGCTTTTGTCAAAACGTCCGTAAAGTTTTTATAAGCAAGATTATAGCATTCTTTTACTTTTTCACAGTCGTCGACTGTTTCAATAGCCTTCAGACCCCTGTCAAAATTATCAAGAACTTCTATCATTTTTTTCAAGGTATTTTCTGCACCATACTTTAATAAAGCTTCTTTTTCCTGCTCATGGCGTTTCCTGTAGTTGTCAAAGTCGGCAGCAAGTCTTATGTATTGATTGTTTAACTTGTCATATTTTTCCTGAAGCGGGTTTATATCAGGTTCTTCGGTAATTGTTTCCGATTCTTCCTGTACGGTATTTTCGGCTGCTAACTTTTCCTCTTCGGATTTTGTCTCTTCAGCAGCATTATCATTTACTTCTTCACTTGTTGCATTATTTATATCAACGTCGTTATTTAGATTTTCATCATTTGTTCCTTTGAACGGATTTTTCATGATTTCCCCCCTTACTTTAACATTATATATGATAATTATAAGGTATCAAATTATATTAATGCTCAAAGTTTATTTTTTTTTAACAATTTAAAACTCCCTCTATTTTGAGGGAGTTTTAAGGCTTAATCGATTATAACCAATGGTTTTACTAAATCTCTTGGCTTTTCTTTCATAAGCATCAGGGCGGGTTCGACATTCTCTAACCCGTGGAAAGTATGTGTGATTAATTTTTCAGGATGTATGCGGTGTGTTTCAACGAGTCTTGCAAGTTTTTCGGATCTTAACCTGCCTCCGGGCATCAAACCGCCGGTAATAAGTTTATGTCCCATTCCGCAACCCCATGGTGTTCTTGGAATTTTTACATAGTCACCTTCGCCCAAATAGTTTACGTTTCCGATTTTTCCTCCGGGTTTAAGCATTCTTATAGCCTGATCAAAGGTATCGTTATCGCCGCCTGCTATAACGATACGGTCAACACCGCGTCCGTGTGTTTTGTCAAGAATTTGTTCCACAATATCGCCTTCTTTGTAATTAATTACATCGGTTGCACCAAATTCTTTTGCAAGACTTACACAAACAGGTCTGGAACCGACTGCGTAAATGTTTGAAGCACCTCTTATTGCAGCTGCTGCAACAGCCATAAGCCCGACAGGTCCGATACCGATTACGGCAACATTATCACCAAACTGTATATCTGCAAGTTCAACCCCGTGGAATCCAGTAGGAACCATATCGCTTATCATGCAAGCAGCCCCTAAATCCATTCCGTCCGGAAGATGTGCAAGGTTTCCGTCTGCATCGTTTACATGGAAATACTCTCCGAAAACACCGTCTTTAAAATTAGAAAATTTCCAGCCCGAGAGCATTCCGCCGGAATGCATAGCGTAACCTTCCTGTGCTTCAAGAGAACTCCAGTCCGGTGTTATTGCGGAGACAAGTACCTTATCCCCGACTTTAAAATCTTTTACCAGATTACCTACTTCCACAACTTCTCCGACGGCTTCGTGACCCAGAATCATATTGTGGCGTTCTCCTATCGCTCCTGACCATACGGTATGAATGTCAGAAGTACAAGGAGCAAGGGCAATCGGTTTACATATAGCATCAAGCGGTCCGCATGCAGGCACATCCTTTTCTATCCAACCTGTTTTACCGATTGATAACATTGCAAAACCCTTCATCATAATACCCCCCTTTTTTTAATTAAAGACCAACACTATAGATTAACACATTTATACACTTCTTTCAAGCCTCAGATACTCAAACCCGCTTCCGAAAACTACGAAAGCGGGCAGCTTGTTAGGGCAAATGTTTGCACTATTAAGAAATTTTTCTGACGGTTAATGTGTGAGAAAGCGGTATACCGCCTTGGATTGGGGGCTTATTAACGACTTGCCCGTTTACGTACATAACTGTTGAACCACCACCGTCAAGGTTCATTGCATTGACGCAGCCGAACTCTTTCATAAGGTTTGCAAGTTCCATCAGGGTTAAACCGATAGAGGCCCCTTCTCTTCCGTCTGCCGTAAGCATTATTAGATGATTGTCAGAGGTATACCCTATTGCGGTACGAGGATTTCTTCCTCCTATTGATGAAAGCTTTTGGGCTGTCATGTCGACATAAATATCGCCGTTTTTTATCAGGTACGGACCACCGCTTATTATGTGATTAACGTCTTTCCACTCAGGATTTATTTTAATGTTTAGTCTAAATCTTTTAGCATTAATAATTTTGTTTAAATTTTTCTCTGCTCCAACTATTACAAATCCGTTTTGGGGTATTTTACATCTTCCGTAAGAACTCTTGACCAGCCGCCCGTCCTCGATAACTATTTGCTTTCCGTACCGAGGAGTAGGCGGAGAATATTCACCCCAATCCGGCGTATAAACGATTGTATGCACTGACAACATTCTAGGCTGATTGACATTATCAATTTTTAACCCTCCTATATTTGTTTCTACATTTGCTTTCAGTTGGACCCTTGCCATTTCGTATTTATTATTATCAAATATACCCATTGCAACTCTGTCATAGATTGGTCCCGTATATACTTTTTTGTTAATCATTAATGTTCCCAGCGGAACCCCGGTTTGTGGTTTGAAATATCCTCCGTTAATTGCGACAATTGCATTTTCTCTGGTTGCTATGTTTGAAATCTTTTGTCTTGCGGCTAAAGTCTCTGATGCAATCGACGGTTCTACCGAAAGATTTTTATTCAACCCTTGTGACAGTTCGACTATATTTATTCTGACGGGTCTGTTGTTGTAATATTTTATCATTCTGACATGTTTAACACCTTTTTCTACTTCTACAATTTCTGCGTTTGAATATTTTTGTGATATTTCTTGTTCAAAGATTTCTTCTTGCCGTTGTCGTTCTTTTATATAGTTTAATCCCGGTGAAATTCCCGTAATGTTTCCGATGTCTTTGGCCGATATTATTAAATTCTGTGAGAGAATCAGACAGATGGCAATACCTATGCCTGCTGCACTTGTCGCAGTCTTTTCAAATGGTTGTCTTTGTGTAAGTACCGTATCCATTGCTCTCACCGTTTGTCTTAAGTAACAGATACCTTTTTTATTTGAGAGTGGTGTGGGGCTATAACACTCTGAGGGTAAATACTTTTGGGGTGGGGTAAATCTTTCGGGTAAATACTTATTGGAAATTATTTGCGTCTGTTTTAGGATGTCTTGAGTAAATTACCTTTAAGTTTTATTAAGTGTATCTACCTCTACTATTATTATATCATACACTTAATCTATTCTCAAGGGGGTTGTATGCAAGAAATAGTAATACTTTAGAATGATTTTTTAAGTAGTATAAAATACACTTAATCGTTTTTTCTTTTTCTGGTAGAATACTGTTATGAGTCTGGTGTCCTTAATAAGAAAAAAGAAACGGAAGTATTTTTTTACAACGCCAAGCCACGATGGTAATCTGTGTATTCTGCATAAATTTTATCAGTGGTATAGGTGTGATATCTCCGAGACCGATGCTTATAATCCGCAGGAGGCACTTGAAAAGGCGGAGAGATATGCGTCAAAAGTTTATGGCACAAAATCTACGCATTTTTTAACCAACGGCTCTACGAGCGGAATTTTAGCGGCTGTTTTGGCGGCGTGTAATCAGGGGGATAGGATTCTTGTGTGGGATAAGGCTCACCCCTGTCATAAGAATGCCGTGAAACTTGCGGGGGCAGAGCTTGTTGAATATACGCTGCCTTATAATGAAGAGTGGGGCGTATATACAAAATTAGAAAATACGGGCGAATTGCTAAAAAAATACTCTCCAAAGGCTCTGATTGTAACTTCTCCGAGTTATGAAGGTATT
>CALUTM010000068.1 GCA_944323705.1 Candidatus Gastranaerophilales bacterium
CTTCCGGGTTCTACTTTTTTTTGCAGGCTCCCCGCGGCACAAGGTGAAATTACTCGTTTACAGCCGACTGATTTCATAGCCCAAACATTGGCTCTGTAGTTAATCAAATGTGGTAAAATAGTGTGGCTTCTTCCATGACGCGGCATGAACGCAACATCGTGAGAACCGATTTTACCTATAAATAAACTGTCAGAGGGCATTCCGTACGGCGTTTCAACCTTTACTTCTTTTATATCTTCCATAAACTTGTAGAATCCAGAACCGCCAAAAACGCCAATGTCTGCTAATTTTTCCATATATTTAATCCTTTCACGTTAATACTTTTGTAAATTTTAACACAAAAATATTCATTATCCAATTTGTATTAACAACGCCTATCTTAAACTTTGTGATTCTGAAAAACCATCTAAAAATGATTTTAAGTTTTCTTTCAAGGAAACTCTGCTATTATATTTTCCCCGACCTAATTCTTGAATATCAGATAATGCAACGTCTTCCGGTATAATATATTCTATAGCTTTCCCTTTACGGATTTTATGGAGCCCCTCATTTAAAGATTCCCCTAACATAGAATCAGGAATTTTTGCTCCAGGTCTATAAGACTCAAATTTCCAATCAATTAGATTTTTCACATCCCTAGTTTTAATATTATTTTTTCCGTCAACAGAAAGATTTTTTGTAGGGATTCTTAGCATTACGACTTCCTTGCCTCTTGCGACATAATCCATAATTAATTTACCTAAAGGCATTTTTGGGTCCTTATCCCAATTCTTTACAAAGTTCTGAAGATTAAAAGTAAAAATACCATTAACTTTACCATCAGTCATACTATCAGGCATAGCTTTCAAATAGCCTGACTTTGATATTTCATTAAATTTATCCACAGAAGTCATATGATAAAGATATCTTGGAACTTTTCTTCCTTCAAAAGTAGCTTGATTAAAATTTGGTTGATTAATTTGCATAATTTTATAAAATCCTTTCTTTTAGAAAGTTGAAAACTTAAACAGAAAAAAATTTGCTAGATGTTTTATAATATTTAACAAAAATAAATATTTACTACCCTTAAAAAATGTGTTTGTAATATAATTTTCATGTAATTTGTAAAAGAAAGGAAGAGACTCATGAACGTTTTAGACAAAATCATGAAACCAAAATCAATAGCAGTTATAGGAGCTTCAACCAAAGAACACACAATCGGTTCTGATATTATGAAGCGATTACAAGAATACAATTTTAACGGAAAAATTTATCCGGTTAACCCGAAGGGTGGAATTATTGAAGGACTTCAGGCTTATACTTCAGTTCTTGAAGTTCCGGGTGAAGTAGATTTGGCTATTATCGTTGTTAATGCTAAATTTGTTCTTTCAACAATTGACCAGTGCCACGAAAAGGGTATCAAAGGTTTATGTATAATCACGGCAGGCTTCAAAGAAACAGGTAAAGAAGGTGCTGAGCTTGAAAAGCAATTATTGGAAAAAGTCAGAGAATACGGTATGAGATGCGTTGGGCCTAACTGCTTAGGCGTAGTTAACACTCACCCTGATATCAGAATGGACGGCTGCTTTGCAGAATCTCTTCCTGAGAGAGGAAATATCGGTTTCGTTTCTCAATCAGGTGCTTTAGGCGGCGGTATTCTAAACATCCTTAAAGACCTTAACCTCGGTTTCGCTCAATTCATTTCAATCGGAAACCAGGCTGATGTTAACGCTGAAACAGCTCTTGAGTACTGGGAAAATGATTCTGACGTAGAACAAATTCTTCTTTATATGGAATCAATCCAAAATCCGGCTAACTTCAGAAAACTTGCTTCAAGAATTTCTAAGAAAAAACCTATTTTGGCACTTAAAGCAGGACGTTCCGCAGCAGGTGCAAGTGCAGCATCTTCTCACACGGGTTCTTTGGCTGGTGCAGATAAAGCTGCAAACGCACTTTTGCAACAATCAGGTGTTATAAGAGAATATTCTTTAAAAGACTTGTTTGCAACGGCTAAGGTTTTTGCTAACTGCCCGATTCCGAAAGGCGACAGAGTTGCTATTATCACTAACTCAGGCGGTCCCGGTATTATGGCAACGGATGCTGTTTGCGAACACGGTATGCAAATGGCTAAATTGACAGATGCTACAAAAGAAAAACTAAGAAGTTTCTTACCGGCAGCGGCTTCTGTTAAAAACCCTGTCGATATGATTGCTTCAGCTCCTATTGAGCACTACAAGCAAACATTAGAAACTGTTATTGCTGATGAAAACGTAGATATGATTATTACAATCTATCTTCCGTTCTTAGGCTTGAAAGATATTGATGTAGCTAAAGCTCTTATGGAAATTAAGGCTGAACATCCTGAAAAACCTGTTATCGGCGTATTTATGACTAAGAGCGAATTCTTTGCTAAATTGTCTGATATGGATGTTAACATCCCGTTCTTTATGTATGCTGAAGAAGCTGCTGACGGCTTGAACAGATTAAATCAACAAAGATTATGGATGGAAAGATCAGAAGGTAAAATTCCTACATACGATGTTGACTTTAAGCGTGCTCAAGAAATTATTGCAAAATCTGTTAACGAAGGCAGAGATCAACTTACAACAAGAGAATCTATTGATGTGTTAGACGCATACGGCATCAGGGTTTGCAAATCCGGTTTTGCAAAAACTGAAGATGAAGCTGTAACAATTGCTGATTCTATCGGATATCCTGTTGTTATGAAAATGACTTCTAAAACAACTTCTCACAAAACTGATGTTGGCGGTGTAAGAGTTAATATCCAATCTGCCGAACAATTGAGAAGTGAATATCAAGACCTTATTGCTAAGCTTAAAGAAAAAGGACTTCTGGAAGGCTTGGAAGGTGTTATCATCCAAGAGATGGTAAAAGGCAACAGAGAAATGGTTTGCGGTATTGCAACAGATCCTCAATACGGTCCGATGATGATGTTTGGTTTAGGCGGTGTATTTATTGAAGTTATGAAAGACGTAACATTCAGAATTGCACCTTTGACAGATGTTGATGCTAAAGAAATGATTAAATCAGTTAAGGCATACAAGCTATTGGAAGGTGCAAGAGGTACTAAGCCTGCCCAGATTGGACAAATTGAAGAAACATTGTTGAGATTATCTCAACTCGTTAACGATTTCAAATTCATCGATGAATTAGATATCAACCCGTTGTTGATTTCTGAAAAAACGGGTGAAGGCATCGCGGTAGACGGACGTATCAAAGTAAGAATGGCAGAAGCCCAAGAAGCTCTCGGCTATCATTGCAAAGACGGCGTTTGTACTTGCTCTATATAAAATATGATTAATAAAAAAGGAGCCGCAGCAATTGCTGCGGCTCCTTTTTTATTTGAAGTTTTATTTGATGCGGTAAATCAAAGATTTACCGCATCTTACAATCTAACGTTTTTATAAATTTTTGTAACATTTAAGAAAAATCTTACTTAAAAATAGCAAATTATATTTTTAGGTATATTAGGATGAGTAGAAAGGGAAAAGCATGAATATTGTTAAAACAATGGCTATTGGGACCCTAATAGCGTTATTGTCTTTACTTACGACCTACTGCAATAATAATGGTAAGTTTTCAGAGTATGAATATGTTTAAAGAAGTTGCGGATATTGCGGAAAAATACAATGCAAGATATGTAAGGGTATTGCCTGATTGTTGCACGACTTCTGAGCAGGCAACAAAAGAGCGGAGTATGCTTAAGGAACTTATAGATAAACTTGGTTATAAGAGGTTCTTTGTACAGGATAAAGTTCCAAAGCCTGCTCAACTTTCAACTTGTCACCAATCAAAATTGAGACCGTTTTTACTTCCTGACGGTAAGGTCGCTCCTTGTGACTGCTATATGTTAAATAAAAATGCAAACGGTGAGTATTATAAAACACTGCCTGATAACTTCAATCTGGCTTCTGATGCTGCAAACCCTTCGAGTTATGTTGATTATCTGGACGGAAAATTTACGCCGAAGTATAATCCTCTAATTGATTGCAATAATTGCAGTTTTACGGAAAACAACCGAATACTTGATGATTTGTTAAATCTGCATAAACAATATCCCGATGTGGATGTAAATGAACTTTTTGCACGTATAGGGCAATATCCTCGCAAGGGTGTAAATGACGTTGATTTTGTCTGATATTTTATAAATTTATCAGATACCATGTAACAAGTGTAAGGTAGACCGCAAGTCCTATAACGTCAATGGTTGTTGCGATTACGGGACCTGACGCTACAGCGGGGTCAATTTTCATTTTCTTAAGAACCAAAGGCGTGCAGGTTCCAATCATAGTAGCGATTGTCATATTCAAAGACATTGCAATACCTACTATAAGTCCTAATTCTATATTATGCTGCCATCCCCATGTTACGAGGGTTACAAGCATCCCAAATATGAAACCTATGCTGAGACCTGTTATTGTTTCCCTCATGATGTGATGCCAACCTGAACTTAGCGTAATTTGCCCTGTTGACATACCACGCACCATAAGCGTTATACTTTGTGTTCCGATATTTCCGCCAAGCCCTGCGAGTAAAGGCATAAACGCCGCAATAACGGGCAGTGCCGAAAATGTTTTATCATACTTACTTGTGATTGTAACCGCAATGAATTCTCCGATAAGCGTTATAAACAGCCAAGGTGTGCGTGCTTTAATGGAATGAGCAAGGCTGCCCGTTAAAATGTCATCGTCTTCGTCTCCCAAATCCGTTACGATACCTGAAGATGTCAAGATTTCATCTGTAGTTTCTTCTTCAACGATGTCCTGGACGTCATCCCAAGTAACAATACCTTTCAAGTGATTATACAAATCAACAACCGGCAATGCGTTAAACTGGTATTTCATAAAGATATCTGCAATGTGTCCCTGATAGTCGTCAACATGAATTTTTACAATATCTTTTGACATAATGTCCGAGATATTAAGGTGCATCGGTGTTGTTATAAGTGTTCTGAGAGAAACAACTCCGACCAGGTGGTTATGTTTATCAACGACATATACATAGTAGAGTTCCATATTTTCTTTTTCGGCTTTAATCCGAATTGTCTCCAGAGCTTCTTTGACCGTCATATTGTCATAAACAGTCATAACAAGCGGTGTCATTATACCGCCTGCTGTATCTTCGTTGTAAGTAAGAAGCTCCCGAACCTCGGATGAAAATTTTTGCGGTAATTTGTCCAGGTAAGCCTGCGACTCATCCTCTTCCATATCACCAAGAACGTCGGCAGCTTCATCATGCGGCAGTTTTGAAATAAGCCTTGACGCTAAAGTCGTATCTATGTCACCAAGAATTTCGACTTGAAGCTGCGGCGGCAGATATTCAATCACGTCGGCAGCTTTCTCTTCATCGATTTCGGTAATGCATTTTAAGCGTTCTTCGGGCTTAAGCTGTTGAAATATATCTGCCAAATCCGCAGAATGATATGTGTTCAACTCATCCCGCAGCTGCTGTTCTGCCCCGGAGTCGATTAATTCTTGTATTCTGTCTATTGTATTTTCTAAGTTTGTCATTTTTATCTGTAGTTAGTAAACTGTAGCGGTGCTTCATATTTGTCTTCATTTTTGCGTAGAATTTGGATAACGGCTTGCAAATCGTCTTTGCTTTTTCCTGTTACTCGCACTTGTTCCCCTTGAATAGAGGCTTGTACCTTAAGTTTTGAGTCTTTGATGTCCGCCGTAATCTTCTTTGCTAACTCTTGTGTCAGACCTTTTCTAAGTTTATAGACCTGTCTTACGTTCCCGCCGAGGGCATTTTCTACGGGTTGTGCATCAAGAATTTTAATACTTATACCTCTTTTTACAAGCTTTGACTGGAGGATGTCATAAATATTTCTGAGTTTCATATCGTCAGAGGTAGTAATTGTAATAGACTTGTCTCCTTCCAATTCGATTGAGGAATTTGAATTCTTCAAATCAAAGCGTGAAGTTAAATCTCTCTTAACCTGATCGACCGCATTAACAAGCTCTTGCTTGTCAAATTCGGACACTACATCAAAACTGCAATCTTTAGCCATATAAGAACTCCATATTATTATCAACATGTTAATAATAACATGAATAAATAATGACTAACAGCCGATTTTTTTCAAAAATCTTTGAATGAAATTGGGTGTTGAATATTTTTCTGCCATATTAATTCTTGGTTTTTCCATCATTTGGTAATATGGTCTTCCCATCAGGCAGTCTTCGCAACCGTATTTCGCTTTGTAATACTGATTTACGTTCCCTGCACCCATGGCTCCCATTCCGTACATACCGCCAAGATACCCGCCAAAATTCATCATAACTTCACCTTCTTATTTTGTAACACATGTATATAAAGTATTTTTTTTAATAATAATTGCCTTAATGTAACGAAATGTAACGATTTTCTTAAAAACCCTAAAGTTTTCAAAAAATATGCCGTTATACATGATGTAAAGAAAAGAAAATAAGGAGTAGAAAAATGACAGACGGAATCGGCAGACTTTCAGGATATGGTAATTACGGCGTAGGCGGTTATGTTCCGCAAAGACGTAATGATGTTGCACAAGAAGGAAAAGCTCAGGAACAACCTTTAGTAAATAATCATGAAGAAACTCAAGTAGATCCTTCAAAGGTTATGGAGTTTCTCTCAAGCAATAATTTCTTTGTAGCTGCACCAACAGCAGGAGCTGCAGAAGTTGATGCTGCAACTCAAGACAGAGTAGCGGGTTATATGGAACAATTCGAAATGATTTATGGAATTGTACAAGAAGAATTTGGTGAAGAACTTGCACCGGCCGTCATGGATGTAGTGATGGATCGTTTAATGGGTATGACAGAATAACGAAAACGTTTAACATTTTATTTTTCTACACTTGATTACTATTATTAAAGACTAATGAAAATTAGTCTTTTTTATTAATATTTTAAGTTTTGTAAAAAGATATGTTGACATTTATTTTTGATGAAATATGATAGTTAATGTTGGTTATCTTCACAAGTGTTGATGGAGCAACTAAATGCAGCTGGAGGAAAAAATAAAAAAAGTATTCCGGTCATCTTCACAAAAAGATAATGAGCCTTTAAAGTAAATAGCATTTTATATATTAATGTCTTAAAGGGTTAGTTTTGCACTTTGACAACAGAATAGATAAAGACGAATAAACTTGTTAATTCGCAAAGAGACGGACAACGATAGAA
This sequence comes from Candidatus Gastranaerophilales bacterium, assembly GCA_944323705.1. GTDB lineage: Bacteria > Cyanobacteriota > Vampirovibrionia > Gastranaerophilales > Gastranaerophilaceae > CAG-196. Next base: position 7,164 of record CALUTM010000068.1, read on the forward strand.
GTTCG
>CALUTM010000069.1 GCA_944323705.1 Candidatus Gastranaerophilales bacterium
GATTAATTTCTCTGTTTACCGAAAAACCCTCAGCTGTGTAGATAGAATCCTTTTCCGTACCTACAAAGTTGTTGTAACCGTAAACAGCGTTAGGATAAGAATAAACCTGTTTCATATCAGCCCTTGATAAGTCTTTAACCCCCGGGCAAAGTGCACACGAAGGTACCGGGTCAGGCTCACACTTGGGAGCCACAGGACATCCGCAATCTGTTTGCGGAGCTGTCTCACACGGGCAGGCTGCACCCGTTATCTCCGGTATTTCATCACACGGACAAGCACCCTGGGTAACAACGGGTCGCTCGTCACACGGGCAGGCTGCCATTACCGTATTGAACGAACACGTTGCTATTCCAACGGCAATTGCAGCTGCCACAGTAAGTTTTCTGATTGTCATTTTGACCTCCTTTTCGATAGGTTAAGTAGATATACGTTCAGTCTGTAAACTCTATTTACCCCTTTTAATTATGCGGAGTAATTGAGCGTTTTGTTTCCAAAGTTCATTTACCCCTTTTAATCATGTGGAGTAGTTGAGCGTTTTGTTTCCAAAGTTCATTTACCCCTTTTAATTATGCGGAGTAATTGAGCGTTTTGTTTCCAAAGTTCATTTACCCCTGGTGGGGTAGATGTTCGTTCGGTTTATAAACTCTATTTACCCCTAAACTAACTCCTAAATTATGGAATTTTTCACGAATTAAAACATTGCCGAAAAAGAGAGTCCAATCGGGTTATTAGGTAATGATAAAATTTAGGAAAATGTAAGGGGTAAATACTAGAGGGGTAAATATTAGAGGGGGGGAAAATGTAGTACATAAACTCAATATTTATACTTTAAATGTTAATAAAATTCGTTCCCTTTTTATTAAAGTATGTGTTCAAAAATAATGCTCGGTTCTTGATCAACTTCTTTATTTCCCCATCCTTTGGCTTTAGAGGAAGTTGTTATATATAATTTTTGTTGTGCACGCGTAATTGCAACGTACAAAAGCCGCAAACTTTCTTCTGAATTAAATTCTTTCAGTTCAAGCTCTGTTTTGCATTTGTAGTCACTGTTAAAGGATTTTACTTCCTCCATGAATAATGACGAAGCCTTTAATTTTGCTTTTTCAACATCAATCGAAAGATTTTTTTCTGCCATTTCGGGTAGAAAAACATATTCAAATTCATCCCCCTTGGATTTGTGCAATGTCATTATTTGTACTTTACCTTTCATTGCATCTTTATCTTCTTCTTCGGAGAAGAATTTAAATCCGCTCAAGGACGGTTTCTTTGACAATTCTTCAAGTCTTTGCAAAGTTAAATCAAATTTGCCCTGTGAGTTAAGTCTCTTTACAAGAGTTGCAATCAGATAGACATTGGACTTTTCAATATCACTTGTGTAATAAAACAAACCTATTCTTATAACAAGTTCTTCCGGCGGAAGCGTGGAGGAGTTCAACCAGTACTGCATGTCCCATAAGAATTGGGAAAGGTCTTGCGACTCAATATTGTCACCGTCTTTTTGTATAAAAGGAATTTCTGAAGCTCTTATCTCCAGTTGCAGTCTGGGCTTATAAAATCCATGCTCGGCAAGAGTTTCGTATGTAGAAACCAATACTTCGTTATCAAACGGATTTTGTATAAACTTTAGTATGGAAAAGATTGTGTTAAATACGCCCTTTTGTCCGAGTGATTCACTTCTCGTTATGGTTTTTAAGCCCGCATCATTTATAAAATTTGTCCAACTTGCAACCTGATAATTGTTTCTTAAGAGTATTCCGATTGTTGCATCTTTATTTTTTGTAAGTATGTTTTTGATTTCTTTCAAGATAAAATTTCTTTCGGCGAATCCGTTCTCAAATATGTAGGAGAATACGGCATTTTCGCTTTTGGGATTTTTACCCCCAACTCCGTGCATGTGAATTTTGAAAAAAGCTTTCGGCAGAATTTTGTCTCCATAATCCACAAGTTTATTGGCAAGATTCATGACCTCTTGCGTACATCTTTGGGAATGATTCATCTCGACTGTCTTGTCGGCATTTTTGATAAATTCCCTGAAACCTTCAACATCAGCGTTTGAGAACGTTGTTGTAATAGCTTGATTTATATCTCCGCAGCGGATTAAGTTTTTATGTTTTCCGCTTAAGAGCCCGATTAATTTTTGTTGTACGCCGGAAGAATCCTGAGCTTCGTCCTCAATAATATATTCACATTGTTCCTGATAATATTTTAATATGTCGGGATTGTTTTCAAGCAGTTTAACCGACATGATTAAAATGTCGTCGTAGTCGATTAAATTTGCTTCCCGCAGTTGTGCCTGATACTCTTTGTAAAAAGTTTTAAACTTTTCTGTTTTTTTGTCGTTTGACGGGGTATCAATATTTCCTTCCTGTAGTTTAAGTACGGAAATTGCTCTGTCAAATTCTTCAATTTCAGTCTTTGTTGCTTTGCCGCCGACGGTTCTTATTATTCTTGAACGTTGGGTATCATCACAGATATCAAAATCAGAGGCAAGATTTAGGCGTTCAAAGTTAGAATTTTCTTTAATTATTTTTAATGCAAGTCCGTGGATGGTGCTTATGTTCGGAAGCTGTGAGGAGTTTGGGCACATGTTTTTTATTCTTTCACGGAAATTTCTTGCCGCAGAATCCATGTAAGTCAGAACATAAATGTTGGAAGGATTAACTCCCCTGTCCATGAGTTTAATAATCAGTGCAAGCAGAATAGTTGTCTTTCCTGCCCCCGGTACCGCAGAAATTGCCATGGAACCTTTTTGATAATCCAATACGGGCTTTTGATCCTCTCGGGGAATTATTCGGAATGCTTTATTCTCTTCTACCGCATCCTCTTCACCACCTGCAAGATATTCTTCAATACCGCCGATATTTTCAACACCTGCCGGATCAAACAAGCTCGAGCAAGCCCATATATGCTCTTTTGCAAGTAATAAAAGTTTTCTTAAAATTCTTGCGGTTTTTTGTTTTGATAAAAATATATCATCCTCTACAGTATACTCGTCTTTTGTCCAATCAGCCTGCATAACCCAGGCATTATACAGAGGACCTGTATCGGTCTTTACCCAGTCAGAATGTGAAACGTCCAGCCAAAATTGATATTTGGAAGAGATTTTATTGTCTATAATTTTCTGCGGAGTTGCAATGACTAAATCGTTGTCATTGAGGCTTAATGTAGAACTCGGATTTTCCGCAATGATGGAGTTTTCTATTTGGATAATAATTTCTTCCGCTCTTTCGATTACTTTTTGCCAACCTAAAACATTTTCAAAATCTTTCAGTTGTTTTATGAAAAAGTTAAATTTGTTTATTTTGGTTTCGTCCGTATATTTTACGACCGAATAAAACATTTCAAAAACTTTTGCGGATAATTTGGTTTCTTTATTTTTTACATTATTGAAAACGTTGTAAAAATTTTCGTATCTTTCCGTATAAAATTCTGTTGTCTCCGGCAGTACATGATTTTCTTTATAATAACTTAAAACTGTCTGACAGTACTTAAGAGGAATGCCTATATAATCAGACAGAATAACCCTTAAGTCCATGTCGGTTATTTCAATCCCGAGCATTAGTTTCAGAATATTTAAGCTTGCTTTTACTAACGGATTGTCAATGAGCTTTTCACTTCCTGATAAGAATAAAAGATTACATTTCAGGTTTTCTTTCAAAGTAAAATGAAGCATGTCATCTTGAAGCGGAGTTATTATTGTTATATCTTTCGGAAGAATATTTTTTTTAAATAATTTTTGTATCTTTTCAATCGTATAATCCAGTATTTCCGCACGTTTTGAGAGGGATATTAATGTAAAATTTTCCAATTTTTCATGTTTATCTTCAAGAATATTGGAAAATATTATTTCACCCTGTTTAAAAATTTCTTTATCGTTTTGAATATCTTCGTTAAATAATTTTTTTAACTTAAATTCAATTGATGTGTCCGCACTCAGATAACCGCACCTTGATGAACCAAGCGAATCAAAACAAATTACCCAATCTTTTAATTGCGGCTTAAGATAACTGATAAAATCAAAACAAACAGGTGTCATTTCATCGGCATCATCTATGAGAAGATATTTGATATTTTTGAAATAATCCGTATTTTTATAAACATGGTTAAAAATTAAAGTTTGCCTCAAATAGTCAAGACTGCGGTTTTTTAGGGTCGAGGACAAAAGCCTTTTGATAATAACTTCCGCATCATCCGCAAAAGATTCTTTTAAAATTTTGGAGCGTTCTTTTACTTCATCATTGGACAGGTGATTTTGTACAATGAGAGAATATCTTCTGAAAATTTGGTGTAGCAGTGATTTTTTTGAATTGTATCCTTTAACATCAATTTCTTTTAAAATATCTTTTAATATAAATTGCGAAACCTCGAGTCCGACAAGGTTTGGGAGAATAAAACTCCTGCTCCCGGGGATTAAATTTTCAATAAAACACCAATTATCAATAAGTGTATTATATACAATAGAAAAAAATGAATGGACATTTAATTTCTCAATTGCGTTAACATTTATATTTTCTAAAATTTTATCCGAAAACTGTTTTTTTAGGGTCGAATTTTGCACAAGAACCAGTATTTCCGAGGGTTTAATCCCCTCAGAAATAAGCCCAAGATATTTATCGACTAAAATTTTAGTCCTAAAATCGACTTTAATAGAATTTAATAACATACTCCTTATAGACTATTTTATCATAAACAGCATTTAAACTACTTGCCAAATTAAAAAATTTTTACTACAATGAACTGGTAAGCAATTACAGATATACACAGAAAAGGAGATTAAAATGGCAAGAGTAAAAGAAGAAAAAAAAGGAATCCAAGAACAAATTATTGAATCAGCAGGTCAAATTTACAACTACCTTTCAAACAAAGGTGAAGTATCTATCAATAAAATGAAAAAAGACCTCAGCTTAAATGAAAACTTTGCTGAAATGGGCTTAGGCTGGTTATCAAGAGAAGACAAACTTGAATACACTCAAAAAGCAAAATCTGTAACTGTAAAATTAAGATAGTTGATAAAAAAAGTTTACGGAAAGACCTCTCTTTTACAGGGAGGTCTTTTCTTTTTATATTAATGTTAGTTCAAGATTAATATTGTTATAATTAATCAAAAAAACTTTAAATTTACAAATTGACCAGTTTATGTTATATATGTAAATGGTATTTTTATGAATTTATTGCAAAGAAAGTATTTATCGTTATTTATTATTTTTGTTCTGGCTTGCAATGGAGTGCTTGCTGAGACTATAAAAGATATGGATGCCAGTTTTAAGACAATCCCGCAAGGGGAATATAAGCATAAAACTGTTAAAAAACATTATAGAATGTATGATGTAAGAATCAAAAATAACGGTAAAAAACCTGTGTTGTTATCTTCATCAAGTGAAGTTATATTTGTCAGTACATTGGGACAACAAGAAGTTTCGCCATCCCGACGAACTATCTATAGAAAATCTCGCAAAAGGGATATGGGAAGATATTATTGGTTTGCTCTTCCGGGGGCTATAATTGCCGGCGGCATAACTGGTATTACTTTTTTTCTGGGAGCTCCAATTGGTGCAGCAGTGTATGTAGGTATGTATCTTCCAACGGATAAGGCGGTAAGAAATAACGTACGGATAAGTCAGGAAATCTTTAATACGAAGGCTTTACCTATCAGGCTTGAACCGCAAAAAGAATATTTTTTGTTGATACCGGCTCCTAAAAATATAGAAGTGAAAAAAATTGTTATTACCAATGTGTCGTATGATTTAAACAAACAGTATGATTTAGAAATTAGAGAAGAAAGTTTATGAAAAAACTACAAATAATATTTTTGATGCTATTCATTGCATTTAATACATCTGCTTGTAATAAATATCTTGTTGTAAAAGGTAATTCTGGGGTGTATTATGGAGCATTTAATCGTCGTGATATGATTCATGCAGATGCAAAATTATATAAATTTAATTCAGATACTTTTTGTGATGGTGTAATATTTTTGAATGCACCATCCAGAGCAATAACGTTTAAGCAGGATTTTGTAGAAGCTAAGATGTTTTTGTCCTGTAATGACGGTAAGCTTATTGACAGTAATTTACAGTTCCGTAAAGGTTCATATGATAGAGGTTTTGGTGAAGGGGTTGACCAGTTAAACCATAAATATGTAATAGAAGAAATAAGCAAGAAAGAATTTAGAGAAAAATCAAATATGAAGAATATTGAATTTATTAATGACAAAAGTGAGTCATTAATAAAATATTAGAAGCTTACAAAGTCATTTCTTTTTCTACTGTTGGAGACAAGCCTTTGACTGCGAACGGTTTGGCAAAATAAACCGCACTAACTATTCCAAGCAGTGCTCCCAAGACGTTTAAGGAAGTTTTTACTGCTTTCCAGTTTGAAGGAAGAAAGTTAGAAACGGATAAAAGTCCGCTTCCTGCCATAAGGTAAATATATGCTTTAAAAATTCCTCGCGGAACCGCAACACAGTCTTGTACATCACGAGGATTTTTAATATTATCTGCAATAATATCTATAAATTCTCTTTTGGGTTTTTGAGTCTGTGTGTTATAAAAACTTTGTGAATTTTGAATTTTCGAAATATTCATGATGTTAGTATTAAAACATATAAAAATTTTTTTTGCCAAGTGTTTAAAAAAAAAATCCTTTGTGATAAGATTTAGGTGTAGCATTTATGTTACGAAAGATATAATTTTTGAAAGTTGAATATATGATGGGTGCGTGGCGCAGTTGGTAGCGCAGTTGACTCTTAATCAATTGGTCGTGGGTTCGAGTCCCACCACACCCATTTACTTTTTGGGGTAAATTAAATATATCAGTATTTTGGTTATCTCTTTAAAATTGTAATAGAATAGTTAAAAAGAAAAATTGGCTTGTAGTAGAATCTACAAGCTTTTGTGTTTTTGCAGATTTTGCCTTTTTGTTTTATTGGCAAAAATATTTTAATTGGACTGTAAATAGTATAGAGTTGTAACGGTCGGTATATTGTTTAAATTTTTATAGACTTATCATTTAAGGGAATTTTAGGCAACTGTTGTTGTGCTTTTGCCTTGCATATTCGAAGGTTTTCACACAAAATTCCTGCTATATAATT
>CALUTM010000070.1 GCA_944323705.1 Candidatus Gastranaerophilales bacterium
ATGTAAGCATACCCTATCCTAACAAGAGAGGGGTAAGGAGAGGTGTCAATCTACAAGTTAGTGAATAGTGAGTAGTGAATAGTGAGTAGATTTTGTCGGGCAATGCCGCGACCTACAAATTTTCAGCCTTACAAGATTTTCTAATCCAGTATCCAAGCCGCACGCATGTGAGCATTGACGAACCATAGCGTGCGTAAGTGATTGGGCGTATGCCCAAAGATTAATACATTTGAGCGTAAGCGAAAATGTCGGAAACAACGGCAGTTTTTCTTCTCTTTTGGTTTCGTTTTCTCTTCTTTTCTTCCCTAAAAAGAAGAGAAAATGAACAAGTATTTTTTAAAAAAGTTTTTGTTCGCCTTTGAAAGTTATTGTCGGGCAGTGCCACGACCTACAAGGCTATTATTAGATACTGCGTTTTCTCACGCTCAAAAACATCTTTTACAAGTGTTTTAATCTGCAAAACTTCGTTGTAAAAGATTGTTTTATTCGCCTTATTAATGGTTGTGTTGTTGGTCTGAGTGAATCTATTTGCATTTGGAAAACCTCCTTTGTATTATAATACTGATATAACCCTTCCGCAATATTCTATTGCATCAAATCTGCCCATATATTCCATCTTTTGTTGTCAAAATCATATTTTGCATCCTTTATTAACAATTGAGAGCCTTTTTGTATCAAAAGTTCCGCCTCAGATTCCCGCTCTACATTATAACTTTCAATAACAGAAGCCTTTGTCTTTTTAGGAACCTTTATTGTCCAATAAATTTTCTTCGCATACTGTTCTGTTGCCTCCCGTGCTATTGCAGTAGAAAGAAACCGTTCTTGGTGTATATATTGCCCTAATAAAGATTTATCCACAAAATCATCCACTGCTTTCTCAATAAATTTCTGATTTTCTATTTTCTTTGTAAATTCTTCCAATACATCTTTTAAAGTAATATTTTTATCTTTATCTAACACTACAGAATTAAATACTCCAAAATTTCCCTCCCCTCTGTATACTTCCATATCGTGCTTGAGAGACTGTTTATCCAAAAATTTTTCTATTGCTTTGATTTGAGATTTTATTTCCCCTGAATTTGTTCCATAACTTATAGCATTATTAATTTTTCTGGAGTCAAGTTTATACTCCATCAGTGCACGCACAACTTCACTCGGCTTGCGGACAATCCCGTCTATACAGTTTTCCCATTATGTAAACAAGAAATACACTCAGTAACCGTCAAGACTTAAGCATAACCATCAAGACAGAGATATCGGCAGGCTTTACGCCGCCTATACGAGAAGCTTGAGCCAAATTTTGGGGACGAATTTTTTCCAACTTTTCTCGTGTCTCTGTAGAAATATGTTTAATTTTTGAATAATCAATATTAACCGGAATTCTGTATTTTTCAAGCTTTTCCGCAGTTTCTACCTGCATTTCCTGACGCTTTATATAACCGTCGTATTTAATCAAAACTTCAACTTCTTCCGTTATATCATCAGAAAAATTCAACCTTTCGGTCTCTTCATCCAATTCTTTAAAAATCCCGTAATTAATGTTCGGGCGTTTCAAAAGTTCTCCCATACGCATTCCGCGGTCTATATGTTCACCATACTTCGCCAAAACATTATTTACCGTATCCGTTGCGGGCAGTTTGGTTTCTTTCAACCTTTCCATCTCTTTTTTGATGTTTTCCTGTTTAACTAAAAATCTTTGATACTGACTGTCGTCAATAAGCCCAACTTGATGTCCCAAATCCGTTAATCTGCTATCGGCATTATCCTGCCTTAACAATAATCTGTACTCCGAACGGGATGTAAGCATTCTATAAGGCTCTTGAATATCCTTCGTAACCAAATCATCTATTAATGTTCCTATATAAGATGACGCTCTTGAAAGTTCCAGAGGCTCCGAGCCGTTCAAATATTTAACCGCGTTTATGCCTGCCACCAGGCCCTGTGCTGCCGCCTCTTCATAACCGCTCGTACCGTTAATTTGTCCTGCGAAAAATAACCCCTCAATGTCCTTTGACATCAATGAATGTTTTGTTTGAACCGCAGGAACATAATCATATTCCACCGCATAAGCAGGTTTTATAATATGAGCTTTTTCCAACCCCGGAAGTGATCTTAGCATCTCTATTTGCACACAAGCAGGCAGACTGGTTGAAAATCCCTGAATATAGACCTCATAAGTATTCAATCCCTCGGGCTCAATAAAAATATGGTGCGAAGGGTTAGAAGCAAATCTTACAATTTTATCCTCAATAGAGGGACAGTACCTTGGACCGACACCTTGAATCAACCCTTGATACATAGGAGACTTATCCAAATTTGCCCTGATTATTTTATGGGTCTCTTCATTCGTCCTTGTCAAATAACAGGGAACCTGCGGTCTCACGGGACGGTTGGGTTTAAAAGAATAAAAACTTAATTTTTCATCCCCGGGCTGAACCTCCATTTTAGAATAATCAATCGTTCTCTTGTCCACTCTTGCAGGCGTTCCTGTCTTTAACTTTTTCGTCTGAATCCCGTGCTTTCTTAATGATTCGGATAAACCTATTGCGGCACGTTCTCCAAGCCTCCCCCCTGAATATGCTTGCAGCCCTACATACATTTTACCCTCAAGAGAAGTCCCCGTTGTTAAAATAATTGCACGACAAGAGTATTCCAAGCCGTATTCATCAACAGCACCGACAATTTGTCCGCCATGAACCTTTATCTCGGTAATACATGTCTGTTTAATCCAAATATTATCCGTGCTCTCCAAAATATTTCTCATAAATTGAGTATATTCTTTTTTATCGGACTGTGCTCTTAAAGCCCTTACAGCAGGTCCTTTGGAAGAATTCAATGTTTTCATCTGAATATATGTGGCATCGGCGACTTCGCCCATAACTCCGCCCAGAGCATCGATTTCTCTCACCAAAGTTGATTTTGCAGGTCCTCCGATTGCGGGGTTACAAGGTTGCAGTGCAATATTATCTACATTTAAAGTACATAAAAGTACATTACACCCCAAACGGGCAGCAGAAAGTGCGGCTTCACACCCTGCATGTCCTGCCCCTACGACTATTACATCAAACCTGTTATTCATATAACCAAAATCAGCCATAGTTTGATTATACTACAAACCAAAATGCGACAATAATTCTACAAAATCGAATAAAATTGAGATACGCAAAATTTAAAGAGTTGAGCGAAAATACTCACCCCATTTTGCCATCTCCTGCAAAACTGGATTGAGAGACATACCCAAATTTGATAACTCATATTCAACCCGCGGCGGAACTTCCGGGAAAACAGTCCGAACAAGCAGCCCGTTATCCTCCAGTTCCCTTAAATTATCCGTCAACACCTTCTGAGAACACCCTATACTACGCTGCAATTCCCCAAAACGCTTTTTCCCGCCCAACAAATCACGTATGATTAAAATTTTCCATTTATTCCCGATAAGTTTTAATAAAATCGCCACAGGGCATTCGGGCAAATTATCTTTGTCTAACATTCAATAATACTCCAATAGTTTCTTTTTTAATACTACATTACAAATTTGTGCCTACTTTACATTATTCTCCTTACAGTTTAACATAATAACATAGAAAAAGAAAGGCGGTAAAAATGCAAGAAATTATTATTAAAAATTGGCAAAATTCAGAAGGACAAATTCAAGGCGAAGGAACAAATACATACAAAGTAACGCCGATTGCTTTCGGTAAATGTAACGTTAATTTTGTGGAAGTAGAGCCCGGAAATACAGCCTACGGTTATCACTGGCACGAAGAAAATGAAGAAGTATTCTACATAATATTAGGCGAAGCAAGCGTTAAAACACTAAATGGAGACATAAGGCTTAAAGCAGGTGATGCAATCGGCTTCCCTGCCAATGAAAACGGCTCTCACGTTATCTCAAACCCGTCAAAAACAGAAAAACTGGTTTATATTGATTTTGGAACCGCAAACATTCCCGATGTAGTACATTTTACAGGAACAAATGCGGGTATGATCATTTCCCGAACAGGTATCCATAATATGGAGTTTTAATAAAATGACAGCCGAACGCAATAAAACATTAATGAAAAAATTCGAAACAATGATTAACAGTGCCGATACAAAATTGGCAGAAGAATTAATTGATAAGGCAGCTGCTTTTTATACTCCGGCATCTTCCAAGCCCCTATATGGCAGCGTGGGTTATCTTTCCGTAGTGCATTGGATGAGAAGCGGTTTTTCCGATGTTCAATGGAAACTTGAGGAAATGGTTGCGGAAGATGACAAAGTTGCAGTCAGATGGACCTGTACGGGGACTCACAGCGGTGAATTTATGGGAATAAAACCGACAGGCAAAAAATTCTCCGCATGTATTATGAATTTTTACTATTTTAATAATCAGGGAAAAATCATAAATGACATAGCAGCAGAAGGCATGATTGGTATCCTTAGAGGAATCGGAGCCATTAATCCCGCTTAACTATAAAACCGTAACGCAAATTTTTAAATTCCAAAGCTTTACTTGAAACAACACCCAGTGATTCGTACGGAATCCCGAGTTTATCAAGTAGAGCTTTTTGTATTTCAGCCTCTTCGTCTCCCTGATTTATTATCAACATTTCTTTTTCCAAAATCTCATACGCATGCCTCAAAAGCTTCTCGGGCATAAAATATCTCATTGGAAGCCCCCACTTTTTTAAAGGATAGGGAGTAAGAAAAGGTAAAAGCCAAATAATATAATCATACTTTCCGTTTATGTTCAACAAGTCATCCGGGTAATAATTAACCCCCTGCAATCCGCCAATATAAAATTTCGCAGCCTCATATCTTGAATAAAAGTTGGAATAAAGTCTGTAGGCATCAATTTCTACACCGTCCAATCGAAGATTTGTACAAAATCTTTCAAAGAATTTATACTCCCCTCTTACATAAGCCCAATTTTTAGAGCCAATATCCAAAACTCGTAAAAAATCTTGCTCCTTCGGATGCATAAATTGGTTAAGAATGTCGTAAACATAGCGGCTTTCATCATTTTCAAGATTACCGCGGTAATTTTTCCGCGAAAATCGCGTATGAGAACGTACAAAAAAATCAAATCGGTTTTTTAAATCATCAAACATAAAATAAATGGGGCGGAGCCTATGGCTCCGCCCCCTATTAATTCCAATTACACTTCTTTAAAAATCAAAGTTGCGTTATGCCCGCCAAATCCGAATGAATTTGACAAAGCTGCATGAACCTTTTTATCACGTGCTTTATGCGGTACATAGTCAAGATTTGCAACATGCTCATCCTGATTATCAAGGTTGATTGTCGGAGGAACTTTTCCTTCTTCAATAGCCTTAACGCATACAATACCTTCAACCGCACCGGTTGCACCAAGCATGTGACCATGCATACTCTTAGTTGAACTTACAACAAGATTTGGATTTTTCTCTTTGTCACCGAAAATCTTAGCGATGGCTTGCGATTCTGCAACATCGCCTAAACCCGTACTTGTACCGTGCGGATTAATATAATCAATATCTTCAGGTTTCAGCCCCGCATCAGCAAGTGCCAATTCCATTGATTTTATTGCACCGTTACCTTCAGGATCAGGTGCAACCATATCATAAGCATCTGCAGACTGTCCATAACCTACTATTTCCGCGTAAATATGGGCACCGCGTTTTTTAGCGAGTTCATATTCTTCAAGAACAAGAACTCCTGCACCTTCACCCATTACAAAACCGTCTCTGTCCTTATCATACGGTCTTGAAGCTTTTTCAGGCTCATCATTTCTTTTTGACAATGTTCTTGCAGCAGTAAAAGCACCTATACCCAAAGTAGTAATAGTAGCTTCGCAGCCTCCTGCGACCATTACATCCGCGTCACCATATTGAATCGTTCTAAATGCATCACCGATTGAATGCGAACCTGTAGCACAAGCTGAAACAACCGCTTTATTAACACCTTTATAACCGTGTTTCATTGAAACGCGACCCGAAGCCATATCTACAATAAGCATCGGTACCGTAAAAGGAGAACCCTTTGTCGGTCCTTTTTCAATCATAGCCATGTGATTCTTTTCAAAAGTTTTAAACCCGCCCGCTGCAGAGCTTACAAGAACACCTATTCTATAAGGATCAATCCCTGCTTCATCAAGTTTCGCATCAGCAATAGCTTCATCAGCCGCTGCCATGGCAAACTGAGTAAACCTGTCCATCCTCTTGGCATCTTTCGGCTCTATATAATCTTCAGGATTAAAGTCTTTATCTTTAATTTCCGCTGCTATTTTAACAGTATGTTTCTCAGTATCAATAGCTTCGATTAAAGAAACCCCGCTCTTACCGTTCAGCATTGATTCCCAAAACTTATCAACCCCAATACCGCACGGAGTAACAGCTCCCATCCCAGTTATTACAACTCTACGTTTTGTCATCTTTCTCTTTCCCTTAAAATTCTCCACAAGTACAATCAGAGATTGCTCAAGCATTTAGCAAATACGACGCCTCTTAAAACAAGTCTACCGACGTCAACTATAGCTTCACATAATGCTAGGTATAAATAAGAGGGCGAAAATATATAAAATCCTCACCCTCCTAATATAAATTTAAACTTTACTATGAGTGTGCGTCAATGTAGTTAACAGCATCTTGAACTGTTTGGATTTTTTCAGCTTCTTCATCAGGAATTTCGCATCCGAATTCTTCTTCAAAAGCCATAACCAATTCAACAGTGTCTAAAGAATCAGCACCTAAATCAGCTGTAAAGCTTGCTTCCGGAGTAACCAAAGCTTCATCGCAGCTTAATTGGTCAACTACAACTTTTTTTACTTTTTCTAATGTACTCATGTTTTTTATCCTCTT
>CALUTM010000071.1 GCA_944323705.1 Candidatus Gastranaerophilales bacterium
AAGAACGAGCGACACGCGAGTTCGAGCGACCTGCGAGCAGAGTGCGGAGTGTTTTTGCCGAGTATGAAATACGATGGCAAAACACGGAGACACGTTTTACGCGTGCAGGTCAAGACAGCCTCGTCTCCCGCTAATAAAGAAGAGTCCCAAAGGGGCTCTTTTTTATTAGCTTGAAAATATAAGGCAAGAACTCCAAGTGCGAAGCACTTTCCCGAGTTCGGCAGATTTTGGCAAGTGCGACGGTTGCGAAGCAACCTAGTCACGTCCCTGTGAACAACCTGACGGAGCGGCTTATTTCCTGCGGAAATAAAAAGCGGAGGAAAAGGTTGTGAACTGCCAATAATCCAAGAAAAGCCTCGTCTCCCGCTAATAAAGAAGAGTCCCAAAGGGGCTCTTTTTATTAGCTTGAAAGTATAAGGCGAGAACTCCAAGTGCGAAGCACTTTCCCGAGTTCGGCGGATTTTGGCAAGTGCGACGGTTGCGAAGTTATAAACACTGTTGAGTAAAAATTATAAAACATGATAGAATATTAATTAATTCGGGGGTAATATGGAACAGCAATCTCTATTTGATAATCAAAATAATCAACCCTTGGCTTCCCGATTGAGACCCAGAAATCTGGATGAATTTGTAGGACAGCAACATTTAATCGGCGAAGGTAAAGTACTGCGAAAATTAATAGAGGAAGACAGAATTTCCTCACTCATTTTCTGGGGACCTCCCGGAGTAGGGAAAACAACGCTTGCAAGCATTATTGCCAATAAAACAAATTCCGAATTTATAAATTTTTCTGCCGTGACAAGCGGAATTAAAGAAATTAAAGAGGTTATGACTCAGGCAGAACAAAGCAGAAAAATGGGAGCAAAAACCATTGTTTTTGTCGACGAAATACATCGTTTTAATAAGGCTCAACAGGATGCGTTTTTACCGTTTGTAGAAAAGGGAAGTATTGTTCTTATAGGTGCAACAACTGAGAATCCGTCGTTCGAGGTTAACGGGGCATTGCTTTCAAGATGCAAAGTTTTTGTTTTACAGGCACTTAAGACAGAAGACCTTATTATACTTCTAAAAAGAGCCATTACGGACAAAAGAGGGTTTGGAAACCAGAAAGTTAATATTACCGATGAACAGTTGGAGGTTGTGGCAAAGTTTGCAAACGGTGATGCAAGAAATGCACTTTCCACCCTTGAGATGGTTGTCCTTAACGGAAATGTTGATAAAAACGGTGATATAACCGTAACTGAGGAAACTCTTGAACAGTGTATTTCAAAAAAATCACTGCTTTATGATAAAAACGGAGAGGAACATTATAATATAATATCTGCACTTCACAAATCAATGCGAAACTCCGACCCTGACGCAGCGGTATATTGGCTTGCACGCATGTTGGAAGCGGGCGAGGATCCTATATACGTGGCACGAAGGGTTACAAGGTTTGCAAGTGAAGATATCGGGCTTGCCGATCCGAGAGCTTTGGAAATGGCTGTTGCCGCGTATCATGCCTGTCATTTTATCGGGATGCCGGAATGCTCGGTGCACCTTACTCAAGCCGTAGTATATATGTCACTTGCACCCAAGTCTAATGCTCTGTATATGGCATACGAAACGGCAAAAAGAGATGCGATAAAGGAACTTGCCGAACCTGTCCCGCTTGTAATAAGAAATGCACCTACAAAGCTTATGAAAGAATTGAATTACGGTAAGGGGTACCAATATGCTCACGATACTCAGGAAAAACTTACCAATATGCAATGTCTGCCCGATTCTTTGAAAGGAAAAGAATACTATATACCGACAGAACAGGGGCTGGAAGCTAAATATAAAGAAAAACTCGAAAAAATCAAGAATTGGAAAAAGTCACACTAATTAAAATCTTGATTATAATCCCCATAAAATGTTATAATTTTAAAAAGGACGGTTATTATGAAAAAATTTCTTATAATTATTGCACTGTTTCTCCCTGTCTTTGCGGTCGCGGACGAAGTGGTTACGTTGGACGGGTTAACCGAACCTCAGTGGACTGACTTTGCACCGCCCGCCTTTGCTGATGTTTCGGAACCGAAAGGTTTGGGGAAACTAAATGAAACTGCGGCATATTGGTACCAAAGAAGAATGGATTTTGAATCAGGAATTCAAAATTGCCGTGACATTGAATCCAATGACGAAAAAATCAGCTGTTATCAACAATTAAAGGTCAAACAGTATCAGGAAAACAGTGATTATAACGCAAAAATAGAAGCTCAGGAAAGAGCAAGAATGGGTCCGCAGGAGATGTACGACAGAACAGATACCATGCTCCCGATAGGTACTTATTTGAATAACTTTACTCGTTTCCAGCCGAACGAACTTCGGTAGTAAGATATTCTAAAACTTTTCTTAACGCAACAGAACGATGTGAGATTTGATTTTTTTCCTCTTCGTTCAGTTCTGCCATTGTTTTATCCGAGCCCTTTACCAGAAAAATCGGATCATACCCGAACCCGTTTGTTCCTCTCGGGCTATCGGTTATTGAACCTTCGCATTTTCCGGTATAGGAAAACTCAACCTCCCCTTGCGGATTAATAAGCGTCATGCAACAAGAGAAGTGTGCTTGGCGGTTTTTTATTCCCTTCATTTCGCTTAACACCCGCTCAATACGTTTTTGCGGGGTTTCGGCATAACGTGCCGAATGTATTCCGGGATTCCCGCCAAGTGCATCTACACACAAGCCGGAATCGTCCGCAAGCGACCATGTGCGGGCAAGTTCCCAAGCCGCATGAGCTTTTATAAACGAATTCTCTTCAAAGGTATTTCCATCCTCTATGGGATTAAAGCCCGATGGCGGCAGAATAAATTCTATACCGCTTCCTTTTACAATATCATTTATTTCCCTGACCTTATGCTCGTTTGATGAACCCAAAACAATTTTCATACATCTCCCCTATTATAATAATTCAATTCCTTATCTAAATCCAAAGTTCTTCCTTGAGTGCTAAACAGTTTTACCCTAAATCCGAGTTTTGCCAAACGATATTTAAGACTCACCAGTAAAACTTCAAGACCGTACTTGCATGAACGGATAAAATTTATCGATGAGGCTTCCGCAAAATACTTGGTAGGACAAGAGATTTCTCCGATTTTAAAACCGTTGTAGAGAATAAGTGCAAGCATTTGATTATCAAAAATAAAATCGTCGCTGCAATCCTCAAGCGGAAGTGTCTCTAGAATTTTCCTAGTAAACCCGCGAAATCCCGTGTGATACTCCGACAATTTCTCTCCCGTAACACAATTCTCAAATTCCGTTAAAAACCTGTTTGCAACAAATTTGTAAAACGGCATACCGCCTTTTAGGGCAGAGTTTCCGAGCATTCTTGAGGCAATTACCGCATCATATTCCCCAAAAGCCATCATTGATGCAATCGCGGGAATAAGTTTCGGCGTATACTGATAATCCGGGTGAAGCATTATTACGATATCCGCCCCCGCATTCAGTGCTGCACGATAACACGATTTTTGATTTCCGCCGTAACCTTTGTTGTTTTCATGAACAATGGTCGTAATATTCAGCCTTTTGGCAATATTCTTGGTCTCATCAGAAGAGAAATCGTCGACGAGAATAATCTCATCGACGAAATTTTGATAAATCTCATTATATGTTTTCTCTAAAGTTTTCTCTGCATTGTATGCAGGCATGATAACTATAATTTTTTTATTGTTAATCATTCCCGTTTTAGCTTTCTACGACTTCCTCGGGCATATTAACTTCGGTATTTCTTATAGTTTCTTTACCGCCCGATGACAATGCTTTGTCTTTAAACTTTTTAACCTGTCTTGACAATTTGTCTGCCAACAAATCAATACTTGCATACATAGACTCAGCCGCTTCTTCGCAGTGAACCACACCCGTATTCATTTTGCAGGAAACTTCTGCCACGTGTTTTCCGGTTGCAGCAGGATTCTTGATTACGGAAAGAATTACGTCAATACCTGTAATCTGGTCATAATGATTTGCGACCTTGCCGATTTTCTCTTTTACATACGCTTTGATAGCATCTGTAATTTCAATGTTTTTACCATTTACGTGTATATGCATTTACACCTCCTAATGTGTTACCCTTTTATTGTACAACAATTTTGAGTATTTTTAAAGTGGTAAGGGGCAAAAATATCAGGAGATTGTATCAGTCTATAATCTGCGGGATATCAACATTCGGAGCACCTATTGTCCTTACAAGCTCCAAAACCGCTGCTTTCATTTGGCATTTTTGTGCGGTGGCACTAAAAAAGTCACTATAAAAACATCCGTCACACACACAACCTCTTTTATAACACTCTAATGCCGTAGGTGTCCATCTTTTTACGGCAATAGCTCTTCCCATATCACGACTCTTAAACACTTATTCCTCCAAAAAATAAAAATCTGTCTGTAAATTTTAAGGATATTCCCCAAATCCTTAAGCCATATTCTTATTATATGGCTTAAGAAAGCATTTACAACCCATAAGCGGGCAATTGTTAAGTTTTCTTAAAATTTTGAAAAAGCCTGTAATTATTCTGTTTGGCTGTTTGCAGACATGCTAATCGTGCATAAAAACATGGTTTTAGCGAATTTTAGCATGGAAACCCATGTCATGACCATGTTTGCATGGTTTTTGTTTAGGGTTAAGTTTTGTAACGATGTTGGCATGGTGAGGATAAAAGAGACACAATATTACGGTGTAATTACGCTCAGTTTAAGTACTCAAAAAATTCCTCAAATTTCATACTTCTTGATGCTTTAAGGAATATCAGCCTGTGTTTTCCCTTTTTTATATAATCCGCCGCATCTTTAATACTGTTAAACTCCCCGGTTATGCAGCAGGTAATCTCTTCCGTAATGTATTTTGCAAGCTTGCCGACGGATAAAATCTCGATGTCTTTGCCCGGATTTTTGCTGTTAATATACTTGCCGAGTTGTTGATGATACGAAATTTCGTTTTCCCCCAATTCGCCCATATCGCCGAGTACGACGGTATAATCTTTATAAAACTCCGTCACTGTATCAATAAATGCTCTCATTGACTCGGGATTAGCATTATAACTGTCGTTAATTATTTCGTATCCGCCTATATGTATTGATTCCCAACGTTTTTCTATGGGTGAGTATTTTTTTAGCCCCGAGCGGATTTCCTCCGTATTCATCCCGAGTTTAGCCCCTACATTTATCGCATAGAGTGCGTTTTCTATATTGTAATCTCCGCCGACATTCAACTCATAAACGTTATCCTGATATACAAATTTAGAATAACGGGCATTTTTTTCAAGGATTTGTACGTCTTTTATTGATGAATAAATCTTTTCACCGTCAAAATTTACCGTTTTCTTTATCAATTCATCGTCGTGTGCAATAAAAACATTTCCCCTCTGATATTTGACTATCTCACACTTAGCACGTGCAATATTTTCTCTTGAGCCCAAGCGTCCTATATGTGCAGTTCCGACATTTGATATGACCGTAATATCAGGCTCAGCGTACTTGGAAAGAAGTTCTATTTCGCCTAACCCCCTCATTCCCATTTCGAGAACAAGGACCTCCGTATCATTCGGAGCTTCAAATATTGTTTGACATAAACCTATTTCATTATTGTGGTTTAAGGGAGTTTTAAACGTTTTAAATTTTTCCGCCAAAACCGATGAGACAAGCTCTTTTGTCGTAGTTTTTCCTGAACTTCCCGTAATCGCTACAACGGTGAAATTAAGTTCGTTTCGTCTTTTATTTGCAATTTTAAGATATGCCTCAAGCGTATCTTTTACCTGCAAAGTACCTTCTTTACCCGTACAAAAAGCACCGACGGCACCTTTTTCCAAAGCCTGAGCAATAAATTTTTCACCGTCAAACGTAGCACCTTTGAGCGGTAAATAAAAATCTCCCTTGGTTATGGTACGTGTATCCGTTGATATTTTTACGTCCAAGTCCCGATTAATATCTTTTAGCACCTTTGCATCCGTGGCAGTAATTAAATCTCTTATTTTCATATCTATATTTTAAACTAATCAAATCATTAGGATTAAAATATAAATTTTTGTAACAAGTAAATATCTGGTTTCTTACATAACATAAAAAGGAAAGTAAGTTTTGTTACATTATATGTAACAAAATACATATTTTGTTACATTGTTACCAATATCTACGGCATATTTTCAGAAAACTTTAGGATTTTGACCAAAATCTTTACAAAAATTTACATAATTGAGTTATGTGGTGCGTCAAATCGACGCACCCTGCCTGCTAAAATTACCTGTAGGTCGTGGCAATGACCGCCTTGTTGGCATACGAACTTAATGTAAAATTATATAATTTGGTGTCTTTGCGAGGACGATTAGTCC
>CALUTM010000072.1 GCA_944323705.1 Candidatus Gastranaerophilales bacterium
AGCGAGTAAAGTTGAAGAGTGTTTTTACCCAAACGGAGTTATTATTATGATTAATTTTGAAAAATTTACGAATTATTCTCAGGAAATAATATTTGCGGCGAATGCCAAGAAGGATTTTTATAAAAACTCTGAGGTGCAGCCGGAACATATTGTTATGGCAATGATTGAGGACAAAGGAATCTCAAAGGATTATCTTGAAGAGTTAAAGCTCTTAAATCAAAACTTTATTAACGCAATTGTTGCAAGGATTAAAGAATATCCGACAATATCATCTCCATCGGGTTCGCAGCAGGTATTTTTGTCCCGTGACACAAACTCCCTTTTGGAGATTGCGACACAGGAGGCTGAAAGCCTTAAAGATAATTATATAGGAATAGAATGTATTTTAATTGCGATGACAAAATTGGAGGGAACTTTTATTAAGGACCTGTTGAAACGCAACGGTGTTGACACGAATTCGGTTTTGAACGCAATGAGAAAGATTAGAGGTAACAAAAAAGTGGATAATAAAAATGCAGAAGAAAATATGAAGGCTCTTGAAAAATATTCAACAGACCTTACTGAGCGTGCCAGAAAGGGCAAGCTCGACCCGGTAATCGGACGTGACGAAGAAGTCAGACGTATTATACAAGTTTTGAACAGAAGAACAAAGAATAACCCGGTACTGATAGGTGAACCGGGTGTAGGTAAGACTGCTATTGTGGAAGGTCTTGCCCAAAGGATTATAAGGGGAGACGTACCTGAAAGTTTAAAGGACGTTAAACTTATTTCTCTTGATTTAGGTGCATTGGTTGCCGGAGCAAAATTCAGGGGGGAATTTGAAGAGCGTTTGAAAGCTGTACTTAAAGAGGTGCAAGAATCTAACGGTGAGATTGTCATGTTTATTGACGAATTGCATACGGTTGTCGGGGCCGGGGCTACGGAAGGCTCAATGGATGCGGGCAATCTTCTGAAACCTATGCTTGCAAGAGGTGAATTAAGGACAATCGGTGCAACAACTATTAACGAATATCGTAAATATATAGAAAAGGACCCCGCACTGGAAAGACGTTTTCAGCCCGTAATGGTTGACGAGCCTTCTGTTGAGGATACGATTTCCATCTTGAGAGGTTTGAAAGAAAAGTACGAAGTTCACCATGGGGTCAGAATTTTGGACAGTGCACTTATAGCTGCGGCAAAGTTGTCTGACAGGTATATAACTGACAGATTTTTGCCGGACAAGGCTATTGACCTTATTGATGAAGCTGCCTCTGCTCTTCGTATTGAGATTGATTCAATGCCTGAAGAAATCGATGTTATGCTGCGTCAAAAAATTCAGTTGGAAATAGAAAGAGAGGCTTTGAAAAAAGAAACCTCTCCCGAATGTATTGCAAAAATTGATAAACTGACGGCTGAGATTGACGAATTAGAATCAAAAATTTCTAAATTAAAGGCCCAGTGGGAAGTAGAGAAAAGTACAATAACTGGCGAAGCCGCAATCAAGGATGAAATAGATCAGGTAAAAACAAAGATTGCGGAGGCTGAACGTAATACGGACTTGCAAACCGCTGCGGAACTTAAGTACGGCAAGTTGATGGAACTTGAGAAAAAGCTGCAAGCAATGCAGGGCAAAGAAAAGAATGAAAATCAGCTTCTTAAGGAAGAAATTGACGGTGATGATATTGCGGAAATAGTCAGCAAGTGGACCGGCATCCCGGTGAACAGGCTTATGGAGAGTGAAATGCAAAAACTCTTGAGAATGGAAGATGTTTTGCATAAACGTTTAATCGGTCAGGACGAAGCTGTTAATACTGTTTCCGATGCGATAAGACGTGCCCGCTCCGGTTTGAAAGACCCTAAGCGTCCGATAGGTACGTTTATTTTCCTCGGACCGACAGGTGTAGGTAAAACCGAACTTGCCAAGACTCTTGCGGAATTTTTGTTTAACGATGAGGATGCAATTATCAGGATTGATATGTCCGAATACATGGAAAAACATAATGTCGCAAGGTTGGTCGGTGCTCCTCCGGGGTATGTAGGCTATGAAGAGGGCGGTCAGTTAACTGAGGCTGTAAGACGCAAACCTTATTCCGTTGTGTTGTTTGATGAAATAGAAAAGGCACATCCCGATGTCTTTAACATCATGCTTCAAATTTTTGATGACGGTCGTTTGACAGATTCAAAGGGAAGAACGGTAGATTTTAAAAATACCGTTATTATCATGACAAGTAATATCGGAAGTGAGATTATACTTGAAGATTCTCTTAACAATCCCGGCGGAAACTTTGACGAGACCAAAGAAAAAGTTATGGCGGTAATGCGGGAACGCTTTAAACCTGAGTTTTTGAACCGTGTTGACGAGACAATATTCTTTAAAGCTCTGTCTTTACAGCAGTTGTCCGCTATTGTCGATATTCAGATGGATCATTTGAGAAAACTGCTTGCGGAACAAAATATTACGTTTGAAATAACCGATGATGCCAAAGAATTACTTGCAAGACGCGGATTTAATCCTGTATACGGTGCAAGACCGCTGAAGAGGGTAATCAGACAAATGGTTGAAAATCCGCTCTCAAAACTTCTTTTGGCACAAAAGTTTATTGACGGCGATACCATAAAAATTGACGCAAAAGATGATGAGATAGTTTTTGAAAAATAAAAAGGAGCCTTCGGGCTCCTTCTTTTTTATAAAGTAAGTGAAAAAACAATAATGGCAGAAAGGACCAATACTGTAATAACAAAAGCGGCTGCTACTTTGAGTACCGGATGAAAAGTAAGGGAGTACTCTTCTGCGGGGCTGAGTTGTCTGATAACATTTTTGGAAAAGTCATGCCGTGCTTCGCTTCTTGTTTTTTTGAACGAATCATTCATGAGCTTTCTTATGTTATAAGTATCTTCCAACTCTTTGCGGGCTTTTTTATTATTAATGGTAAATTTCTTGATTTTTATACTTTCTTCGGATGGCAGTTCATTATCGACGTAAGCCGACAAATTGTCCTGAAAAGTTTTGTATCTGCTGTTGTCGGTTTTGGAAAAGACTGCTTCGTTACTGTCAAATGAGCCCCTTAAATCACAAAGCATGGTCTTAATGATATCATACTTTGCACGGCAAGCAGTACAATTTTTTAAATGCTCCTCCACCTTAGCCTTTAAAGTCTTGCTCAGGTCTCCTTCTATATAAAATGAAATCAGAACGTCCATTTGTGCACAAGTTATTTCCATGATAAAAATTCCTTTCCCGTTATATAAACTCTTTTAATTCTTCTTGAAGCTTAATTCTTGCTCTTGAGATTCTGGACTTTACCGTTCCCAAATTTGTATTTGTGATTTTTGAGATATCTTCATAACTTAGTCCTTCGTATTCTCTCAGAACAATAACAATTCTTAAATTTTCGGGCAGGCTTAGAAGAGCAGCCTTAATCAATTTTTCCATCTCCGAAAATAGACATTTTTCTCCGGGTTCGCATCCGATTTTGTCTTTTATCTCCAAAAGCTTGTCATTATCAATATCAAGATTTTTGTCTTTGGCATGTTTTTTTATATAGTCGTAAAAAATATTTGTAACTATTTGATTCAGCCAGGATTTAAAGTTTTTAACATCTTTCAGACTTCCGATATTCCTTGCCATTTTTAAAAGAGCCTCTTGGGTTAAATCGGAGATATCCTGCCTTTTGGCAGTAAGATAGCTGAACATGGTAAATATATTTTTTTGCACACGTCGAATAAGCTCCTCGAGTGCTTTTGAATCGCCCTTTTGAGCAAACGTAATAAGCGTATTTATATCCCTTTTTTTGTACTTAGATTTAGACATGTACTGACATTATAAAAAAGCCCCAAAATTTTTGAATTACCCTAAGGGGGATAATACAGACGGGGTAACGGGCAAAAGAAAACAGGTCGGTTAAAATATCCTTCCTGTTAAGATTTTACACTAGCCGAAATATAAATAGCAATATCATTGTACACTAAAAATCCGAAAAATACAAATAATCTTGTATATAAATTTACACTTATTAAAAGTGCACTCGAAGTCTAAATAGACCAAAACTCAGCTTTAAAGCTGAAAAAGCGTGGAACGAGGAATTATTAACTTATGTAACAAATATATAAACATTATATACAAATTTGTCAATTTTCTTAACATTAATGTTTTAATATATATAAGAGGAATATTATGAGTTCATCAATTGTAAACAAAAATGAAGCAGATGCATTAAAAGAGATGATATTCAGACGCGTGAGAGAGCGGTCACAGGCTGCAACTGATGATGTTCAGGCTGATGTCATGGAGCTTGCACGTGATTCTTTCGTAAGCAAGAATAACCCTTTTTCTCAAATTGTAAAAAATGAAAAAGAAGAAGATGTAAATGAGCCTGAAATCGGCTTTTCTCAAAAAAAGAGACCGGAAAATGTTCAGATTAAGCAAAGAAATGATATCATAAATGAACAAATAGCTTCCAAAGCAATTCAGAATAACATGGTAGAGGCAAGGGCGGCATTAAGCAGTAAACAAAGCTTTATGGGAGCTTTGAACTTTTTAAACTCGCAAGCTGCTGTATCTTTGATTAGGACAAGAGCGGATAAATTTGAGATGGTTGTATAATTTTCTTTTTTTTAAAGGGAAATTATTATTGACACGTTTATGTAAGTTTGTTAAAATGAATGTAGATGTTGTAAAGTTGTAAAGATTAAATTTAAAATTTATAAGAAGAGAAAGGAATATTATGATGAAGAAGACTGGTTTTACTCTTGCAGAAGTTTTAATCACCTTAGCCATCATCGGGGTAGTAGCCACTTTGACGCTTCCTGCTTTGATGACGAACACTGCAGAGCAACAAGCAAAAACTGCACTTAAGAAAGGTATTAATACTTTGACAGAAGCAGCTCAAATGAGTCAGGCTATTGCAGGGTTTGACTATGCTTCTTTGACAACTGCTCAGGCTGAAACTGATCCGAGTCCGGATGATCAATCACTTTACGGTTTGTTAGCAACTAGGGCTTCGGTTGATTTTACAAAATCAAAATTGATGGGTGACATTACACCAGAGTATACAATTAACGGTGGTACTAGCCCTGAAAGTAACTATGCATTATTCTTTAGAGACGGGTCTGCTCTGTTGTATCCTCGTGATATTATTAGTTCGACTGCTCCTTTGCAAGCCGGAACAGGCTCTGCTGCCAGTGGTACAACAATGATGCCGGATAATTTGGTATACGGTATTTGTGCAGTATATGATACTAACGGTACAAAAGGTCCGAATATTCTGTCTAATTGTCAGGGATCGGCTTTAGGTTCTGCTAAGGATGATCAACCGGAAGGAGAGGATCTCAATGTTACATGTGCATCTAAAAATCGTGTAATTAAAGACCAGTTTGGTGTAAGACTCAGAGGCGGTTATGCCGTTCCGAACGGTGCTGCTGCAAGATGGGCATTTGAAAACTAGGTTAAGAAATAATTTTATAAAACGACCGACAGTAATGTCGGTCGTTTTTTTATGAATAAAATAGGGGGTTGAACTTGGTTTTAAAAATACTTTCATATATAAATTCCCCGATGTCATCCTTGTATATGTTACGTAATTCGGTGACAAAAATTGAGATATTCTAACATCAGAATAAATAAAAAGTCACGTCGGTCGGGCAATGCCACGACCTTGTTAAGCAAGTGTAAGCGTTCCCTCTCCTTACAGGAGAGGGCTAGGGTGAGGTGTCAATCTACAAGTTAGTGACTAGTGAATAGTGAGTAGTGAATAGATTTTTGTTAGGCAGTGCCACGACCTTTTAAGCAAGCGTAATCGTTCCCTCTCCTTACAGGAGAGGGCTAGGGTGAGGTGTCAATCTTCTACTGAAAATAGGGGTAAATGCCGATGATATCTAATATAAAAAGTTTTTGTCGGGCAATGCCACGACCTACAAATTTATAAATTCGCACGCGTGTGAGCCTTGGCGAACCATAGCGTGCGTAAGTGATTGGGCGTATGCC
>CALUTM010000073.1 GCA_944323705.1 Candidatus Gastranaerophilales bacterium
TTTTAAAAAGTTTTTGTTGAGCTGTGAAAGTTAATGTCGGGCAGTGCCCCAACCTTGCTTAGCAAATGTAAACATTCTCTCTCCTGTTAGGAGAGGGAACGCTTACACTTGCTTAAAAGGTCGTGACATTGCTTAACAAAAATCTATTCACTACTCACTATTCACTGGTCACCAGCTTGTAGATTGGGTGAAACCCAACAGCTTATGCTTAGAGCTGAGATAATTTCGACCTTTTATACTACCTCAAATAATCTAGTATCATTTGTTTTGTCTAATCTATATGGTATAGTAAGTCTGTAAGTCGGGTTGAACCTAACAACTTGCTTAAACAAAGGCAGCAACTCTGTTTCAAGTCGATTTATCGACCGAATGGTCTATATCTTTCAATCTACCTCAAATACCTTAAAATTAACCCTTTTATTGATGAAAATATCCTCTGTTGGAATGTAATATAAATAGTGTAGAGAGACAAAATTAATTGATGGGGAGAAGAGAGAGTATGAGACGTGAGTTTAAGAAGAATCCGAAAGTGTTGCTTATTGATGACAATTATGAACACTTAGCGGGGATTAGAGAATTATTAAACCTGGAAGGAACTTTTGATGTTGTTGGTATTGCAACTAATGTTACGGTTGGGTTAAATCTTATCAAAAAATATCAGCCCGATATAGTTTTATTGGATATGAATATGCCCGAGCGTGACGGTTTACAAGGGATATTAGAAATTTCCAAGCTTGGTTTGGATACAAAAGTTTTGGCATTATCAGGATATGATGATGCGGATTTAATATTCCGAGCAATGAAAATTGGTGCAAAGGGCTATGTACTAAAAACCATGGCATCTGCCCAACTTATCTATGCCATAGAAGAGGTTATTAACGGCAAAATTTATCTTCCTCTTGCACTTTCATCACGCTTCTTTGAATATTTCCAAAAGTCATTTAAAGAAGAGGTCGCTAAAAAAGAAGCTGATGCCGATGAAGAAAACTTGTTGGATGAATTGACCCAGCGTGAAGAAGAAGTTTTGGAATTACTTACTCAAGGAATTACTTACAAGGGAGTTGCAAGCAAGTTGTTTATTTCCGAAACAACCGTAAAAACACACGTAAATAATATTTTCCAAAAACTTCAAGTGAACGACAGAACTCAAGCTGTTTTATACGCAATAAACAACGGATTTTTGACCAAAAAGGTCCGAATTTCCGCATAGTTGCTCAGAGGTGTGACACAGTATGAAAAAAATCGTAAGGCAGCAGAATTATTTAAGAGAACTTATTGATTCTCAGGACAATAAGGTTATCTCAAAAGGGGCACTAAAATGTCTGATTCGTGCTGTCTTGGAACCGCTGCTTGATAAGCCCGAAGAAGGGGTTGTGTTGTACAGAATTATCAACCTGGAGGGGCTCTTAGGACCGATTAAAAGACTGGAGTTCTCTGACATTGATTCTTTTGATTTTTCGGACAAGAGCGGAAATCTTAGAGAAAAAGTATGGGCAAATACGGAATTTATCATTGTCATGACCCAAAGATTTGTCTCTGTTATTCTCTGGGATAACCGTACGGATGATGAAGGCTTTGTAAGGTATTATTCGATTTATAACTCGAAACTTCAAAGCGAGGCATTGGACATAATTAACAGAAATACTATTATTGATATAAAAAAATATCAGGAAAAGTTTCGTCCTGACAGACGTGATAACAAGTTACTCAATTCTTCCATCAGACGTCTTATCGAAAACATGGACGAGGCTTCAAAAGATGCGGTTATGGACTATGCGGAGGATAAGAGCGGGTATTCCGAGTATGATGCCGAAACAAGATGCATTGCACATGAGTTGAAAAATCAACTTTCGATTTGCGATTTGTACAGTGAAATCATAAGAAAATATTGTGCAAAAAATAACATTACCGATAGCACAATAATCAATGCGGCGGACTGTATTACAAAAGCGGTTAAGATGGGAAATAATTCATTAATCGCTCTTAAGTCCTCTCAGTCAAACAATTTGGAACCGTGCAGCGTGAAAGAACTTACGGATAACGTCAGGGATTTGACGAAAGTATACTTTGAGTGCAAAAATATTGAGTATATCGTAGAAAATGATACGGATGCGGCAATTGTTGCGGATAAAGACAAGATGTGTGCCGTGTTGATAAATTTGGTGAAAAATGCTGTTGAGGCATTTGGGGAAGATGTCGGAAATGGTAAGTATATTAAGATTGTGGCAGAAAAAGACGGAGATTTTGCAAAGATAAGGGTACTAAATAACGCGGGCATTATAGAAAAACCCGAATTGGTTTTTGAAAAAGGGTTTACGACAAAGTCAAACGGCTCCGGGCTCGGCTTGTATATTTGCAAAAAATTCGTAGAAGAACAATTGGGACAATTGACACTTGAGCATACGGATGACGAGTATACGGAATTTGTAATCAGCATGGGTTTGGTATAAGGAGAATTTATGGATTTAATATCAAACAGAACAATAGAAATAACAAAACTAGGCATGGACGGACTTATGGACAGGCAGCATGCCATAGCTTCCAATATCGCTAACGTTATGACTCCGGGGTTTCAAAGAAGAGAGGTGGCTTTTGAGAGTCAGCTTGCCGAGATTATTGAAAAAGAGGATTTAAAGGATTATATCAAAGGGCAAAACAGTATTGAATACAAACCGCCGATGGTAGATGTGTTCACGGGTGATATACATACCTACAGAACTCCTACCTTGCAGGAAAAGGCTTATCTTCAATCAAATATATATGACCAATTTAATCCTCAAATCGTGACGGATATTTATAGCGGCACGGATTCTTCTGGTAACAATGTGGAGTTGGAACGTGAAATGATGGATTTATCCAAAACAGGTACAAGGTATACCGTCCTGTCGGATTTGGAAAGACGTCAGTTTACGGATTTATCCTCCTCCATCCGCGGTCAATAGCAGGGGCAAAGGGGTAAAGGGGTAAAGGGGTAAATAGAGAGAGATAGGACTCCAAAACTAATATTTCCCCGAATTTTCGAAAAGAATTGCAAGTATACACAGAGAGGTGAGTTATGAGTTTTAATATATTTGACATAGCGGGCTCGGGAATGACTGCTCAAAGAGTTAAGATGGATACTATTGCAAGTAATATTGCAAACATTAATACCACGCGTCAGCCTGACGGTGCGAAGGGTGTATATATTAAAAAGGATGTTTCATTCCGAACCGTATATGAAGACAGTTTAAACCGCGGGTTTTCGAACTTCTCTTCCAACAGTCCGGATGCCCAATTTGACCCAAAGACGGGTAATATGCTTATAAATGCAAATATTGCATTAAATAACGGCATGCTAACGGGCGGTGTACAGGTTGATGAGATTTATGAAGCACAAAACGGGGTTAAGACAGTGTATGACCCGTCCCATCCCGATGCAGATGAGGAGGGGTATGTAGATTTACCGAACATAAATCTTGTAGAAGAGATGGTGGGTATGATTTCCGCATCAAGAGCTTATGAGGCAAATGCGACGGTCGCTGAGAACGTTAAGACTATGATGCAGAGTGCTATGAATATTTAGAGGTATAGATTATGGATTTTGCGGCAGGTGTAAGTGAGTATAACATAAATTATAATCTTAATGCGATTGATGATTATAACAGGTTTTTGCAGGGTAATGCGTCTTTTGAGGTTGATAAAACCGCTTTCGAAGAAGCATTGGATAAGGCGGCAAAAAATTATCCGATTAAAGATAAACATGACCCTACAGGGTTGGGGAATTTTGCGTCAAAAATGGGCGGAGCCTTTTCTGAGAGTTTGAATGCCGTAAACAATGCCAGACTTGAATCCGACAGAATGCAAGAGGACCTTGCAATGGGCGGCTCTACAAGCATACACGACGCTTTGATTGCGGCAGAAAAAGCGTCTTTAAGCATGCAAATGGCAATTCAGGTAAGAAACAGGCTTGTTTCCGCTTATACTGATATTACAACAATGGCTATATAGTTTTTTGATTAGGGATTGTGTTTGTTAAGAGATTTTTTAATCTCTTAACTTTGTTTGCACTTCTGAAGAGCCGAAGAATCTTTTTATTTTTCTTTTCTTTCGCAAAAAAAGAGAAAGAAAATGACAAGATTAAACAGATTATGTTATAGCTCTATATTTATAGTTTTTGTTGGGTTTTAGCCGCTCTACAGAACTTTTTAGTAAAGAAAAAGTTATCGGCGGTAAGGGGAATTCTCTTGTTCGTTCGCGTTTAACGGCAATTCCGCATTTTGTCGCGATGTTTGCAACATCCCGCAAAATGCTGCAGCCTCAGCTCACTCACGCTGAACCCCTTGACAATGCTTCGCACTGTGAGGGCTTCTTATCTGCCTTAATACAAGCAAGCCATAAAAAAAAGACACAAAGTGTCTTTCTTTATGGCGGCGGTAAGGGGAATTGAACCCCTGTTTGGAGAATGAGAATCTCCCGTCCTAACCACTAGACGATACCGCTTCACATATAAATAATATCATCAATCTTTTTATTATACAAGTTTTAATTAATCTCTTATACCAACGGGTACATAATTCCCCTGAGCATTGTATCCGTATTGGATTCTATTACCGCCAATGGAGGTTGGAACATAGTTTCCTTGTGCATTGTATCCGTGTTGAATTCTATCACCGCCAATGGAGGTTGGAACATAGTTTCCTTGTGCATTGTATCCGTATTGAATTCTATCACCGCCAATGGAAGTCGGAACATAGTTTCCTTGTGCATTGTATCCGTATTGAATTCTATCACCGCCAATGGAGGTTGGAACATAGTTTCCTTGTGCATTGTATCCGTATTGGATTCTATCACCGCCAATGGAAGTCGGAACATAATTCCCTTGTGCATTATATCCATACTGAACAGAATCTGCTAACACAGGTGTTGCAGTTACAAACTGAATTAATAACAAGAGGACTAATATTATATTTTTCATTAAATTACAATCTTATATTTCAGGTCGGCATGTGGTCTGAATATATAATACTGGACCAATCACCTTCAAAATAACTTATTTGAGTCAGAGTTCCCGTTTTAACCAAATTCTTAAACTGGTTAACCGGGGTCAGTTCTAAAGTCTTGGCAATAGCAGACTGAACAACATCAGGAGTTGTGACAATAATTATCCTGTTTCCCCTGTTCTCTTCGACGAGTTTGTCAATCATATCGGATACTCGTTTGTTAAAATTTTCCACTGATTCCCCGCCTTTTGGCTGCTGTATAATAGCTTCCGGCCCGAATTGATCAAAAAAATCTTCATAAGACCTTCCGCTCCATTCACCGTGGTTTCGAGCAGGTAAATCTATAATTGTAATCTTTTTCTTGAATAATTTTGCAATAATTTCCGCAGATTGTGTACATCTGGCGGAAGCACTTGTATAAATCTTATCGTATGCAACGGCTCTATTTTCCAGATAGCCGCAAACTTTTTCAATCTCTTCTTCTCCAAATTCGTTAAGTTTGGGGTATTTTTCGGTGTCACAGATAATCCCGTCCATTGAATGAACTGTTGCACCGTGGGTTATAAAAGTTATTTTACATTTACGTTTAAACATTTAAAAAATTCCTCGTACGAGAATATTATAGCACACATATTTTATAATCTACAACTTTAGTTTTAGAAAAATCCATATTAACGTATGATTGACTTTTGAAAAAAAAAACATTAAACTGAGTATGTACAACTATAACAAAAGGAGATTTACTATGGGTAA
>CALUTM010000074.1 GCA_944323705.1 Candidatus Gastranaerophilales bacterium
AATACATTTCGTATTCAAAATATGGTATGCAATAAACATTTAAAGAACGTCCAGTAGATAAAGAAATCTCTCTTATTGTATACTTATCGGAAGGGTCAACCATGGCAACCGCAAGCTTGTTCCCTTCCATCGACATAATTATTGTTTTTTTCTTTTCTACAAAATCGTCAGGTAAAAGTTTCAAAATACTCGTATCTACTACAATATTTGATTTTGAAACAACGTTACAACCGTATTTCTTCTTCAGATATGAAACAATTCGCTCATAGGGCAAATACCCTTTATCATAAAAAACAGCATCCAAAGGAAGCTTTTTTTCATTTGCAATATCCGCACACTCACGCAATTGTTCTTTTGTAAGCCAACCGATAGAGACCATCATATCTTCTGCCGAGAGAGTTTCAGCAGGTTTTTCTTCTTCTTTCACAGAAGCACCGACAGTATCAGTTAAATTGCTGATATAATCATATACTTCATCAAAAATAGCATTACTGACCGGAATCAGCTCTATACCGTATGTTTCTATCTTATTGTTTATTGTCGCTTTTATTGCATCTATATTTTTAAGGTTAGCTTGACTGATAATTGTGTATAATTTTCCTTGTCTCTTATCAACTGGAATAAAACCTGATGATTTCATCAGGTTTAATTCAAAATTTTTAACATATTCTTTTTTTATGCTGTTTTTTAATTTTTCCAGTTGATTAGACATAAATTATAAACTATCCGCAACAGTGCCTTCCCCGTCATTAATTATCTTAGGAGTAATCATTATAACGAGTTCACTCTTTTCTTTTGTAGTCGATGTCGATCTGAATGCCGCACCTATAATCGGTAAGTCACCTAATACAGGGATTTTTCTGACCGTTTTTGTTTCATCTTCCTGTATCAATCCGCCGATTACTAATGTTTCGCCATCTTTAATTCTAACATTCTTCAAATCAAGATTTCTACGGCTTAATAATGTTGCCTGCAAATCTTCCGGTGCATCAGGTCCTGCCTCACTTGCAGTCATTACCTGATCTGCAATGGTAGAATATTCGGGCTTAATATTCATTGTTACATATCCGTCAGGAGATATAAACGGTGTAAGAGTAACTTTTATACCCTGGTCGGAACCGATTGTATAGGTTCTTTGAACTGCACCTAAAGTACTTCCGCCGGTACCTGATGATGATAAGAATTCAGATGTTACTTTTTCAACGTAATCTTGAGTTAAGTCAATTACGGATTCCTGCCCGTTTGTAATCAATATTTTAGGATTAGCAAGTACTCTTGCCTTTCTGTTTTCTATCAAATAGCTCAATTGCCAGGAGATAAATGAGTTTTTGCCATAATATTGTTCTCTTGATATATTACTTTCAACAGTGCTTCCGTCAGGCATCAACACGGTAACGGGAATAATTTCTCTTAGCCCCGGACCAGATGTTCTGCCGCCTGAAGTTGTTCCTGTATTAGCATTGAAATCAACAACCCAGTTTTTGGAATCAATACTCCAAGTATTAGAGAAAGACTTGCTTCCCGCTTCATTAAGTTCAACAATAGAAACTTCTAAGTATGCCTGCGGCTGCTTAACATCATTTGCTTTAATAAAACTTTCAATCATTCTCATTTGAGCTTCAGAACCGCCCATAAGAGTAACCGTTCCTCTTTGCGGGAAATAAGAAATAGATAAATTCTGAACATCAAAAGGAGTGGCAACACTGCTTGCAGCTGTTGAAGAAACAGTACAAGCAACAACACCTTCACCTAATTTAAGATCAGTTCCGGAAGAAGAAGTACTCGCAGCACCACCAGTCATAATTCCGGCAGCACCACCTGTACCAACCCCGGGTTCTGCGGGAATTGCCTGCATATCAGAAGAACTTCCCGATGCTCCGGAAGCTCCCGAAGCATCACCGCTATTTGAACCTCTTGACGGCAAAAGCATATTACATATCATATCTGCCATCTCGGCAGGCGTCGTATGATTTACCGCAAAAGTTTTCGTTAAAGGCTCTCTGTCCAATTGATCTATAACCTTTTGTACAATTGCAGCATCAGAAGGCATACCAAATACAATTATTTCATTTGTTGCCGAATTCACTGTAGCGGCATCGACGCTCGATAAACCGGCTTTCTTCATGCCAAAAACATTTTTATTCAAAAAAGCTGCTATTTTTGCAGCACTGACATATTTTACAGGGAAAACCATCATTTCCTGTTTTGAAAAAGTTGCGTTGTCCGCACTGCTCTTAGCCACAATTATCAATGTATTATTCTGA
The DNA here is from genome assembly GCA_944323705.1 of Candidatus Gastranaerophilales bacterium. Lineage (GTDB taxonomy): Bacteria > Cyanobacteriota > Vampirovibrionia > Gastranaerophilales > Gastranaerophilaceae > CAG-196. The sequence continues at coordinate 2,265 of CALUTM010000074.1, forward strand.
GTATAGTAATTCAAGCCTGCAACTTGTAACACCAAGTCAAACGCGTCATTAATCGGCATATTTACCAAATCCAACGTTACTTTACCACTGACCGAGGAGTGGAATACAACGTTCATACCTACTTTATCAGCGAACATTCTCAATACCTGCTTCACATCAGAATCTCTGAGTGACAGAGTAATTTTGTCATTGTTCTGCGTTAACTTTACGTCACCTGACAACACCATAGAACTCGCATACGGCGGAACATATCCCTCTGCAAATACCGATAGAGACGAAGGTGCACTAAATGCCAGTAACAACAACGCTGACAAAATTCTCTTTATATGATTATGCTTCATCGTTTTTCCCCTCCGAATTTATTATTTAAATTTGAAACTTCATTATGATTTATAGTCCCTTCGGTTAAAATCTCGCCAATACCCGCCTTATACACATTCGCCCCGAGCTTGACGGTAACGCTATCCTGCATGATATTCAAAACCTTATAGTTATTAACCGTATCACCTTTTTTAACAAGGTAATCATTTCCTTCTATATTCAGAATTGCGGACGGACTGAATTTATCATACAAAATTCCCGACACAATAGTATCCATGACCCTTGCGGCATCTGAGTTTTCGTTTACTGCCTCAGGAGGTTCAACCAAATCAAACTTCGGAACATCACTAACAGATGTTCCACCGCCAACATCCCTATACGGCAAAAACGGATTTGCCTTTACAATCCCTGTAGGTATGGAAATCAAATCTTTCTTGGATGCTGCGGCAGCTATCGGAGCAGGAACTATTGTAAACATTGCATCATCTATCTGTCGATTTTCATTTATTCCTCGCATTACAGATAAGGACAATACAGGAGTAACTATACAAAATAAAACCACACCTGTTAATATATGTTTTGGAGAGCTCTTATCATGCTTCATTATTTTGGCAATCAAGTCATCGGTCGATAGAGCTGCAACATTAACTTTTTTTTCTTTTTTCTTATAACTGCACATTTTCATTCTATACTTCTAACTATTAATTGCTTCTCTCTCTTTTCATCAAATATACAGTAATTACTGATATTTTAAATCCTATGTTTATACTATTCCGCTAAATTCTTTGTTCAAATTTTAACGAAGATTTGCATACACAAACCTATTTTAATCATACCATAATTTTCGGATATTGCAATTGTAAATTTTATTTATACTGCACATAAGCATACGCATTAAAATCCAAAGAGCCGAATATAATTTTCACAAAGTGCTTGTCATACGGTAAAAGCTCAACAAAATCAATATGCTCCGAGCCATAATCATCAGCCGTTTCCTGTGCTTTAACTTTCCCTTTCAAATATTGAGACTGATAAAATGATATGTAAATCTCGTTATTCTTATCTTTTTCGGCAAAAATATTATAAAATCCCTTCTCTAAAGGCTTCCCGTCAATTATTATATTTACCGGAACATTTAATAAAAGCCCGTCCTTATTTTTTGCCAACTGTTCTTGTATAGGAATTTCGTTTGTAGGTGCTAAATCAGGGTGAAGGCTCGTACCGCCACCGCTTATTTTCTTTATTTTTTTCTTTTTTTGTTTTTCTTCTTTTTGTTTTTTCTTCGCCTCAAGTGTATTTATTGCATCTTCAAATTCCTGATTAGTAATCGATTTCTGCCCATCCCAGGCTCTGTCTATATCCCCAAAATCATCCCAATCATCCGCATAAATTGCAGGTACAAAAAACACAAAACAAAAAATCAACAATAAAGCTTTCTTCATACTAATAATATATAACTAAAAATATATGAAAGTAAATAAAAACTTTTACTTTTACAAGATATCATGTATAATGGTGAAAGAGAGAGATATATAATGACCGATACTAACCTGATAATCATTGTTGTAGCATTCGTCGTTGCTATTATAGCAATATATATCCTGTATTCAATAATTTTGTTTCAAGGCTCTTCCGGCAAAGGAGACGAGCTTCAGCTTTCGACAAAAAACATCTTGGAACAGGTAGAAGTACTATTTGACAAAAAAGAGTATGCACTTGTCCAACTTCTGGCAACAAAGTATTTGGACAGGGTGCCCGGACATATTGAGGTCAGAATTTATCTTGCTAAGGCTTATTATGAAGACAGAAAATATAACCAGGCAATAAAGCAGTGTTCTATTATTTTGAAGAAAAAAAATAACAACATAGAAACCCGCCAAATCCTGGGGAACTGTTATATCAAAAAACATTTGCCGACAAAAGCAATTAAAGAATACGAATACGTTTTTGAACACAAAAAAACAGATAAAAATGTCGTTAGAACTTTGGCAGAATTATATCGTGAAACCGACCAACTCTTCTCTTCAATAGGTGCATACGAAATCTTATCGGACCTTATGGATTTGGACGAAGATGTTGCCGATATTCAGTCAATTTTGGCAGAACTTAACGAAGAAGTGCATGATTATCCGGCTGCATTTGAGGCTTACAAAACACGTTTGGGAATCTACCCGAATGATGTTAATACTAACAGAAAACTGACAGAACTATACATAAAGATAAAAAATTATCCCGTTGCGATAGAGACCCTTCTATATATGCTTACGTTTGTAACCGATGCAAAAACACTTTTGTGGGTTTATGAAACTCTGGTAACTCTTTATGTAGAATCAGAAGATTACGATAAAGCAATCGAATATTCCGAAAAACTCCTTGATATTCAAGGCTCGGATAAGTTCAAAGTAAGAAACGATATTGCATCATTCAACATTAAGTTGAACCGTATGGGTGAGGGTGTCGCCATACTTGAAGATTTGGCAATGCTTTCACAAAACGGATTCGATGTAACATTGGAACTTGCAGATGCATATATTCAAACAAAAGAATACCAAAAAGCATTGGAAAGATACAACATTCTTATGGATAAAGCAACTCCGAGGGAAGCTAAAACGGTAAATCTGCTTCTGTGCGAACTTTATATCAAATGGGCTATAGATATGGCAGAACAGAAAAAATATGATGAGTCATTTGAATTATTAAAAACGGCAATTCAATATAATGCCATCAACCCGGAAATTTATTATAACGTGGCAAACAATTATTATAAACTAAAAAATTATACGGGTGCAGTGGAATCTGTCAATCAGGCAATAGAATATGATAAACAAAATGATTACAAAGCAAAATATCTGCTACTCCTATCGGAAGCACACCACCAGCTTGGAAACTTTTTTGAGGAGAAAAAAGCCCTCACTGATTTGTTAAAATATGATGACAAAAATCCAAGCGGGTTGTATAGGGTTGGTCTTATGTATGCGGCTCAGCACGACTTTAAAAATGCGGAG
>CALUTM010000075.1 GCA_944323705.1 Candidatus Gastranaerophilales bacterium
GGATAAGTTTATGTCCTCTCAGATGGCTCCCGCGGAAATAGCAAACAAGACTATTGATATAAAGGCGGGAGAGTATAATCTTAAGGCAGGTACAAGTAAAATCTTGTTCGACGGTTTTTTAAAGCTGTACAACGATGCAGATGACGATGAGAAAGAGGCAGATGCAAAGATTCCCGATTTGGAAAAGGGCGATTCTGTAAAATGTAAAGAAATTATCCCGAAGCAGCATTTTACCCAGCCGCCTCCGAGATATAACGAAGCCTCTTTGGTAAAAGCACTTGAAGAACACGGAATCGGTCGTCCGTCGACTTATGCTACCATAATTACGGTTATACAGACCCGCAAGTATGTTGAGAAAAAAGATAAAGCTCTGGTGCCGACGCTGCTCGGCAGAACCGTGTGTAAACAATTGGTAACACAGTTTTCCGATATTATGGACTACAAGTTTACTGCGGGCATGGAAGAAAAGCTCGATAAAATAGCCGAGAAAAAGGCGGTTTGGAACGTCGTACTCAAGGAATTCTATACTCCGTTTATGGAGGTTGTAAATTCCGTTATGAAAACCTCTCAAAAAGTTGTGATAGAGAGCGATAAAAAGTGTCCTAACTGCGGAAGAGTAATGCTTGTAAAAACCAGCAGATTCGGCACCCAATTCTTGGGCTGCTCAGGTTATCCCGAGTGTAAAACAATAATTTCTTTAAATAACAGTTTGGAGCTCGATGATGTGGGAGACGAATCCTCCGTAAGCGGTGAAAAATGCGAAAAGTGCGGCGGTGATATGGTTATGAAAATTGGTCCCTACGGAAAATATCTTGAATGTAAAGAGTGTAAAAACCGCAGAAAATATGTTCGCTCAACAGGGGTTAAATGTCCTAAATGCGGGGAGGGAACAATAATAGAGAAAAAATCAAAGTACGGAAAAATCTTTTACGGATGTAACAGATATCCCGATTGCTCTTTTGCCCTGTGGGATGAACCGACCGGAAACACTTGTCCCGAATGCGGAGAGTTGCTTGTGAAAAAGAGTACAAAAAATGGTATTTTTGAGGTCTGTTCAAACAAGACTTGTTCGTATAAACATTCTTTGGAAAATTCAAACGAAGAGGAAAAAACAGAATAGGTTTATTCTCTTAAAAATTTGAATGTTGAACTTTTTTAAGAAGTATAATGTAGTTATGTATGATAATATTTTTGACAGATTGTCTAAGTCCAAATTCAGAAGCAGATTTAAGTTATCTCAGAAGGATAAAGAATATATTGACAAAAAGGGGTTTAGCGTAATTCGTTCTCATGCAAGGGATTTTATTTCCAAAAGAGTGGCTCCCGCTGATATTCCAAACGACGGCAAGCAAACTCCGATGCGGGGACATCCTGTTTTTATAGCTCAGCATGCTACTGCTTGCTGCTGTAGGGGATGTATTGAAAAATGGCATAAATTTCCCAAAGGTATTCTATTAACTGCGGAGCAGCAGGAGTATCTTACGAACTTGATAATGGAATGGCTGAAAAGGCAGCTCTAAAGAGGTTTCTTTCCCAACTTAATCTCATTATTCAGTATTCTCATATACCGTGCACATTGTTTTACCCTGTCATAACCGAGCATTATACCGAGCATAAAATCTTGTTCGGGTGTTATTTCATTCAGTTTGGGGTTAAAAGTCTTTACGACATTTACACATTCGGCAGCTCCGAAATATACATTAATCTTATCAGGTGCAACTTCGTGTATAACATAATCAATATTTAAATTTTGAAGCCTCTGCTCTATTAACCCCCTTGATGATGCTTTTTCCGTTGTTAATATAAGATTTCTTATTCCTTTTTTGAATTCATAAATGTGATGATGAAAAACTCTCAAATCTTTGTTTGCAGGGCTGGATACTTTTCCCTGAAATATCGGTGGTGTGCTTCTGTATGGTAATACGCCCAAAGACATAAATATCTCCTTATTGTTAGGTGTAACTAACTTTAATAAAATGATAAATCTTTTTGCAGCATTTGTCAAATATTTTATTTAACGATTGATTTTACAAGATTGTTGTTAAAATATTTGTTTGCTACTCTGATGATGTCGGATGCGGTTACTTCGTCAATCATTTTTGTGTAACTGTTAAGAAAATCATAGCCCAAGCCAAATGTTTCAAAAAGTCCGATGTTAGCGGCTTTTTCGGAGTTTGTTTCCATCGCAATGATAAAACCGCCCTTTAATCTGTCTTTAGCATCTTGAAGTTCAGAATCCGAGACAAATTCTATTTTCAATCTTTCAATTTCTTTCATAATTTTGTTTGTGGAATATTCAAGCGTATTCGGGTTAGTTCCGATGTAAGTTATAAACATTCCTCCGAGCATCATGGGAGAGTAGCTTGAGCCGAGTTGATAAGCAAGCCCGTCTTGTTCTCTCAGATTTGTGTATAATCTGGAGCTCAGCCCGGAACCCAGTATGGTATTAATAACCTTCAAGGTCACAAAATCTTTTTTATCTTGTACCCCGCTTGCTTGCCATCCCATAAAAATCCAGGCTGTTTGCAAGTCTTTAATCTCTTTTGATACTGTTTTGGGAGAATTGAGTTTTGTAACGCTGAATTTAGTGAAGTCTACACTCGGCATATCCTTTTCCTGTATTATGGAGCCGAATGCGGATATCATCTTTTCCGCATCAACGTTTCCGTTTATGGATACAATTATGTTTTTGGAATTTAATATTTTATTATAGTAATTTATTACATCCTCTCTTTGCACTGAAGGCAGAGTTTTTTCAAGAATTTTGTTTGAATGAGAATAAACACTTCCTTTAAATATTTCAGTTTTAAGATTTTCAACAGCAATATTCATCGGAACATCGCGTTGTTGCTTGATTCTGTTTAATATTTCCGAGCGTTTTTTTTCAAGTTCATAATCATCAAATACGGCATTGTTCATAATTTCATCTAAAATATCCAGTGTTTTGTCAATTTGTGCCGTTGTTGTTTGTACATTAATCGCAAAATAATCCTCCGAACATCCCGGACTGATTACAATTCCGTTTTCATCCAATATTTGAGCCAGTTCCTGAGCGGAGTATTTTTTTGTTCCTTTTAACAGGGTGCCCGCGGTCAGTGTTCCTTCCCCGGGAATATTTTCCAAAAATTCTCCGCCCTTTGCAATAATACTTATTGCAATAATATCGTTATTTTTGTTTTCATTTATAAGAAGAGTCATTCCGTTGTCAACGCTGTATTTTGCTGTTCCGTTATTTTCGGAAATTTTTTGAGCGGAATGTTTAATTTCTGCCTTTGTCTCTTTTTTCTCCATCGATTTTGGCAAAATTATTGAAACCGCACTTTTGTTTACGCCCAGATATTTCTGAGCAGCCGCTTTTACCTCCTCCGCGGTCACTTTTTTTATATTTTCAAGGTAGGTGTCATAAAGTTCCGAACTGTTTGTAAGAGCCATAATGTATCCAAGCTCTGATGCAATATTGGAAGTTGATTCCCGGGAATAATATGTATCCTGAGTAATCATGTTTTTTGCCCTTTGAAGCTCTTCATCCGTAATTCCGTATTTTTTTATATATTCTATTTCTTCGAATATAGCCTTTTCTAATTTATCTACGCTTGTCGGCGTAAAGTTTGCTGATATGTAGAAAATTCCGTCGTCTTTAAAACTTCCGTTTGATGAGGATATAGAATATGCCAGCCCCTTTTGTTCTTTAATGTTTCTGTAAAACTTAGAAGATTTTCCGCCGCCCAGAATCTGGGATAATATATCCAGTGCGAATGTATCATTATCAGAGATGTTTGCCCCGCGAAATCCAATCATCATATATCCAGATTGTGTGTCGGTATAATCAATTTTTCGCTTTTGTTCTTGAAGCGGGTGCTCATGTTTGTATTTCTTTTTGACAGGTTTTTTAAATTCCTGATTAAAACAACTTTGAGTTTTTTCGATGACTTTTTCCGTATCGACATCACCGACAATTAAAGTAACCATGTTTGACGGAGCGTAATAATGATTAAAATAATCTAAAATTTCTTCCCGTCTTATTGTCCCTATAATGTCAGCAGAGCCGATAACTTTTCTTTTATAAGGGTGTTTTGTATACATTAAATCGTTAAGGTTATCATAAACTTTGTGGGAAGGGGTATTTCCGTCTTTTGCAATTTCTTCCAATACCACTTTTCTTTCTTTTTCAAGCTCTTTTCTTGGAATTTGCGGGTTTAAAAGCATGTCAGAGTGCAGCTCCATTGCGGTATTAAAGTGTTCCGAGGGGATAGTAATATAATAATGTGTGAAATCCTTGCTTGTTGCTGCGTTTACGATGGCACCTTTGGATTCAAGAATTCTGTCCGCTTCTCCTGTCGGATGAGCCTTTGTTCCTTTAAAAAACAGGTGTTCCAAAAAATGCGATACGCCGCTGTTGCTATCATTCTCGTTAATAGAACCCGTCTTAATCCACGTATCAACAGTGACTATCGGATTATTTTTGATTTCATATACGACAACGGTTTGTCCGTTAGGCAGTTTGTGAACGGTATATTCCGCTGCCTGAACCGATATGGCAAAGATTAAAGATATAAATATTGCAAAAAATTTTTTCATGCCCTCATCCCCCTTATTTGAACATGGTAATATAGTTTGACAATATTTTCAATTATCTAATCTTTGATTTGAAAAATACACTTAACGCAATGAGCTTTTGGCTGCAAAACTAAATTATCTTCAAGGTCATGCATTTTGGCAATTCGGGTAATCAAAGGTTCCCCGCACATAGGGCACCTCAAATTTACCTCTTTGTTAAGAATTTTATTTTTAATTTCTTCGATTTTATCCTGTGGAACAATGTCAAATTCATAATTTTTTTCGTGCTTCTTAATTTCATCAATAGAACATTTAAGCACTCTTGCCAATTGCTGCCTCTGGGTTACTGACAAGAATAATTCTTTCCCCGCCTCAATGTCTTCAAGAACTTCAATTTTAATATTTGTTTTCTTGGCAAGCCCTAAAATCGAAAGCCCCGCCGTTTCTCTTTTTTTATGTATAAATTCTGCTAAACTTTCCATACAATAATTATACATGTAAAAAATTGTAAAATAACTACTTGATTTTTAAAATTTTCTATTCTATAATGTTGGAACGCACTTGAGAGAGTGCGTAAAGAAAATGATTTACACTAAGGTGCCAACGGTAGCCGATTTATCGGAAGGACACCACCGAAAGCCGAAATATAAACGTAGCACTAAATAACTGAACGTTGAAAATCTTATATCGTCAATGTAACGAAATGTAAATAGCAGAAAATAATTGAGTTGACAATAAAAATTGACGGTATAAGATAGAAAAGAGCGGAGAGGAAACCTCCGGTGTAGACATAGCGGGAAAGCAGTCCGAGGAAGATTTAAGTATTCGGACGTCAACACAAATTAAAACCCTTACTTGATATATAAATAGCAAATGAGAAGTAAAGAAAATTAATCTTACTGTTTAAGTAAAGCGGTAATTCACTTGCACTTTGACAACAGAATAGATAAAGACGAATAAACTTGTTAATTCGCAAAGAGACGGACAACGATAGAAGTTCG
>CALUTM010000076.1 GCA_944323705.1 Candidatus Gastranaerophilales bacterium
TATTTTTTCTTCATAATAATTAGTAATTTCAAATCCCAAATTTTCAATCTTATCTTTTAACTTCATATTTTTTGTTATTTGGAATTCCGTAAAGTGGTTATCAATAGTTCCGTCCTCGTACCTGCAAGGGTGAATAAGAGCTTCCGCAGTAATATTTTCATAATTTTTAAGAGCCAAAAGACCGTAAGAAACAGATAAACTGTTCATCATGGACGTATAAGCAACACCTATTAAATAATCGTTTGTTTTCAGTTCGTATTCATGCACTTTTTTTCTGTTAATAACGGTAAAAAAGTCCAAAAGTGCTACTTTTATTAAATTTATCGGATATTTCAGAGTTAAATGTCTGTTAACATCAGGTATAATGTAAGGTTTTTCAAACTGTGTTCTTATATGTTTTATTCTGTACTCTTTTGCGAGTTTGCACACAAGCTCAAAAACAGGCGGAATAGAGTGTACATGCACATGCGAATCTATATGAGTGACCTTTGTGTGTCTCAAAACTTCTTCTATTTGAGCTCTAAACTCTTTTTCCATCTGCTCCATAAACAAATTATCTTTTTTGTTTAAAGATTTCAGTAAAATTTGAACATAGGAGTTATTAAAATTTCCGTCCGCATCGGTAAGTTTATCCAAATTAAGACATAAAGGTTTACCCTCAATAATATTCAAATGAACTCCGACTCCCAAATCAGGACAAGCAGGAATAACTTTTTTCCACGCTTCCTCAAACGCTTCTCCGTTTGCAACAAGACTTGCACTTTTCAAAATACCTGAAGAATACCCCTCCAATATTGCACGGTTGTAAGCTTCACTCATCCCAAAATCATCAGCATTGAGTACAAATTTATTTTCTGCCAAATTAAACTCCTTTATTTTATTATAATTTATTGTATTATAATATAGAGAGGATTACAATGAGCGAAAGTAAAACTGAATTAGCAATAATTATTCCTTGTTACAATGAAGAGCTGGTGGTCAAATCGACGGTTGAAACTCTTTTAAAGGTTATTGACGGAATTGTTACAAAAGGTAAAATATCTGAAAACAGTTATATTTACCTGATTGATGACGGCTCAAAAGACAAAACATGGGATATAATAGAAGATTTACACAAAAAATACGGTTCAAAAGTCAAAGGAACAAAGTTTATCCGTAACTACGGAAACCAAAAAGCACTCATTGCAGGGCTTCTCGATGTTAAAAAAATAGGATGTGATTGTGTTATATCAATAGATGCAGACCTTCAACAGGACGAAAATGCGATTGAAACATTTATTGACGAATATCATAAAGGTGCCGAAATAGTTTCCGGGATTAGAAATGACAGAAAGACGGATTCATTTTTTAAAAAATATTCTGCACTCTGTTTTTACAAATTAATGAATATTCTAGGCGTAAAAATTCCTCCAAATCATTCGGACTTCAGACTTGTAAGTTCAAGAGGACTTGAAATTTTAGAACAATATTCGGAAGAAGGATTGTTCCTTAGAGGATTTTTTCACGAACTCGGACTTAAAACCGCATACGTACATTTTGACGTAAAACCCAGAGCTTTAGGCTCGTCAAAATACAATTTCTTTTCTTTAACAAGTCTTGCACTGAACGGAATAACGGCATTCAGTATAGTACCCCTCAGGATTATTGCAGCTGTCGGAGTTCTTACGGTTTTAGGAAGTTTTTTGCTTGCGACTGAGGTTGTTATCGAAAAATATTGTCTGCACAATACCCCGAGCGGATGGGCAACACTCGTTGTACTGCTTGCTTTTTTCGGAGGGCTGCAGCTTTTCTGCCTCGGAATTATCGGAGAATATCTCGGACAAATTTTTAATGAAGTTAAGGCAAGACCCAGATATATTAAAGAAAAAGAATTAATCTAATTCTTTTATAAAATCTTGTGCGGAAAATTCTTTTCCCGTAAATTGTTTAATCAAATCGTACTCTTCAACGGAAGCACCGAACTTAAACAAATTTTTATCCAAATATTCCGCACTGCAAGAATTCTCGGTTATATTACCCAAAACTGATTTAAGATGGTTGTAAACCTGTGCCTTCATTAAATTTGCCCGAAAATAATTTTGATAATACGCAGGATGCGAAAGGTAATGAGGAATCGTTGCCCACTCATTATTATTATTTCCAACCCTGTTTAAAAATTTTTCGCTCAAATTGTTCCACAATTCTGCCAAATCCACATCGGGATTTTTATACAAATCCCGCTCAAATTCAATTATCAAAAGACTTTTAGATACAAAAGAAACTTCGTCTTCTACAAACAAATTCTTGAAATCCGATAACACATTCGGAGGTAAAATATCTTTCAAAACGTCCTCACGTTTTATTATATCACCCATCATCATGGCAACAGCTTCCGTCACTGCAGGTGAAGACGCACGACGATCAAGAAACGTAAGCTTTGTTGAAATACCCAAATCATAAACACAATGACCCATTTCATGGTTTAAAGTATCTAAACTTATTATGTTATTTGTAAGGTTCGCCAAAATCCTTGAATCTTTTCCCGCCTCTACACCAAAACAAAAACCGTGAGTATTTTTACCTTTTCTCGGATACAGGTCCAGAGTCAACTTACCTTCCTTAATCATTTGGTCAACATCGTAGCCCATATTATTGTAAATATTTTTGGAAATTAAAGTTATATCTTTATCTTTTAAAACCTCGTTTACATCCTTACTGATATCTGTCAAAAGTCCGTAATGATAAGGTTCTAAGCTTTCGACTCCGAAAATTTCTTTTAATTCTTTTTGTTTCTTGTCTTGTATTTCTCTTATTTTCCCGATTGATTTCGAATAAACTTCATTAATCAACCCGTCTAAAAATTCACTCTCTACTTCATAATCTTCCTTTAACTTATATTCAAAAAAGTTGTTATATCCCTTTGTTTTGGCGTAATCATTTCTCATTTTTACAAATTCCGTCAAATCATACGCTATCAAATTCCCGCCTTTTATTTTTGCATCATACGCTTTTTTTCTTATATCAGGGTCTGTTTCCGTTTGAAGAATTTTTGTTATCTCGGTTTTATTAACTTCCTGCCCATTAATTTTGGGTATATAAGAATTGAATTTTTTGGCGATTTCGTTTTCTTTTTTCCTTAATTCTTTTAACGCTTCTCCCGTATTCAGCTCCTCGTCAAACTCTTTTATTAGATTTTTTAATTGTTTTTGTTCATGCAAAGACAGCTCATTTTTATCTATTTCAAGAAATTTTTCGTAAGTTTCTTTATCCTTAAACAAATTTGAGTATTCATCCTGACAAATTTCGTAGTTTTTCAGGTTTTCCGGGGTTGAATTTGTATAAAAATCCCAACAGGATTTTTCAAGCTTTATTGATATTTTTTCCAGGTTCTCTGAAAATTGCTCTCTCAATTCTATAAATTTTGACATTTTTTCTCCTTTTTTTATTTATTATTATTAATATTATATATTATATAATTATATTCATCTTCATCATAAGCTAATACTTTTTGTTCAAAACTATCTGAAATCCGCTGATAATAAGAAACTTGCATGTTCAAAACTTAAAATTTTTATGTAGAAAACTCTTGAGTTTTGAACATAATAAAACAAATTTTTGAAAACTGAACATTAAAAATGTCAAAAATTGTAGAAAACTATCGACTTTTGAACATACTTTTCTACATAGTTTTGAACATACCTAATTTATAACAACAATCTCAGGTATCGAACAAAACCTCAACGGAAGAATACTTGTTCCCAACCCCTTTGTAATAATCATTTTATTCCCCGTCTCATTAATTAATCCTCCCGCAAATTTTGTACCGTATACGGAAGGAACAGTTACTGCTCCCCAAAAAGGTATACATACCTGTCCTCCATGAACATGTCCCGCCAAAATTAATTCGATTCTCTCTTTAACATCATAATAAATATCGGGACTGTGGCTTAAGAGTATTGTCGGACCCTCCGCATTCTTAAGTGCCAAACTTACATCTGGAAAACCCGTCTGTAGATCCTCTACACCCGAAATAAAAATATTCCCGAATTTTGTACCTGAATTTTCCAACACGATTATGCCGTTTTCTTCAAGAGTTTTTTTAACCCTTTCCTTGTCATACCATCCGTCATGGTTTCCCAATACAGAAATAACCGGGGCCTGAATATTCTTTAATTCCCTTGCCTGCTCCTCTATTGAAAGCGTGTTTTTGCCGTCATGACCTTTTATATAATCTCCGCCGGATAAGACAAGGTCCGGGTTTTGATTATTGATAAGCTTCACTATTTTCCTTAGTCTTTTTGTTTCATTTTTTGCTATATGGAAATCGCTCACAAAAACAATTTTTGTACTCCCCAACTCTTTAATTTTATATTTTTTGACAACAAGCAAATTCGGTTCTATAAAATATGACCATACAAAAAGCAGTATCAAAACTATTAAAAAATACTTAAGCATATAGATATTTTAACATATTTTGTGCTAAAATTAGTGCAGCTATGAGGAGGTTTTGTATGATTAGCGAAAAATTACAAGAGGCTTTTAATGACCAGATAAACAAGGAATTTTATTCCGAATATTTGTATCTGGCAATGAAAATTTATTTTCAAGAGTTAAACCTTCAAGGTTTTGTTAACTGGTTTGACGTACAAGTACAAGAAGAACACGCCCATGCCATGGGTATGGTTAACTATTTGAACGACAGAGGCGGAAAAATTGACTTGCGTGCAATAGAAAAACCTGTTGTAGAAGGAACTACTCCGCTTGAAGTTTTTGAACATGTTTTGAGACACGAAGAATATGTGACTTCAAGAATAAACTGCCTTGCTGACGTGGCGGAAGAAGTTAAAGACAGAGCCGCAATGCATCTTTTGGACTGGTATATAAAAGAACAGGTTGAAGAAGAAGCAAACGTCGGCGGTGTACTTGCGACATTGAGATTAATTGGTGACGATAAAAAAGCCTTGCTAATGCTTGATAAAGATTTGGCTGCAAGAACTTTTGTTGCACCGGTTATCGGCTAGGTGCTACGCACGTAGACAATTTGTCGGAGGACAAAGGCAGGATTACAGGAACTCTTTTAAACCTCCCTGTCCACCTCAGCGTAATCGCTCCAGATTGGATTCAAATATACTACGCACGTAGATATTCTGTCAGTGGACAAAGGCGGGACTACAGGAACTCTTTTAAACCTCCCTGTCCACCTCAGCGTAATCGCTCCAGATTGGATTCAAATATACTACGCACGTA
>CALUTM010000077.1 GCA_944323705.1 Candidatus Gastranaerophilales bacterium
CTTTAAAAATCCGTTTGTCTCAAGTTCCTTTTTCATTTCCGTACTTAGAGATTTAAGTTCTTTGAGCATTACGTTTTTATCCCGATAAAACGTTTTGTTTTGGGACTTTGATTCACACTCCCTCAAGAATTCTTCGTCAAGGTATTCGAGCGGATTAAGCATTTCAAAATCATTTCTCTCATTTCCCGCAACAATTATTATATCATTATTAAGTATGGCTTTTTTTAGGGCTTCTTTGGTATCGTAGAGCTTTGTTAACGGTCCGTCGGAAAGCTTCGGACAAAAAGAGTATGAAGTATAAAAAGTATTTTTCATAGGTTTTTGGGAAAAACAATATTTGATATTATTACTCTTTAAAAAATTTTCGACTTCGTTTGCAAAGGCTTTGTCCTCAGCCATGTTGAAATTAAGTTTTAAATTCCCTTCCCTCCTGTAACCTACAACATGCGGGTCGTTCGGCGTAAGTTTCCCGTTTGCGTATAATGATGCTTCTCCGTGGTCTTTGACCGAACCGTTACTGTCCGCTTCCACAAAACGTTTGTTGTATTTTGCCGCAAGATTTTTTAAAAACTCCTTAATCTTTATACCGTCCCAGTTGGTTTGTTTCTTGATATCTTCCTCTTTAAGCTTGTTTGTATTCTGATACGAAAACGGAAAATGTCCGTCTCCGCTTCTGATATATTCGTCGCTTCCGTTTTTTGTAATAACCGTTTTCGGTATGGTAAAACTTATATTTTTTTTGTTCAACAAGTCACATACCGTTTTATATTCACCAAACGTTCTTCCTGTTGTTATGTGCAAATGTATTCCGTCTTGAGTTGATTTGAAGAATTTATCCGTCTTTTCAAAATATTTTTTTAAATCGGTATTTGACTCGGATTTGCGTACATCACCCTGTTTGGCGGGAAAATATGTCCCGTCAAAATCCGAATAAATATGAACTTTACCCGCAGTAAAGTTTATATTGGTTGTTCGTATGTACACACAATTTCTCCGACGATTTGACCATGCAGAGTCCTGATTTTATTATCGTACTTAATATTTCCCCAGTCAAGTCGGTTAATCATGTCTAAAACTGCAAATCTTCTTGCTTCCATCGAGCAATCGTTAATCTTTACCGCAAAGCCGTCCCGTTCTTTTATGTTAAGAACTATACACAATCCGCCCGCACCGACTTTCGCAATCAGATTATCCGTATTTTCAATAATTTCCGTATCTAAACGGTTTTCTCCCCCGAATATATACGGGTGATTGCGTATTGCACGTATTATTTTGTCGTATTCCAATAAATTCTTATACCCAATAAGCATGTTATATAAAGGCATGCTCAAAATCGGTACGCCGCAGCCGTCGGTTGTCGCCGGATAAACACTGTCTACGCCGCACATATTGTTAATCTTTTCTTTTACCGCAATCTGCAAAGGATGTTCCGGCAGATAGTAAGTCTCCAAATCCCAACCCTTGATTTTACAAATAATAAGAAAGCCGATGTGTTTTCCCGAACAATTGTTATGAATAGAACCTGGAAGTTCACCCCTAAGCAGCATTTTATCCTGCATAGAACGTGCAAGCGGAGCATGAACCCCGCACTTGAGATACTTTTCATCAATGCCGAATTTTCTTAAAAGTTCTCTTGCAATTTCAATATGGCACTCTTCTCCTGCATGTGAGCCGCAGCAGAGAGCCAATTCCGCTTCATTTAAATCAATTCCGTAGTCGACTAAAAGGGTAGCTTGAAGCGGCTTTGCACAAGAACGTAAATAATACGGGGCGGGAATATTTTGAGGCTTGGATAATCTTTCGAACAAACCTTCGTGAAACTCGTCAACTAAGCCGTCACGTACATACTCAACACGTATCAAAGACTTTTCACTGTTTGACAACTCTATTCCTCTTTATGGTCTTTAATAAAGGTGAGAAGTGCATCCATTTTTTGTTTTAAAATTTCGTTCTCTTCTTTTAGTCTTGTATTTTCGACTCTTATATCATAGCTTTCTTTTTCAAGAGCAAGTGTCGGTATATCTTCGGGATTAAGTGAAAAGCGTTTTCCTGCTTCTTCTTTCATAAAGATAATACTTTTTACGTCTTTTTCTCTTACAAAACCCATCTGTACCATTAATTCTGCGATGAATACGTGTTTTCCCGCCTCGTTCATTTCCTGTTGTTTGTTCAAAACTTCATCCAACTGCTCAATCGTCATCTTTCCGGCACGAATAAAATATTCACCCGTTCGATATTTGCCTGCAATAAAACCCGCTATGGCACTAATAAGGTTTGGAACTTCGGATGAGAAAAACCCTGAGGTTTTACAAAAAGTGAAGGCTTTTGCAACTTCTTCCAGTGTAAAATTGTTCTCAATCGCTATTTCAATCAGCGACATCCCTTTGGAACAACAATTCAAAAAAGAATATATGCTTTCATCAAACTTTGATTCCTTGGTAAGAAGTTCATTTTGCCCCAATTCCGAAAGGACAGGTTTATAAATATGAAACAACTCTCCTTCCTGTACGTCCAAAAATTCGTTACTTAAGTAATTTGTTAAATCATTGGAAAGATTAAGGAATATTGTCTGCTTAATCCACAACGGGAATGCAAGCATTTTTTCCATAAAGTCTATGAATAAGCTCTTGCTCATAAAAATATACCCTTCTTTTATATGATGTCCTTATAGAAATTATATCATAATATTAAAATAAGTTAATATATGTAAAGGAAGCTTCATAAAATGGGCATGGACGGATTATCAATAGCTAATACGGGTGCTGTCAAGGAATCCACCTCTGCGGATTATGCCAGCAAGACCGAGCATGCCATTCATGCAGATACAACCAACGAGTCACGCCAGGTTCAAAGCCTTGGTGTAAATCAACGGGTACGCCCAAAGGACGATGACGAAGAAACAAACAGACCTCCGAGGGATAACTCCGAGTTCCAAGACGGATTGGTGGAGGAAGGGCAGGAGACGGAAGAAAATGAAGATGACACGGATATAGAGGACATCGAAAACCCGAATAAAGATTTTTATGTCAAATTAAACGTAAAAGATGATATAATAGAATTATATGATTCCGCAACAAACAGACTTATTGAAACAATAACGGGGAATGAGCTTGGGGAATTGGTACAAAAGCTGAATATGGCTTCAGGTATATTCGTAAATAAGAAGGTATAAATGGCACCTAATAATCCGTACAGTAAGTATATAAAACAATATCAGACCAGTAATATTACAACGGCGACACCGGAAAAACTCATGATATTGCTGTTCGACGGAGCCTTGCAGTTTTTGCAGAAGGCAAAAACCGCCATTGCGGAAAATAACTTAAAAGAACGTGCCGAAAATATTGATGGTGCCCGAAAAATTTTAAGAGAACTCATGCGTACAATTGATCTCGAAAATGGAAATGACGTGGCAAAAAGCTTATTCAGGCTCTATAACCGCATGGTTATGAATCTTATAAAGGCAAATGTATCCAGAGATTCCTCTAAAATAGATTTGGTAATAGAAGATTTAACCAACATCAGATGGGGATTTCAAAAGGCAATAGAGATAAAGAGCGGAGTTACAACTGTTGAAGAAGCAATGCAGGAACAGGGCTTGCAGAATGTTGAGCACCCGGCTCTCAAGGAGGACAACAATGCAGGATGAACAACAATTTGAACAACTCATGCTTCAGTATACGCAGCTTAAAAACGGCTCTGAAGATATTGCACGCATGATTGCAAATGAAGATTTTGATAATGCAATCACAATGATAAAATCGCGAGAACAACTTTTTCTGAGTTGTAAATGCATACGCAAATACCTGGAACTTACGCCGGTGCAGCAAAAAGAACTCGACAGTCTGTTGGATGAAATAAGGGAATTGGAACTTAAAAATATTAAAACTTTGGAAAAAAGTAAAGCAAATGTTGAACTTGAAATAAAGAAATCTCAAAAATCACAGAAAATTCAACAAGCTTATGACATGAATACAGATTTGAAAGGAAGTATCGTAAATATTCAAGAATAACTAAAACCCCGATAAATACTGAAATATAGCCAATTGCTCAAAAAACTTGTTTTTGGGTCGTGTTTGTGCTGTCGGTCTACAAGGCAGAAAAAATAAGTATTTCCGAGAAAAAAAGTACTTGCATTATTGATTTTTATTTGTATAATAGAATTTGTAAATATAAGAAAGGAGTTTTATAATGAACAAAGAAGAATTAGTTCAAGAAATTTCAAAGAAATCAAAAGTTACTCAAAAAGAAGCTAACGAAGTTTTATCAGCTTTAATTGAAACAGTTCAAAAAACAGTTTCTAAAGGTAAAAAAGTTACTTTAGTAGGTTTTGGTACTTTCGAACCTCGTAAGAGAGCTGCAAGAAACG
>CALUTM010000078.1 GCA_944323705.1 Candidatus Gastranaerophilales bacterium
GTTGTTTCTATGCAGAGTGTATTGGAACATAACAATGATGTTGAGTTTATTATTATGTTCTCCAAGCTTACGGAAGAAAGTCTTGCAAAATTAAATAATGTCGGAGGAAAATTAAGACTGCTTAAGATGGATGAAGCGGACTTTTCCAAGCTTACGCTTTCTCGTTGGGTAACCGTGCAGGCGTGGTTTAGGATAAAACTTCCCGATATGTGTCAGGATTTGGACAAAATTCTTTATTTGGACTGTGATACTCTCGTGAGAGGAAATTTGGATGAATTTTTTGGTACGGATTTGAGCGGTAAGTATCTTGCCGGTGTAAAGGATGTATGGGGAGTAAGTAAGTATGTTAAACGCTTGAAGATGAAAAGTCCTGTATATGTTAATTCCGGCATGTTGTTATTCAATTGTGACTATTGCAGAAAAGAAAAGTTTTTTGAAAAAGTTGTTGATTTTGCCCAAAATAATGAAAAGATTATTGAATTTTGCGATCAGGATTCCATAAATAAAGTTGTTGATGAAAATAAGCTTGTTGTTCATCCGAAGTACAATTATATGGACACTTGGTGGCGTGGCGGGTATTATGAATTTTGGGGTAAAGAAGAAGAAGAGTATCTTGCTGCCCGTGAGAATCCGATAATTGTACATCTTACAGGCTTAAAGCCCGCTTTTAAAGGGTGCGGTAATAAATTTAAAGACGAGTGGTGGGAGTATGCAAGTCATACAAAGATTTATGACGAGCTTAAGAGAGATTATGAAAACTCAAAAGAACCGAAGAGCGGAGAGCCGATTTTAAGGCGGATTTTTTCCGTAAAAAACGAGTACAAAGGTAAAACAAAGACAAAGGTACTACGGATTTTGGGGTTGAAATTTAAACTCTCTTCTCATAACGGTTAACTCAGCGGCTTTCCGAATATCAGTCTCATTCCCGCAAAACGTTTCGACAGAGTTAGTTTAAAGCCTTTTATTATGTCATTAATGTTTAAAATAACCGTATTTGCATTTTTAATAAGACAGTTTAAAAGTACAACGGTCTCGCTGTCTGCACGTTTGGTTAAAAGTGCGGTATTTGAGGTTGTTAGCTCAAGATTCCTGGTGATAAGTTCAATGTTGGAGAAGGTATTATTGAGAATTTTAGGCTTAGCGGAACGGTTAAGTTCTATTGAAACGTTTGCAATATTATCCGTGGCAACAGTCAAATTTCTTGTTGTGACGGCAATGTTTTCTCCCGATTCTTTCAGATACGGTCTCAAATCCGCAAGTATTTCATTTGCCGTGTGGAATAAATCTGTAAGAGCTTTCATTGTTTCTCCCGCATCTTCGACGGTTTCGCTGAGATTTTCGGTTAAATCATCTAAATTCCCGGAATCTGCCTGATCCTGGATAAAGGAAGCAAAGTTTATCCCCTTCTCACCTTTTATTTTGTCTTTGTTTTTGAGATATCTTACGGAGGGCATATCAGGGTAAATTAGTTCTATATAATCGTGTTTGTCTTTTCTCTTAACTTTTGCGGTTATATTATCCGGCAATGAAAAATTGTCCATGTGCAGATTCATATCAACGTATGTTTGTGTAAAATCTTTGGAAGGGTAAACTCTTGTGGAACGTCCGAGACGAAATCCCTTGTAGTATACATTTATATTATGCGGAAAAGGTTCCAACTCATTAAAAACGGCTGTTACACGCAAGTTATTTAAACGGTAGGTTCCGTACAAAATTCCCGCAATAACTAAAATTGACGCTAAAATTATGAGCAGCACTTTATTCATATTGTAATTATTTTTAAAATTACAAATTTAATAAATTGGTCAACCGTACAGAGTTAAAATTTTCTCGGGTTAATTCCGCGTCTCCAATTGGATTCTATTTGCTCAAGCGAAATTCCTTTTGTTTCGGGAACAAAGAAATAAACAAATATTATACAGAGAATTGATACGATGCCGAATATCCAGAAGGTAAAGGCTCCGCCTATTCTGTGCAATAATACGGGGAAACTTCCTACGACAAAGAAATTAAAGGCAAAATTTGAAACCGTACAAATACTCATGGCAATACCGCGTATTTTTAGCGGAAAAACTTCCGATACAAGAATCCAACCTATAGGTCCGAGACTCATTGCAAAGCAAATAATATAGGTTATCAGGCTTCCTACGGCAACCCATTTTAAGCCGCTGCCAAGGATATCCGCAAAGGCAAATGAGGTCCCGAGAGCAAACAAACTCAGCATTACTCCGGTCAGCCCAAAGTATAACAAGGGCTTTCTGCCAAGTCTGTCGGTGAAGAATACGGCAACAATAGTCATTACGAAATTTACAATTCCGATTCCAGTTGTAGCATAAATTGCGGTTAAATTGCTGTCAAACCCTGCGGTTTTGAATATTGTAGGGGCATAGTATATTATTGTATTAATTCCTGTACAAATTTGGGCAAACATAATACCTATACCAACAACAAAAGGCATAACCATCCATTTTTTAAATCTGAATTTCTTCTCGCTTCCGCTGTCAAGTGTGGATCTTATATCTTCTATTTCTTTTTTTGCATCAATATCGGGTTCGATTTTTTTGAAAACTTTTACGGCTTCTTTATCGCGATTTTTACTGACAAGCCATCTTGGGGTGTCAGAGAGGAAACACATTCCGACAAATAGTATAAGCCCCGGCAATATGCCCGCAAAAAGCATCCATCTCCAGTTGTAAACGGCTTGGGCAAATACTGCATTTATGAAGTATGAAAATAGTATTCCTGCGGTTATTGCCCACTGGTAGAGAGAAACAAGAGTTCCACGCAAATTCTTGGGCGAAATTTCCGATAAATAAAGCGGTACCACAAAATTTACGATTCCTACCGCAAAACCTACAAAAATCCTTGACAGGATTAAAACATACACGTTAGGAGCGAAGGCACAAAGTATTGAGCCTAAGATAAAAATTACGGCAGTTGCCATAATAATCTTTTTCCGTCCGAAAATATCAGCCAAAATGCCGTTTGTCGCAGCACCTATAACTGCTCCGATGAGAACAGAACTGACCAAAAATCCTTGCAATGTATCAGGCAAAATCCAGGTTTCGTTAATGAATAACAGAGCCCCTGAAATTACGCCCGTATCATAACCCGAAAGAAGTCCGCCAAGTGATGCAATTATTGCAATAATATAAAGCCAAACATATTTCATACAAACACCTCTGATACTATAATTCCACATATTCAAAATTTTTAACCGAATATTTTTTCAAGTATTATTTTATTGTCTTTTATATCATAATGTACGTGTTCAAAAAGTGAGCCGATAAACTCTCTTATCTCCTCCTTGCTCGGACTCTCTTCCGTGTACGGTATATAATATAAATCCATTGGCAAGCCGCTTGCAGGATATATGTAATTAAAATCCAGCTTTTTTGCACCGTGGCGTTCGTAAAACTTAATCCTTCTTATTGTGTTTGTGTTTTGCGGGTTCGGTTTTTCCACTTCCAAAAAGCAGCCGTTTTTATTATATGTTTCTTTTAAGCGTTCTAAAATTTTCCCTCCAAATCCTTGAGAGTGAAACTTTTTATATATTGCAACGTAATCTATAAAAATAAACTTTTCTGTCTCAAAAAGAATTATATATCCCACAGGTTCGCTTTCAATAACTTCTAATATTTTGTACCGATTCCCAACCAGATTTTTCAGGTGCTCATACGGTTTAAGTTCTTCCGGCGGAAATTGGCTCCGCATATCTTGGTATATATAATCGAACCTGTCAGTTTCTCTAAACTCCATAAACTTATTATAACAGAAAGCAGCCCCGTTTTCACGAGGCTGCTTTCGGAAATTTATAATCGTTAAGAAATTCTGCCCGGAACTACAACTCCACCCTTTAAGTTCTTTTTGTAAAACTCAACATGCGGTTGAAGTACGCTGTCCAAAACCTCCGGCAGAGATTTGTTTTGCATTATTGCTTCTACTATTTCCTGATAAACAGTTGCGAAAGCTCTCAACTGAGTAAGTGCTCCGGCAGCTTCAGGGGTTAATCCGAGGTCTTTTGTTTCAACATATTCTTTGAAAAATGCCCCTGTAGATTCGTAAGATTTAGTTAGAGCTCCAATGTATGCCTCTGCATTTTCCGAGCAAACCCCTTTATCTATCGGTACGGTGAGAGCAAAAACGAGTTTGTTTGCAGGATTAAAATGTGCCTCCGCAGAGTGGTGCATAGCATCCGGCACTTTTGCAATCTGTTTCAGCGTATCTTTTACAGATTCGTTCTGCATTTGAGCGTGCCAGTAAACGGTGTTTTCAAAAATTGAACCCATATATTGATGAACGGAAGCTTCTATGCCGTTTAATTTAGCATCTGCCCAGAAGATACCTTCTTTTAATG
>CALUTM010000079.1 GCA_944323705.1 Candidatus Gastranaerophilales bacterium
GTATTTCCGAGCGGAAATTCCAAATCTCCCGCATCATGAAAATTGCAATCTTCAAGTTGTTTATCAAAATAAGGAGAATACTCTTCCAACCCCCAACTGGCAAGTCTGATTTGCTCAGGTGCAAATCTTGAGCCCGAGCGGTATGAAACGGTCCCGTCAAAAGGCAGCCCCAACATTACAATTTTTGAGCTTTCGTAATCTTTGTTTTCGCCCATCCAATTTCTGTCCAAAAAAGGTCCCGTTAACATATTATTTTCTCCTTTTTAAAATAAAAGAGCAAGGTTTTGCCTTGCTCTTTTTATAGTTGTATTTTATACCTTAGCTAACTTTGCTTCGCTTTCTAATTGTAATGTAACCGTTGTAATGTCACATACAGAAGAAGGTCCGAAGTATTGTATAGCACCCGGGAATAAGTATCTGTCATGAAGAGCCCAGTCTTCTCTGTTTTCTTCCAGTTTTTTAAATACCGGACCGTCAAGTTCAACAAGTGCTTTCTTAATTACGGGCTTCATCTCACCATGACGTCTTTCCATATTCATCATCATAGTAAGAGGTACACCGCCTGCAATCCAATCGTTAGCAGGTTCTGTCAGGTTTCTGATTGAAGAAAGATAACCTG
Source organism: Candidatus Gastranaerophilales bacterium (assembly GCA_944323705.1). Taxonomy (GTDB): domain Bacteria; phylum Cyanobacteriota; class Vampirovibrionia; order Gastranaerophilales; family Gastranaerophilaceae; genus CAG-196. The sequence goes on from CALUTM010000079.1 coordinate 620, forward strand.
TTAGACCAAAGTTTATTAATGCAAAAGCGTTATACCCGAGTGAATAACAATAATCCGCATCAAAGTTTGAAGGGAATGCACAACGTCCTTCGTAGCCGAAGAAGTGTGCTTGAGCATTAAATTTACCGATATATTGACCTTCCAATTTCATCTCATCAAGTTTTTGTGAAATCATCTCTATCAAGAGTTTTTCCGTATCAATCTTAGAAACCTGAACGTTTCCGTGCGGGTCACGATCCGCCAATAATTGTCCTTTAATCAATGCCGGAAGTGAATTGTATACCTTAGCATTATCATCGGACAGTCTGTTTTCTACGATTGCAAATTTTTCACGAATAGTCGGAGCATTTACAAAATCAGGATCTGTTTCCAATTCTGCCATAATGTCATTAAGATTTGCAATCATTGACTTCATTTCGGGTATAAATTCTATCAATCCCTCAGGAATAACCGCAATACCGAAGTTTTTACCCATATCGGCACGCTTAACGATAATATCTACCATATAATCGATGATGGAAGCCAATGACATGGATTTTGTTTCTACTTCTTCTGAAATCAAGGTTATATTCGGTTGCGTTTGAAGAGCTGCTTCCAATGCAACGTGAGAAGCACTTCTTCCCATAATTTTAACGAAATGCCAATATTTTTTTGCGGAATTAGCGTCTCTTTCAATATTTCCGATAAGTTCCGCATAAGTTTTTGTAGCGGTGTCAAACCCGAACGAGATTTCAATCTGTTCATTTTTTAAGTCACCGTCAATTGTTTTGGGACAGCCGATAACCTGAATTCCCGCATTATTTTTTACGAACCATTCTGCAAGTAATGCAGCGTTTGTATTGGAATCATCTCCACCTATGATAACAACAGCCGTAATTCCAAGTTTGTTACAAACTTCTAATGCTTTTTGGAACTGGTCTTCGGTTTCGAGTTTAGTTCTGCCTGAGCCGATAATATCAAATCCGCCCGTATTTCTGTAGTCATTAATGAATTCATCATTGAATTCTACATATTTCCCGTCGATAATTCCTGACGGACCGCCGAGAAAACCATATAATTTATTATTTGAATTAGCTTGTTTTAATGCATCGTAAAGCCCTGCAATAACGTTATGTCCTCCGGGTGCTTGACCGCCGGAGAGTATAACACCAACGTTTCTGGCAGTACTTACAACCGATTCGGTTGAAGTTTGAAAAGTAACGGTTGGTTTTCCGTAAGTGTTTTTAAACAGATTTTGAATTTCATCCTTATTTGCTACGGCCTCGGTTGCTGAGCCTTCTTGAGCAACAAGGTGATTAATACCGTTTGCCAATGAGTAAGGTAATTTTGGCTGGTATTTGAGTCTTTCGATTTGTAATGGTGATAAATTTGTCATAAACAATTCTCCTTCTTTTGGTTAGATTATACATTAAACAAAAGAAAAAACACAGTAGGAAATATTGACAGTCAAGGGAAAAAGTTATAAAAAACAAAAACTTTCTTTGAGGGAATCTATAAGCGGAGAGGGGCACAAATTTCTCAGGCAATTGGTGAGGCGTGTTCTTATTATAACAACGGACATTTTTCAACCTCTGAGTATAACAAGTTTTTTATGAATCCGGGCAAAAAGTATTGTTTTTTGAATCAGCATTGGAGAATACGGAATTATCTGCTCACAAAATCCCGCGTTGTTCAAATGGCAAAAGAACAGAATGCCGTTCCGGATGTCTTATACGAAACAGTAGTAAATGAGTTAAGACGCGAGAATAAGTTTATGAATCCATACGAACTGAATGAATATATTAAACGTAAAGGTATTCAAACTAAAAGTAATAAGTTTGATGAAAAGTTAAAACCTGTTTTAGATAAAATTTTTCCTAAAATAAGTGATAAATCTATGGCTGAATCGGATTTTGAATTAAAACTGGGCGATATTGTTCAGTATGCGAAAAAAGAAAATGCATTGTTGGGCTTTGCACATCCGGGATTTACGATGCAAAATTTCGGAAAAGAAAAGTGTCTCTCAGAGATGCAATCATTGGTAGAGCATGGAAAAGGGCGAATAAAATTTGCAGAAAAATATCATCAGGCCTATCCGTTCGGAAGTGAGATTGACCATAATGAATTAAATGAATATCACAAAGTTTTGGACAAACTAAATCTGATTTATATAGGCGGACGGGATAATCATTCCGCAAATTTTATTCCAAATAGCAAATAAAATTTTTATGTGTTTTAAACTTAATATATAAAGGATGAAATATGATTACTAACTACTGTAAATTTTCTAACAGCCCTATGTTTAAAGGTCTAATCCCCAAATCGCAGTATAAGGGAACTATTTTAAAATTAACTTCGGACGAAAAGTCTAAAATTGCAAAATATCAACAAGAAATTGGCAAGCTGGAATTGGAACATATAAAATTAGCAGACTTTTATGCTAAAAATGAATATAATGATGCGGCACAAGATTATTATGCTAATCAAATGCAGCATTTGGAATATACTATCTCTATTTTAAAAGATATGATATTGGAAATAAAAATAAATCGTTTAAATAAACAAAAAGCAAAAGCAAATAAAAAACTTGATATTAAAATTTAGTATCCGTTAAGTAATAGTAAGCTTGCCCATATTACTATTACTCCTGACATAATACCTGTAATAGCGTAGTGCCAGTCTCCGTATTCGTGAGAAAGCGGTAGCAAGGTATCAAAGGATATGTAAATCATAATTCCGACAACAGCAGCCATAAAGAATCCGACAAAAACTTGAGGCAGGAACCAATGGAGCAATGCTAATCCGATGAGTGCTCCCAAGGGTTCCGTCATTCCAGTCCAGAAAGAGTACCAAATTGCCATTCTCTTTTTCCCGGTTGCATGGTATATGGGAAGAGCAACTGCAATTCCCTCGGGAATGTTATGCAGGGCGATTGCGACTGCGACGGTAACGCCGATTGCAACATCTTGTGAGGAAACAAGAAATGTTCCCAAACCTTCGGGGAAATTGTGTACGGCAATTGCAATAGCCGTCAAGAGTCCTGCCCGTTTAATTCTATGTGTTCTTTGGGGATTCTCATTTCCTTCAAACAAGTCCTCCTCCACGTGATCAGGGACGAATGTGTCAATAATTTTAGAAATAATAACCCCTGCAATAAATCCAAAGAACATAATCCAGTGGTATTTAATCGGGTAGTATTCTTTAAGCAGTCCTTCCGCAGTGGATAGAATTTCCGTAAAAGATACGAAAATCATTACACCTGCGGAGAATCCCAGACCCAATGATAAGATTTTCAGATTATTTTTATTTACCAAAAAAGTTATAAATCCGCCGATTACAGTTGCTAATCCTGCAAAAACAGTCATCAGCAGAGGTAGTTGCCAGTTATCAATCATGTTTTAATTTCCTCACTGAATAATTTTATCACAAAGAAAAGCTTGCAAAAAAAAAATCAGCAGGTAATATAGAATATGTTGCCCGTCGATAATATCGAGGGATGACAATTGAATATGGGAGCGTAGCTCACAAGGCGACCGAAGGGGAATAGCCCCGAAGGGTAGCCGTTCAGGATACGGAACCAAACTGAGCTACAGAATTCCAAATAACAAATGACAATTAAATATGGGAGCGTAGCTCAGTTTGGTTAGAGCGCATGCCTGTCACGCATGAGGTCGCGAGTTCGAGCC
>CALUTM010000080.1 GCA_944323705.1 Candidatus Gastranaerophilales bacterium
GCAAAGACAGTAAATTATATAATTTCATGTTAAGTTCGTATGACAGCAATGTCTTGGCACTGCCTAACAAAAATCTATTCACTATTCACTATTCACTTTATCACTCAGTCACTTATTCACTTAGTCACTTTTTTAACCACTATTCACTACTCACTAACTTGTAGACTTACACCTCACCCTAACCCTCTCCTGTTAGGAGAGGGAACGCTTACATTTGCTTAAAAAGGCTGATACTGATTACCGAAAATTAGCGGGAGCGGTAAATCATAGATTTACCGCTCCCGCTCTGAGACTATTTGGCTAATTATCTGCTAACTGTACTGTAAAATTGTGTTTACCAGAGATTGAATCAACCCGTCAAGCTCTTTTGCGGTAGCTGCATCGTACCTTATTGCAGCTTCATCATTTTGGGTAAACTTAAATGTTTCATCTTTCGGGTTTCCTTCCGCACCAAAGAATTCTGCGAGAGCCTTATATGCATCCGACTCGGTCAGACACAGTTTTGCAGCTTTTCTCATAAGAGCTTTCGGTATTCTGTTACAGAGAGCTTTGCCTGGTTTTACACCACTGCTCATGCGGTTTTCATTGGCTATATATTCCATCAAGCCTTCGTCAGGGGATTTTTGGTTAAATCCATTTATAATTCCGACAACGTTATCCGAAGTTACGAAGTTTTCATACCCTTCGTCTTTGCCGCTCCTCAACATATTGGCAATATCTCCCGAGCCCGCACCTTTCAGTTGGTCATACATCTTTATACCGTTTTCATATCCTGTCTTAGAGAATTGACTAAAGTTCATCACGTCATCTGCTGTGCACCATTCCTCGTCGGCTCCACGACTATATATATAGCCGACATCATACATCTTGTCTCCTATAGCATAATAGTAACTTTCAACATGGCTAATCAAATGTTTATTGACAGCATTATTAAGGCTTTTTTGCCATTCACTACGCACAAAATGACGACTGTATGCTTTTTCAAATACTGCCTGTTTTGTTGTGACCTGCCATCCAGCGGCATCAAGATTTCTTATGGTATCGTACGGTATGAGCCCGGAATCCTCTATATCCAATACTTTTAGGATAAATTCCTCATCCTTTGGATTAGCCGCAACCAGAGCTTTGATACGTGCTTTTGCTGTTTCAGGATTTTTGCCGCTGTATCCTGTAATAGTGTCAAGCTCTGATTTATCAAGAGTGTTTATTATTGCATCAAAGTATTTTTTTGCATCACCTTCCGTGCAATCTTCAGGTAAGAAGCAGTTTAAAATTTTCCTTGCATCTACACCCTCAGGCAGTTTGGATTTGTCAAAAGTTACGTTTCCTTCTGCATCAATCTGCATACAGTGTTTAGCGAGCAGCAGTTTATTTTCGTCCGATATTGTACTATATTCAACTGCATATTTTACAAGCCTGTCAAGGATTTGCTTCTTCTCATCCTCACTAAACCCTTCGAGTTTTGCAATGATAGCATCGTATGGCAGATGACAATCTCTGTCTGTTGCGACTTTGTTATCAATAAAATCTGTTATATCAGATGCAGTACTCATACCTTCAACCATTTTTGCATAATGCGGAACTGTATAAGCACTACCATACCTGTCTTCTATTGCCTCATTGTACTGACCTTCGCCCATATCTTCAAGTTTTATGTAGTCTACGAGGGCTGCCTTAAAATTGGGCTCACTAAAACTGGTCTCAATAGCCAACGATGCTAAACCATACATCTCCTCATACGTCGGACGTCTTGAGGGATTGAAGGGGTATGTTGTAGTAGTATTACCCGCTTCATCCGTAGTTTCGGTTTTGTCAAAATACGTTCCCAAGATTTCTTTTCTAAGTGCATCTATATCAATCGGATTTTCTCCGTCCTCGGGAAGTGCGGATATAAATTTCTCAACTTCACCCAGATAAACCGCATTCTCAAGGTTACCCTTATCTGTTGTGCAAACCTCTTTTGCTCTGTCTACGACGGATTTAACGACTTCTGGACTGTAGTCCGAAACTATGACACAAGCGTAATCATCAAGAGCGGATAAAACTTCAAGTCCGTTTGCATTGATTAGTGATATAATATCTTCATCTGATGCCTTGAGTGCCTTTGCATTTTGTGCCAAACATTTTGCAAGTTCTTTATCGCCTGTATTAATATATTCCTTAAACAATGCAGCTTTTTTCTCATCGGTATCTGCGGCATCAAGTTTTGTCAGGAATTCATCCAACAGCTCGGGACTCTCCGCTTTATAAATATAATCATCAATCACAGTCGCATACATCGGTTTGCCGTCCATATTTTTGTATACCATATATTTTTCGTGGATACCTTTATCCGTGTCAGCTTCTATTTTGTATCCCAAATAGTTTCTTCTAGTTTGTAATGTGTCTTTAAGTTCAATTTCTTCGGGAGACAGCATTACACCCGCTTTTTCTTTATTCCTTATTTCTTGATACATTCCCGCAAGATACTCATGTGCCGTTTTGTCTTTTTCCACAACAAGCATATCAACGTCATCTCCATCGGACAACAATGATTCTATAACCTCGGCATTACGTGTTAATAGAAGATTTTGTACAAGAGATTTATACTCATCGGAGTTTCTGTCAATCAAATCGTCGTTTCTAAAATCCGCCGCAAGAGCTTTGATTGCATCAATGCTATAATCGGCAGCTTCCAATTTATCTTTTAAAATTTGAACATTTTGGGCTTTTCTTGTCTGTGCATTATCGGCACTTTCGTCCGCAGGTGCTGCAGCAAATTCTTTTACCCATTTGTCGTATTTTGCTCTGACCTCTTCAACGGTTGAACCGTGAATATTTATGCCGTTTGTTGCCATCTGATAAACATCGGCTTCGCCCTCTTTGGTATGCTTGGTAGCTTTTAGGCTGTCGCCCGCATCAACTTCTTGCGTTGTCCAACCTTCCTCATTTCTGTAATCAATATTGTGTGTGAGTGTGATGGGGCTTTCCTTATCCGATACTGTCGAAGGAGTTATTGTCGGGGTTGCTTTGGCTACTGGTTTCGTCTCTGCTTTAGGTTGAACTGTAGGTGGTGTTGTCCCGTCCGTGATTCCGCTAAGGCTTCCTCCGCCCGTCAGGGTATCCAACCATTCGGTAGCCAATTCATTCGTAGATTTGCCTGCTTTCTTTGATTCTCTTATTGCATACGTTGTAATAGAATTCATTGCGTCCGCAACAGATATCGACTCTTTGATACTTTTCCCGCCGTACTGTGCTGCAAACTCGTTCCAAACGCTTGCACTGATTTTCCCGTCTTTTCCGTCTTTTGCATCAAGCTTTTGTGCAATAAAACCTGCTAATGTACTGTTTAATAATTTTTGTATGTCTTTCATGACAACACTCCTTTACTATTATTTTTCTGTTTTTGTACTGCTTGTCGAGAATTAGAAAATTTTCGCAGCATTCTGCCTAATCTTACAATAATGTTTAACGGCACATTTTTAAAAAACTTTAGAAGTATGGAGAAAAGATTTACAAAAATTTACATAAGAGAGCTAATAGCCTTTGAAAGTTATTGTCGGGCAGTGCCACGACCTACAAGCTAACAGGAGAGGGCTAGGGTGAGGTGTAAGTCTACAAGTTAGTGAGTAGTGAATAGTGGTTAAAAAAGTGACTAAGTGAATAGTGAATAGATTTTTGTCGGGCAGTGCACTGACCTACAGCTAATCTTACGTTATTCAGAGGACGAAAATAGCCGTTTTAGTGAGTCCGAAGAATCTCCATTACTGTCTTTGCGAGGACGATTAGTCCGAAGCAATCCGGCCCTTTATTAACTTTAATTTTCGTGATTTGTGAGTAGTAATTAAAAAAGTGACTAAGTGACGGGTGGATTAAGTGAATAAGAAGTTAACACTTAAGAGATTCTTCCTGTTATATTTTACCCCCATTTACCCCTATTTACCCCCCCCCGTTGGGGAGTACAAAAAATTCTCCGAATGAGTTTTTATATCTTCGGAGGATTTTTATATTACGATTATTATTAATTTTATCATTACTTGTAATAACAC
>CALUTM010000081.1 GCA_944323705.1 Candidatus Gastranaerophilales bacterium
CGTGCCTGAATGTTATCGGGAGTAAATGATTTTTCGTATCTGCCGCCCCATTTTTGTTCTACATCTGCAAACAGTTTGTTCAAGCACTCCGTCGTTGTATCAATCATTCCAGTAATTGGAGCCACCGCAAAATTTATCCCGAGATTATGAGCCAACTGTTCGGCATCAGATTTGCTCTCGTTGCAGGTAATATGCGATGGCATGGAAATTCCGTAAACGTTTTCTTTTCCTATTGCATCAGCAAGTAAAACCGCACACACCGTAGAATCCAAACCGCCAGAAAGTCCGAGTACAGCCCGTTTAAAACCGCACTTATTAAAATAATCCCTTATTCCCTGAATAATTGTTTTATACGTCCTTTCCAAGTCAGACTCATATTCAAGCGTGAATATTTTTTGTTCATTTAGCGATTTTTCAAGCCCTTTTGTAAGCGGATAAATCTTCCCCTTACCTTTTAGCGGATTAACGATTAAAAGCTGTTCTTCAAAGGATTTTGCTCTTGCAATAAGGTTACCGTCAGCATCAAAAACTCTGCTTGAACCGTCAAACGAGCTGTTATCGATTGCCCCAACCTGATTTACATATACAATCGGAGTCTTGTATTTTTTTGCAATAAACGAAAGCATATTGTGCTTTAACTGCTCTTTTTTTGCCCGTGTAGGCGAAGCAGAACAGTTTATAAAAATCTTTGGCTGCTCTTGGGCAAGTTCCTCTATCGGATCCTTTTCATACAAATGCTTATCAAAAAATTCCTTATTATTCCAACAATCTTCACAGATTGAAATCCCATATTTGTCGAATATTTTGGAAGAGGGTTGAATGTTGGCTTTATCAAATTTTCCCAAAGTATCCGCAGGTTGGACTCCTACAACAGGAGAGGGCTCTATATATCGATAATCATTAAATTCCGAATAATTAGGTAACAAAGATTTCCTTACAACACCCTCTATTTTTCCGTTTTTTAAAATTGCAACCGAATTAAAATACTTTTTACCCTCAGCATTCTTAGCTCTCGGCTCAATAAACCCAACCAGTGCCGTAGTTCCTTTGGTAATCTTTGCAAGTCCTTTTAGCCATTTTATATTTTCTTCCACAATAACGGGATGCCTGTCAATTGTATCTTCTATCGGATACCCCATCAAAGCAAGTTCGGGAAATACAATCATCTCAAGCCCGATTGAACAGGCATATTTTATATACTTTGCGATTTTTTTTGCGTTATATTCGATATTACCTGCAATCGGGTTAATCTGTGCCATACCGATATATCCGCCCTCGGATACTATTTCCTTTATCCCTGATATTATATTCTGCGGAATATCCTCTCCATGTGAAAATCTTTTATCTGCTATTTCGGATAGTGTATATAAATTATCGGTCATTGTCTCTCCATGCCGGTTTGCCAGCCTTAGCTCTTTTACAGACGCAATATTGCCTGTCAGGCTAATTATATCATAAATATTTATTTGCTTCTCTATAGCCTGTGTGGAAACAAAATTATTAAATCCAAGGAGTTAAAAACATTTATAAATTAAATCCTGATTGTTTAACTCCACAAAATCTTTGTAAACATACGGGATATCAATAAAAATTTCCCCTTTAACCGCATCAGGGATTAAGTTATAATCATCCACAAAATTTTTATCAAGTGCAATTTTATACCTGCCCGGAGAAATACCCGAAAAATAATAATTGCCTGCACTATCAACCGTAGCATATGCCACTTCACGTCCGTCATTGTCAAAAAGACTGACAATAAAATCCGTAATAACCCTCTTCCTGTTAAATTCATCTTGTATATTTAATTTTCCCGTAATATTTCCAACCGTACTTTTTAAAGGGAATTCTACCCTCGTTGTTTTCATCGGTTCAACATATATTGATTGGGTTGCAATCCCTACTGGCGACAAGTTAGCATGCAAATTATCACCATCAAGTTTAATATCATAATAACCTTTCTCTACACTCTGAAGTGAACAAAAACCACTTCTTTTGGTTTTTATCGGCTGGCTTTTCCAAGCAACTTTTACCGGGACATTAGGAACTTTTATATCGCCTTTATCAAATTTATTATTTTGGTTTTTATCGATATAAGCAGCTATTTCAACAAAACCTTCGTCCGGGGCCGCAGTTCCTATGGATTGCAGACCGCAGCCTGAAAAAGCAAAAGTATCATTAAAGGTAAAATTGATAGAATGCCTTGTATTTGCAGGTTACAGCAATAACTCTCGGATCAATAGGCGGTGCGGCAGCTTTAGGACTTGCAGGCTGGCTTTATAAAAGAAAATTGGAACAAAACCTTGTTGCAGGCTGTATAAGAGGTTCCGCAGACCAGCTTGTACCGTTTTGCATTGAGCGGAATCCAAATGCAGAGTTTTATGCAAGGATAAACAAAAATTATCCGTACCTAAAAAAAGCATTGAGCCTAAATGAAATACACTACTGCCCGAATTCTAAATACCTTCTAATATATGACACCTCTATTGAAAAAAGAACCTTTGATTCTATTAGATTTAATCTTCCGCAGGGTGTTAAGTCATTAAAAATAACTCATGTAACAGACCCTTTCAAACATGGAGAATTAACAACAGAACTCTTCTTTAATCAAAAAAATAATAACTCAAGCCAACAAGGAGTAAATGTACTTAAAAATATAAAAAATGAAATTACGAATATTGACGGCGTAATCATGAAAACTATTCCCGCGGACAGCTCCAAATATGATTCGGCTCTGTATGTAATAAGCAACTATTCTGCTAAAAAGATTTATGGAATAGTGTTTGAATTTATTTTTTAAATTGAAACAAGTATAAGTTTCATTAAGAATTATTTTTACGAACTTTAAATTAAAAAAAAAATATGTAAAAATATATAAACAAGAAAAAGGAGGTAAAAATGAAAAAGATATTTATACTTGCTGTTATTTTATTGATTTCAGGATCGGTGTTTGCATCTATAGATACCTGGTTCAATACTAACCCCCGTAAAGACTATGAAAAAGAAATAACATTACAAAAGGTACAAAGTGATGTCTATGACAAAGATGGAATAAAAATCGAAAAAAACGTATTTAAATTTGACTACTCGTATAAAGAAGGAATTCCTTATGAATACATAGTAACCAACAGTACAGGGCAAGATATATTATTAAAAGGAGTTGATTCCGATTATCATGCAAACAAAAATATAACAAGAAAGAGCCACTGGACAAGGGTTAATGTAAGAAACCTGAAGTACTGGCAGACCTATATCCCATTTATTGATGATTACCACGGTTACAAAAGTACTAAGGAACAGACACCTTATATGTATGATTTCCCTAAAAACTATACAATAAAAAATGGGAAAAATATAAGAATTCTCGCTATGGGATTACATTTAGACAAAATTCAAAACGTAACATTTATATTTGATAATCACACCGATAATGATATAAAAATAAATTTTTAAAGTAAATAAAAGTAGGCTGTGGTAAATAATAGATTTACCGCAGCTGTTTAATCAGGCACTTTCTTGTTGCTATAAAAGAACACACCGTTTGATTTTTTGTTATACATGTTTTGAGTATTTTGGGACACACTTCATACCTGACCAACAATAAAATTGGACATTAATTGGACTTTGAGATTTCTTCAATATGATTAAATCTCAGGCTTATTTAAAAATATCCTTTGTAATTTTGCACTCTAATAAAGTTCGTTTTGTCCAGTATAAAAACACTGCATCACACTGCTTCCGACCTGTAAAAATTGGCTAAAAGCCGCATTATTATAAGGTCCTTGTAAAAGAACACAAGGTTTGATTATATTGAACAGATAGTGTGATTATTTTCGTTAATTTGAACTTAATAATTGTAACATTTTAAGCAATTTTTGAAAAAGAAAATACTTTATACAAATATCAGGAGATGTTTTATGGGGAA
>CALUTM010000082.1 GCA_944323705.1 Candidatus Gastranaerophilales bacterium
ATATCCTCTTTGGAAACAATACATATATTTACTCATTTTTCAGCTTATTATACAAAATTATCTTGGACAGTAGTGCTACGCTTTCAGGATGACATCAAAATTTTCTTGCAAGATAACTGCCCATTTTATTGTCCGAACAATTTTATTATAGGTGGAAATGCTCTTAGTAGCTATGTCTTGCTTTTTTATTGACTTTTTTACTGGGCAGTAGTGACTTTTTGGGGTAAATAAAGTTTGTAGATTTTACGCCTAACTGGTTCTCGTGGTTGCAAAGTGGTAAAAGAATCAGGGATGGGATAAAAAGGGAGGCAGGAACTATATCATTCCTACCTCCGAGCAATCATTTCTTTTAACCAGTGGTTTTACATTTAGGGCAACCTGTAATTTTAATATAATTTGATGTTATTTATAATTGTTGCCCGACTGTATGGTCTTTTCTTTTTGGGGGGAAATGAATTAGGAATAAGATAAAAAAGGGCGGCAGGGAATAACAATACAATCTAGTATTATTTACCCTTGCCGCCCGACAAAATATCTACGTGCGTAGCACTGCTCCTGTGAAATCAAAGATTTCTACGTCGCAATCGTTGAGTTCCGCCCTCAGTTCACCGACTCACCGTCGCCGAATTCGGGCTTCACTCCGGCTGCCGCATTCTACATCATGCCGCCCATACCGCCCATGCCTGCCATTTGTGACATATCCGGTCCTTTAGCTTCTTCCGGTATCTCAACAACCGCAGCTTGAGTTGTAAGAAGCATAGAGCCTACTGATGCGGCATTCTCAAGAGCACTTCTTGTAACCTTGGCAGGGTCAACAATACCTGCCGAGAACATATCAGTGTATCTGTCGAGTAATGCATCATATCCGTATGCATCTTTTTCAGCTCTGACATTTTCTACAACAACATCCGATTTAGCACCCGAGTTGAATGCAATGGCTCTTAACGGAACATCCAATGCTGTCATAAGGATTTTGTATCCGCTCTTTTCATCATCGGATTCAAATGTCATTGTGTTGAGTTTTGACTCAAGTTCTTGTTGAACTCTTATTAATGCAACACCGCCTCCGGGAACGATACCTTCTTCGTTAGCAGCTCTTGTAGCGTTAAGTGCATCTTCAATTCTTAATTTTCTTTCTTTAAGTTCGATTTCGGTAGCTGCACCAACTTCTATAACAGCAACACCGCCTGACAATTTAGCCATACGTTCTTGGAGTTTTTCTTTATCGTATTCGCTATCGGACGCTTCTATTTGTTTCTTAATAAGTCTTACACGTTCCTGAACAGCTTCTTTTGTTTCGTTTCCTACAACAATTGTTGTTTCATCTTTTGTTACGGTAACACGTTTTGCAAGACCCATCATGTCTGTTGTTATATTTTCTAATTTGATACCGAGTTCTTCCGTAAACATTTGACCGCCCGTTAAGATAGCGATATCTTCAAGCATAGCTTTTCTTCTGTCACCAAATCCGGGAGCTTTAACCGCAACTGCTCTCAGAACTTTCCTCATAGTGTTAACAACTAAAGTTGCAAGGGCTTCACCTTCAACATCTTCTGCGATAAGCAAGAGAGCTCTTCCGTCACGTGCAACCTGTTCAAGTACCGGTACAAGGTCTGCAATAAGGTTAATTTTCTTGTTTACGCAAAGAACGTAGGCATCCTCAAGAACGCATTCCATTCTTTCCGGGTCAGTTACGAAGTAAGGTGAGATATAACCTTTATCGAACTGCATACCTTCAACAACCTTCAGGTTAGTACCGAAAGATTTGCTTTCTTCAACGGTAATAACACCGTCGTGTCCGACTTTTTCCATAGCTTCAGCAATCAATTCACCGATTTCTGAATTATTTCCTGCTGAGATGCCTGCAACCTGTGCAATTTCTTCTTTTGTATTAACAGGTCTTGAAAGATCTTTAATCTTGTTAATAGCAATATCAACAGCTTTATCAATACCGCGTTTCATAGACATAGGATTTGCACCTGCGGTTAAATTCTTTAATCCTTCTCTTACGATAGCTTGAGCCAAAACGGAGGCGGTTGTAGTACCGTCACCTGCAACATCGTTTGTTTTGGATGAAACTTCTTTAAGAAGCTGAGCTCCTGCGTTTTCAAGATTATCTTGAAGCTCGATTTCTTTTGCTATAGTAACACCGTCGTTAACAATTTGCGGTGCACCAAATTTCTTTTGCAGGATTACGTTTCTGCCTTTAGGTCCAAGTGTAACCTTGACAGCGTCTGCTACTGCATCAATACCTTTTAGAAGCGATTTTCTTGCTTCTTCTTCAAAAACTATTTTTTTTGCCATAATTTATGTTCCTTTCGTTAAATTCTTTTATTTTAAGTGACTAAGTGATTAAGTGATTAAGTGACTGAGTGACTAAGCTTTTTGGGTCAGGTACTTTTTTAAACCAATAATCATAGCTGAAACAGTATTTATATCATTATATAAACTTGTATGTTTAATATAATTCAAATTTTCAGCGATTATTAACTGAGTTTCTAATTCTGCAAGAGAGCCGAGTGCTATATCAATAAATCTGACATTTTCTTTATCAGAACCTCTTGCACAACCTTCAGCGATATTTGAAGGAATTGAAACGGCAGATCTTCTAATTTGATTTGTTAAACCATATTTTTCTTCTTGTGGAAAATCTTTAGTTTCAGAATATACCTTTGTAACCAATTCAATGGATTTTTTCCAAGCCTCTAAATCTTTATGATACATAAATCCTCTTAGTCACTCAGTCACTTAATCACTTAGTCACTTCTATGTGTCTCACTCCACACGCTTCACTTTTATTCAACAATAGCCAAAGCGTCTTTGATAGAGAGAATCTTGTATTCAACTCCGTCCATCTTAATATCAGTACCTGCGTATTTAGCATAAAGGATGATATCGCCGACTTTAACGTCCATCGGTTCTCTTTCGCCTTTATCATTTACTTTACCTTCTCCAACCGCAACTACTTCGCCTTTTTGAGGTTTTTCTTTTGCACTGTCGGGAATAAATATTCCACCGGAAGTTTGTTCCGTATCTTCAATAACTTTAATAACAATTCTGTCCTGTAATGGTTTTAATGCCATAGTATAATCCTCCTATCTTCTACAATTATATTTATATAATAAAAATAAGGAATTATTAAAAAAGTTAAGAAAAAATTAATTATTGTGCTACGCACGTAGATAAACGGTCGGGTGACATAGACAAAATACGGCATAAAGTATCACTACAAGTCACCCTCAAAACAAAATACCAATGTGACGTGCAAATGCAAAGCTACGCACGTAGATAAACGGTCGGGTGACATAGATAAAACACGACATAAAGTAAAATGTAGGTTGGGTGGAACCCAACAAATAAGTTTTAGTAGTAGCGAGGTAGACTAAAGTCTACAGTCTAATATATCTGTGATTTACCGCATCTTAAGGAGCTAGACGTGAAATTATATAATTTTGTGTCATTGCGAGGACGATTAGTCCGAAGCAATCCAGCCTTTTATTAACTATAATATTTTAGTATTATATATTTATGAATAACAGGCAATATTATGTATATATTCTATTTAATAAAAAGAACGGTACTTTATATGTGGGCGTAACCAATAACCTTGTAAAACGGGTTTGGGAGCATAAAAACAAAATAGTTGAAGGCTTTACTCAAAAATATGGGGTTGATAAATTAGGGTATTATGAAGTTTATGCAAATATTAATTCTGC
>CALUTM010000083.1 GCA_944323705.1 Candidatus Gastranaerophilales bacterium
CATTCCTCTACATTATCAAACTTCTTCATGGTAAAGCCTTCCAGAATTTCTTCCTTACTCAGGTGATTAAACGCATCCCTTTCCCTTGCTTTTGTATAAATAACCTTCATCGGCGTACCCGTGAGTACAAGCAGGTCCATCAATCCGCTTCTGAGCCCCACGATTTCTTTAGCCCACGAAGCCAAAATATACACTTCCTTCAAAGAAAGCTTGCACTGCTTAAACTCTTCAAACCGTTCTTTTTCCTTTACTACGTTACAAAAAACGTCCACACCTTCTTTTTTATACTTTTCTCCCAACTCTTTCCAGTAGTCATATCCCACATCCTCACACGTATTTGCCTCAGGTGATATGAAAACAAAATTATCAATATCAAGCCCGATTTTTTCCGTTTTCTTCCTTAAAACTTCCTTCTCCCTCCCGCTTACACTAAACTCAAACCCGCTAAAGTCCTCTTCGGTAAGCCCCAAATAATCCAGTATAAATTCCACAAAATGCTTTTTATCGGAGTTCTTGTCTCTCAAAGCATCTTCCACCTTGTCATAGTGACTTTTAGGGAAAATCAATTTGACGTTATATCCTTTTACCGAGAATCCGTCAGGGTACAGGGAAACTTTTACGGACTTAACTATTTTTACGTCCACATCCGGCAAGAACATCTTAACGAGGTCTTTGTGATAAGGTTTAAGCCCAATTATCAAAGGCGATTTGCTTCCGTTTTTCTTAAAGTAAGCTCTTGCCAACCTGAGGAATACAACTGTTTCCCCGATGTTTGCGTGCAGAATATATATGTCGTCGTGATTAGCCATAATTCTTTTAAACTTTCTGTAGAATTTTTCGCCAAGCGACATCTCTTTGAACTTACGGTTAAAGAGAAAATACTTGATATCATTCCCTTGTCTTTGGTACTTGTAAACATCAAGGTTAAAAACAGCTATATGTTTTTCTACGTAATCCTCACTAAATACTTTATGAGTTTTAATTATGCCCCCCAAAAAGGTTTGGTCTTTTTTTTCCTTCCCTCTTTCATCAATGAGGATTTTCATTCCCATTAATTTTGTTACTCGTATTCCGTCCAGTTTTTCGCAGGTTAAAAACTTCATCTTACAGTTCTTCCCTCACCACAAAATCAACATCAAATTTATCGTCCCTCTTCTTAGAAAATGCGTATGCACATTTGAGCCCCGAGGGTTTGTCATCGTTAACCAAAATTCTTTCGCCCATCGGCATATCGGTTAAGAGAGAGTCATATCGGAGGTTATTTTCTTTGAGAAATTCTTTCAGAGCAGGTATGTATTCTTCTTTCCTTGCCGTAAGCAGAACGACTTTATCGTTTTGTGGAAGCTTTTCAAAGAACTCTTTCACTCCGTCAAGGAGTGTATCGAATCCGTCAATCAGGTAACCGTTGTGCTTCACTAGGGTTCCGTCGACATCCAATATCCAGGTATGGTTTAGTTTAGAAAGTTCCAGCATTTTCGGTATCTCCCTGCCTCTTAAATTACCTCGTTGAGCTTCACTATTCCGTTGTAGAAAGCTCCGCAAATGGAGTCGTAGTCTTCCCACGCGTATGTAGTAAGTGAAAGCCATATTATTGCGTGCAACAGTTTCAGCTTATACTTGCTGACCCCTGTGAGACAGTCGAAGAAGAATTCTTCCATATCTGCCCAGTTGTTGGGTTTAATCGCTATTTCCACATCTTTTTCCCTTATATCCAGGGTAAACTTTTTTCTGTTAAACTGGTCGTATTCACCTTTAAGCGAGTAATAGAGCTTAGCCCAATCGTAATCCACATCGCCGTAGAATTTAGTTTTTCCGAAATATCCTCTCGGGTCAATAAGTACGGCTTTCATGTTATATGTATCGAACATGAGGTTAGAGAAAGTGCAGTCTCCGTGTATGAGCCTGAATTCTTTCGGGTATACGGATTTTACCGCGTCAGATAATTCTTTTTTGTTAAAGAATACGTTTTTGTAGTAATTTCCGTTTATCTTAATAAACTCTTTATCAGCGAATGGTACGAGACTTTGGACTTTTTCGAGTCTTGCGAACGTTTTGTTCAGGAAATTATCTTCCACATCCTGAATGTTAGCTTTTATTGCGGGTTCGAGGTTATGGAGGTCTTTGAGGGCTTCAATGAGTTTTCTCAGGATTTCTCTTTTTTGAGTTTTTGTAAGGCAGTCGTATTCGAATATATTTTTGCCTTGCACTCTTTTCATTGTAAGCGGTTCGTACTCGTATATTTCGGGTATATTTTTGTATCCCAGTTTTTTAACGTGTTTATACCAATTAATTTCGTCTTTTGCGATTTTAATCCCTTGTTCGTTAATTCCTTTTTTGATAATAATGTCTCCGTTGAATTCCATGGAGTTAAAGGGTCTGCATCTTGGAGTCGGGTCATTGTTATCGGAGTACGATAGGAGTGTACCGATTTCTTTCGAGCCGTACAGATTCAGTCGTTCAAATTTAATATTTTGTTTTTCGAGCCATCCGACGAGGGCTCCTTCTTCTTCAATATTTTCGAGTACTTTTTTATTTTCAAATATGAAGAGTCCTGCGACCCCGTTTTCTTTGGAGGGTTGTTTAACGAATTTATCATCAATGTATGACCATCTGCATTCGAAGTCTTTAGATATTCCAATGTAGTTACCTTTTTGGCTTGGGATTTCGAAGTTTTGAGCGAGGATGAGGTCGCACCACATTATCATGAAGGGTTCATCCGGTGCAAAGTCTTTTATGGCTTCTTTGATACCCGATATAGTTCCTTTTTTATTTGCTTTAACTATTTTAAATTTATATTCTTGAGCGAAAGCGGCGAGGTATTTTTCGAGTACATCTGTTTTGTAGTCGGCGATAATTGTAAACTCGGCTGTCGGAAACTTGTGAAACGCGTAAAAGAGGATTGGCAGATTATTCACAGGCACCATACACTTGGGCTTGTTGCGTGTTAAGCCTTCTAATCGTGTCCCTTTCCCGCCTGCTTGTACTATGATTCGCATTACAATGCTCCTATA
>CALUTM010000084.1 GCA_944323705.1 Candidatus Gastranaerophilales bacterium
CACTGGTTAAGCTTCAACGAAGGACCAACTACGATTACCGAACGACCTGAGTAGTCAACACGTTTACCTAACAAGTTCTGACGGAAACGACCCTGTTTACCTTCAATAATGTTAGATAAAGACTTCAAAGCTCTGTTATTCGGACCTACAACGGTTCTTCCGCGTCTGCCGTTATCAATAAGAGCGTCAACAGCTTCCTGTAACATACGTTTTTCGTTTCTTACGATAATTTCAGGAGCACCCATTTCAAGAAGTCTCTGTAAACGGTTGTTTCTGTTTATTACTCTTCTGTATAAATCGTTCAAGTCAGAAGTTGCAAATCTTCCGCCGTCCAATTGAACCATAGGTCTTAAATCAGGCGGTGTTACAGGAAGAACATCCATAACCATCCAAGTCGGATCAGTTTCGGAGGAAATTAAAGAATCCAGTAATCTTAATCTCTTGATTAACTTACCTTTTCTTTGAACAGATGTAACGTGACCTGCAAGTTCACTTCTGATTTCTTCTGCAAGTTCTTTAACATTAATTTCACCCAAAAGCTTCTTGATAGCTTCCGCACCTATACCAACTTCAAGCTTTGATTCTTCATTTTCCATAATGAAGTCTTCATATTCTTCTTCGCTTAAAAGCTGCAATTTCTTGAACGGACTATCTGCAGGATCAATTACAACATAATTATTGAAATAGATAACCTGTTCCAAATCCTTCAATGTCATATCAAGAAGCAAGCCTAAATAAGAAGGAATTCCTTTTAAGAACCAG
The DNA here is from genome assembly GCA_944323705.1 of Candidatus Gastranaerophilales bacterium. Taxonomy (GTDB): domain Bacteria; phylum Cyanobacteriota; class Vampirovibrionia; order Gastranaerophilales; family Gastranaerophilaceae; genus CAG-196. The sequence goes on from CALUTM010000084.1 coordinate 763, forward strand.
ATGTGAGATACGGGAGCTGCAAGCTTGATGTGTCCCATTCTGTGGCGTCTTACTTTTGAATCAGTAACTTCAACACCGCATCTTTCACAAATGATACCTTTGTGACGAACTCTTTTATATTTTCCGCAATAACATTCCCAGTCCTTTGTAGGTCCGAAAATTCTTTCGCAGAACAGACCGTCTCTTTCAGGTTTTAAAGTTCTATAGTTTATGGTTTCAGGTTTTGTAACCTCACCGTAAGACCACTTCAAAATCCTTTCGGGAGAAGCGATACTTATACGTATATAATCAAAATAATCAATACTTGTAGACAATTTCCTATCTCCTTATATTTCACCTAATGTTGTAGAAGTTTCAAAGAAGTTAATATTTAACAACTCAGAATCGATATCCGACAATGTTCTCTTTGGAGCTGATTTGCGTAAATCATCCATATCAGACATTAAGTCAACTTCAACACCATTTTTCTTAGCAACCGTAATATCTAAACCGATACTTTGCAATTCTCTTACAAGTACCTTAAATGACTCAGGAATACCCGGTCTTGGAATATTATCACCCTTAACGATTGATTCGTACGCTCTGTTACGACCGTTAACATCGTCTGATTTGATTGTTAACATTTCTTGCAGAGTATAAGCAGCACCGTAAGCTTCCAATGCCCAGACTTCCATTTCACCGAATCTTTGTCCGCCGAATTGAGCCTTACCGCCTAAAGGTTGTTGAGTAACCAATGAGTATGGACCTGTTGAACGTGCGTGAATTTTATCATCAACAAGGTGGACAAGTTTCAAAATATAAGATAAACCGACAGCAATAGGTTCGTCAAACGGTTCACCTGTTCTTCCGTCTATCAAATAGACCTTACCGTCTTCTCTAACCCAATCGCAGCCTGATTCTTTTATACCTCTTAAAAGTTCAGCCTTCGTAGCGATTTCTGATTGGTTATCACCATATCTTTCGTCGAAAGAAGGTGCTTCATAGTGTTCACCCGTTAAGTATGCTGCCAAACCAAGCAAGCATTCGTACGTTTGACCAACGTTCATACGAGAAGGAACACCAAGCGGGTTCAATACAATATCTACCGGAGTACCATCAGGTAAGAACGGCATATCTTCCTTAGGAAGAATTCTTGATACAATACCTTTGTTACCGTGACGTCCTGAAAGTTTATCACCGACTGAAACCTTACGTTTTTGAGCAATATAAACTCTGATTACCGTATTAGCTCCCGGCGGAAGTTCATCACCTTTTTCTCTGTCAAACACCTTAACATCAAGAACACGTCCGCCTTCTCCGTGAGGAACTCTAAGCGAATTATCCTTAACATCTCTTGCTTTTTCAGCAAAGATTGCTCTTAAAAGTTTTTCTTCCGGCGGATGTTCACTTTCACCCTTAGGAGTAACTTTACCTACCAATATATCGTCTGCATAAACCCTTGCCCCGATACGAACAATACCGCGTTCGTCAAGATGTCTCAAAGCTTCTTCAGAAACATTCGGGATTTCTCTTGTTATTTCTTCAGGTCCGAGTTTTGTCTGACGAGCATCTATTTCTAATTTTTCAATGTGAATTGACGTAAAGATATCATCATGTACACATCTTTCGGAGAGCAGAATAGCATCCTCGAAGTTATACCCTTCCCAAGGCATGTACGCTACCAAAATATTTTTACCGATTGAAAGTTCCCCGCAGCTTGTAGATGCACCGTCTGCAATTACATCACCTGCTTGAACCTTGTCACCTTCTTTAACAATCGGTTTTTGGTTAATACATGTATCCTGGTTTGAACGAACATATTTCATTAACGTATGTAAATGTTGTTTGCCGCCTTGATCCGTGATAACGATTTCTTCACCCGTTACACGAGAAACAACACCGTCAACTCTTGCACAAACAACCATACCGGAGTCTTTTGCAACTCTTCTTTCCATACCTGTTCCTACAACAGGTCTTTCGGTTATAAGAAGCGGTACAGATTGACGTTGCATGTTTGAACCCATCAACGCACGGTTAGCATCGTCGTGCTCTATAAACGGAATCATTGAAGTTGCAACAGAGATAATCTGTATCGGACAAACTCCCATATAGTCGACTTTTGAAGAGTCACTCATAATAAATTCCGATCTGTAACGAACAGGAATTTGAGCAGCTTTAAAAGTCTTATCAGGATTTAATTGAACATCAGCAGGAGCACAACGGAAATTCTCGTCCTCATCTGCTGTCATATAAACAACTTCATCAGTTACCTTACCGTCTTTTACAACAAAGAACGGAGATTCAATAAAGCCATAGTCGTTAACTCTTGCGTGAGTAGCCAATGAACCAATCAAACCTGCGTTAGGACCTTCCGGGGTTTCAATAGGACAAATACGTCCATAGTGAGAAGGGTGAATATCACGAACGGCAAATCCTGCCCTTTCTCTTTGCAAACCGCCAGGTCCTAATGCTGAAATACGTCTCTTGTGAGTTAATTCAGCAAGAGGGTTAATCTGGTCCATGAACTGTGACAACTGTGAAGAACCGAAGAATTCCTTCAAAGAAGCAACCAACGGTTTTGTGTTCAATAAGTTCAACGGAGTTAATGTTTCAGAATCCTGAAGAGTCATTCTTTCTTTAACAATTCTTTCGATTCTTGATAAACCAACTCTGAATTGGTTTTGTAACAATTCACCAACAGAACGAATTCTTCTGTTACCCAAGTGATCGATATCATCAAGAGAACCTTCATCAT
>CALUTM010000085.1 GCA_944323705.1 Candidatus Gastranaerophilales bacterium
TTTGGTTTTGCGTCCAAAACATTAAACACACGTTCTATTGCCATAAACGAGAATTGTACGGAGTTAAAGTTATTTCCGAGGTTTTTAATCGGTGTATACAGCATAATAAGTGCGGTGATAAATGAGACGAAGTTACCAGATGTAATCTGATGAGTCAGAATAAGGTGTGAGCCGTATCCTATAGCGAGTCCGATACCGATTGATACAATAACGTGCATCATGGGGGATAACCAGCTTGTGCGTTGAATCATTTTGATTTTGAGGGTAAAAATGTTAGAGAGAATATATCTAAATTTTTGTTCCTGTCTTTGAGCAAGGTTATATGAAGTAACGGTTTTATTTCCGGCAAATGATTCGTTGTAGGCAGTAATAACTGCGGAGCCTGCTGCAACGGATTTGTCCATAACCGCTTTAATTCTTTTCCTTATATTTGCGAGCGGCAGGAAGGCACATCCGAGTACGAGTGAGGCTATTATTGCCAATTGCCATGAGTTGTAGAAAAGTACACACACAAGGGACACTGAGGAAAAAAGTCTTGATACGAAGGTTTTGAGGTTATCGAGCAAACCTGCACAGGCAGTGTCCGCGTCGTTATTGAACCTAAAGATTATGTCGCCGGATTTCTTCTTATCAAAGTATGCGGTTTCAAATGTGAGCATTTTTGAGTAGAGTTTCATCTTCAAATCGTTTGTAATCTTCCCTCCGACCCAGGTGTTGAGGTATGTTGCGGTATAGTTTAAGAGCCCTTGAATGGTGGTAAATGCGACTATACCAAATGGTATATACCAGGGGGATTCAATGGTTTTTTCGACCATAACCAGATCCATATATGGTTTTAAGGAAAGTGCGATGACCGCATCGAGTGAGCCTATGGGGATGCAGATAAGCACCGCAAGCAATGCCCGAAACCAGTATGGACGAACATACGGAAGTATGCGGGAATAGTTTACGTATGCCTGTGTTTGTTTTAGTTTGTTTATCAGTTCTTTCAATTCGCTATTTCCTTTGTATGTTACAATCGGGATGCCATACCCAATCTACGCTGCCTTGTAATTTGTTTTGAAATCATATAGAAGGACTACTCTCTCTCTCTCTCTCTCTACGCCCATGCAGGTTTGAGGAGATTGACAGAATCTGTTTGTTAAATATTTGTATGAAGGTTTTTCTACAAAATGGTACGTTAAAACTCCGGCTACTATAACAAGTGCTAAAGTAAATACAATATTTAATATTGGATGAGCATAAACTATTTCAGGGTGATTTTTCCAAAGAATGTTTCTTAAGCAAGAATATATTGGCATGTGAATCATATATATAGAATAAGTATATTTAGAAATATTAAACCAAAAATCTTTATCTAATATTCGAGAAAATATTCCTTTTTTTACCAGAAATAACATTGTCATTGCAGTAAATGCAATAATAAAAATAAATTGGTTATTATATTTAAGTTTGTGTAGCATCAAATTATTAATAATAAAATAAAGAGTTACAAATTCCAAGCTACTGAGGCTAATTGTTTGTAAAGTTGTAGCTTTCCAAGTTTTAATATTTTCAATATTTGCTTTATACCATTCTCCAATAAAATATCCAATTCCGATGCCGCCTAATGCTCGTAGTAAGCCGATATCAAAAATATTATAGTAAACAGTCCAAGCTCCATATATTTTACCATTGTGTATATGTACAAGAAAAGAATAACAAAATAATATGGTAAAAATTAAAAATAATTTAATGTTTTTCTTTTCAAAGTTTTTTAAAAGATAAAAATAAAATAGTAATGACCAAAACATTGTTGATACAAACCATAAATGTCCACCATTACCGTGCTGTAATATTAAGCCAATACCATTTAAACCAAGTAAAGTAAAAATATTATCATAAAATTTGAATTCACAGATTTTGAACAAAGAAATTATAAAATATAGTATTAAAGTAAAAATAAGAATTGGATATAAACGTGCAACTTTTTTGATAAAAAAATTATAAAAACTATTTTGTAAATCTAATCTATATGCAAAAAAGAAGCCTGATAACAAGAAAAATAAATCAACAGCTTTATTGCCGTTGCAACTCATAGCAGCAAATTTATTATATATATCAATATTAGCGAAATTTCCACATATTCCAGTTTTAAGAAACAGGTGAAACATAATAACAGATATACATCCTATAATTCTTAAAAATTCTATATTTTTTATTCTTGCATTATTCAAGCCTTATACTCCTGTCCAGTCAGTTATATTAAATATTTTTTTATACAATTTATTATTTTCAATTTTATATACTTCATTATTTTTTTGTTTAAGCTTTAATATTTGTTCTTCCGTATATCCCATAATTTTGCCTATTAAAACTTTATTGCAAGTTTCGTGTCCAATTATTGCTATATTTGTGCGGTTCATGTCTTTCATAAGTTCTAATGCTATATTATTGAGCCTATTGTATAAATCTTCATAAGATTCACCGTTTTTAGGACGAAAATGCCATTTATCAAGGTTTCTTTGCTCTATTATTGAACTGTCTATTTCATCAAGCCTTTTCCCCGAAAAATCTCCAAACGAAATTTCTGCAAGATCTCCATTAATGACTCTTTTTCTAGTTTTAAAATTAATGTATTTAGAAAATTCTAAAGCTCTTTTTAGCGGGCTGATTATTAGTTTATCGAAAATTATATCATTAAATTCGCCGTTTAGATTGTTTATAAAATTTTCATCAATGGGCAGCAAATCTGAGTCTGCCTCTTTGCCTTGTAACCTTTCTTCTAAATTCCATTGAGTTTTTCCGTGTCTAATAAAAACTAACATTTCAAACCTTTATTCTAAAAAGTAATCCTATCTTTTTTATGTAAAAAAGTATTTCCATACCTGTTTTTAAGCAAAAATTCCGATTCTATTTCACTCATACCGAATTTTTCCTCAAAAGCAACCGGAGGCAGATAAGGAATATAATATTTTTTTAAGTCTTTTTCCTCTGACAGATTTATCATCTGTTTATATTCATCCGGTTCAAGTGAGCATTCTATATGGTGAACAAAAGAGTATCTGCTCTGGCAAAAATGTCTTTCAATCATATTTGCACCGAAATCGATTGCCGCAAGAGAAGCTGTAATTCCTTCTTCATGTCCTGAATAACCAACTTTTATATTTTCATCCTCAAATTCTGTTTTTAGGCGTTTTATATTGCCCAATCTTAAACTCTCAGGTCTGCATGGATATTCGGCAACACAATGAAGTAAAAATATTTTATATCCGTCAAAAGTTTTTAAAATTTTGTCGATATCTTCAAGGGTTCTTCCCGCAACAGAAATTACAAGAGTTTTTCTTTTATCAATGTTGGTTCTCATGGCACTCAAGAATTCTTTATTATAACTGTTACAAGAAGCAACTTTATATATAGGTAAATCATATTCAATCATTTCATTCAACGATGGGATATCCTGAACAGTAGTAAACCATTTTATCCCAACATCTTTACATTTTTTGTCGAAACGTACAAAATCATCTTTAGAAAATTCAAAAATTTCCCTATAATCCTGATAGGTTTTTCCATAGGGAGATATATATTCAGAATTTAATTTGTCTTTCGTATAAAAGCTTTTAACATCCTTTTTCTGCATTTTGATATAATCAGCACCCGCTTCCTTTGCAGAGTCAACCATTTTAAACAATAAATTTAAATTTCCCATGTGATTTGTCGTAAATTCGGCAACAAAAATCGGTTTCATTAATAATCCTCCTTACAATTTTTCAATAAAATATTTGTGTACACGGCATCTGCAAGAACAAAATCTTCAAGATAATCTATATCTATGGCTTCAATTTCCGTACATTCGTGTATATATGGATTTTCTCCGGTTCGACCGCCATATTTTTCAAAAACTTCTTTCCTAAAAACATACGGTGATGACAATTCACAATATGCAGGTTCCATGTCTTGAGTTCGGGGTGCATTATCTAATGTGAAATTAAGCGGTTTATTTTTAAACCACAAGAAATTTTGTAGTTTTTTTGCCGCAAATGCTGAATCATATTCCCCTGTTTGTACTTTCGTAATAACGGCATTATATGTTTCTTCTTTTATAAAAGGTGATGTTGCGTGTGCCATTACATATATATCAGAATCTATTGTTTCTATAAAAGATTTTATTATATCACCACTTTTAGCTTCATTTGTATCAAGCCATTGAGGTCTTTTGATAAAATCTACGCCCTCCAGAACAAAATTTTTTATCCTGTCATCACTACAATATATACAAATTTTATCAACTTTTTTTATTTTAAGCAAAGCTTTTTGAACAAAATGTATCAAAGGTGTTCCGTCGCTAAATTCCTTTAAATTTTTGTTTGGCAATCTTTGATTATTCAGTTTTACGGGTATAAGTGCTGTTGTTTTCATGCTTTTCTCCTTAAACAAATTCCTTCTCATCCAAAATCTCTACATTATCACCTAATTCTTCTTTTATATCGGGATTTGCATCCAAATAACTTTGGGTATATACGTCTTTAAACATACCTTTTAAACCGACAGGATTAATCGATATTATTTCTACGTCAGGATAAAAAGTTTCTATATATTCTTTTATAATATTCCAGCCTTTTAATAATATATTTGTAGCTCTTCCGCTTGACCATATCTCAGCTTGTTGAACACCATTAAAATAACCATTGCAAGCACAATCACACCCCACTATATAAATTTTTTTGATTCCTGTATATAATGCAAAATACAATGCTGAAAAAACACAAGAACCTAAATCTGGTAAAGGATGATTTTCTATATCTCTATTAATTCGTAAAGAAGGATGATCAAAATAAAATTTATGGGCATTATTACTACTATCAATAATACAATCAGGTATGTGGTATACCCTTTTTTTGTCATCAGACCTATATTTGTGTATTGGATAAGGAGTTATGCACTGCCCGAAAAATTTGGTAAAAGCAGTTTTACTAAGCTCTTCATAAGATTGTGCTATATTAAAACCATCAATTGCAAACCAATAGTCAGGAGTCAAATACGAATAAGCATTATTGACGGCAAAATGAATATAATTATGGAATTTTTTGTAATGTAACAATGTTGGACCTGTTGCAACTAACACTCCTATTTGCTGAGAATGTCTGTTTTTATAATAAGGAAAAATTTTATTATGGTGCTTAGACACTGTAATAGCTGTCTGAATTTTGTCATTTATAAGCCATTTTTCATTAGTTATATTTTTTATTTTATCTTCCAGTAAACGAATTTTATCTTTTTTTCCATAAAATTTTATTCCGAATATATAATAACTTCTTGAATATTTAGTTTTTCTACTTTGTAATATACCGCATAAATAAGCTCTTTTAATGAAATTACCTGATTTCCATTTCTTATATATTCGAATTCCTAATATTGATAATCTCTTAACATTGTTATCTTGTTTTAAATTATAGACTTTCATTTTAAAATCCTCGTAAAATTTCTGTTAAAATTTGCTCTTCTGATGATTTGCTAATATCAAACTCATATAGCAATTTATTATCTACAAATGGATATTTGCTTAATGTATAATAATTTAGAGTTTGCTCTGTATTAAAATTCTGCCATTTATAGGGTGTATATATTACATACTTAGGAACATTTAATATGGATAACGGTTCTAAAAATCCTGAACGTAAGCCTATAATTCCTTTTGCTTTTTGGGCAAGCATAACAGCTTCTACAATACTAATATTGGCATGTTTACCAAATTTGGGAACTTTCTTGGTACAATTCCAAAATATATCATATCCCTTTTTAGTTAATTCTATAAATAATGTCTCCCAAAAATTATTAGAAACTGGAAAAACAGATGTTGCTTCTGGGGCAAGTAAAATAAAATTGCTTATATCTAGATCTTTTATTTTATCTTCTAAAGCCTGTTCTAATTGTATATCTCTAGTAAACTGACAATATGAAAAATTAGATATTCCTACTTTATTTAAATAAAAATCAGTTGTATGCAGATTTTCGTTTAACCTTTTTTGTTGAAAATTCATAAGCTGCGTTTCAACTTCTTTCAATGTACAATGATGTATGTGAAAAAAAATATTCTTATAATGAAAATGATTTTTATCTAAAATAGTATTTAGTACATTTTGCGGAATATCTATAGTAAAAAAATTAAAATTAGGGTGGCAAGTCTTTAAAACATCCACGCTTATTTTTCTATCCTTACTGGTAACAAAACAGAATTTTTTAGCTTTGTACTTTTTAATCAAGCTATTAACAGCAAAATTTAGTAACCAAGACTCTCCACTACCTGCACGCAAAATCCAAATGTTATCATAATCAGTTCCTGTAAAATTTAAAATCTGCTCAAGTAATTTATGTTCAAACGATTTTGCAGGCAAAATCTCTAAATATCTTTCTTGCACTCCGTTTTCTTCTTTTTTCCCATACTGAACGATAGGAATATTCAGAAACCGGATTTCTCTTTCCCTTGTCTTTCCTGCATTAACCTTTATTTTTTCAAATAATTTCATTAATTCTCCTTACCTCAGCATATTTTCAAATTTTCTTGTCTCTTTGATTTATCTTTCGGTCCATTTACCTCTGACATTTACCACTATACATTTCCCCCCTCAGACATTCCTCTACATTATCAAACTTCTTCATGGTAAAGCCTTCCAGAATTTCTTCCTTACTCAGGTGATTAAACGCATC
>CALUTM010000086.1 GCA_944323705.1 Candidatus Gastranaerophilales bacterium
TTTGGTTTTGCGTCCAAAACATTAAACACACGTTCTATTGCCATAAACGAGAATTGTACGGAGTTAAAGTTATTTCCCAGATTTTTAATTGGTGTATAAAGCATAATAAGTGCGGTGATGAACGATACGAAGTTACCTGAGGTTATTTGTTTTGTGAGTATCAGATGTGAGCCGTAACCTATTGCCAAACCTATTCCGACGGACACAATGACGTGCATCATGGGTGATAACCAGCTTGTGCGTTGTATCATCTTTATTTTCAGACTAAAGATGTTGGATAATATGTCCTTGAATTTTTTCTCCTGTTTTTCGGCAAGGTTATATGAAGTAACGGTTTTATTTCCCGCGAATGTTTCGTTGTAGGCTGTAATAACCGCGGAGCCTGCTGCAACGGATTTGTCCATAACCGCTTTAATCCGTTTTCTGATATTAGCAAGGGGCAGGAACGCACAACCAAGTACGAGTGAGGCTATTATTGCCAATTGCCATGAGTTGTAGAAAAGTACACACACAAGGGACACTGAGGAAAAAAGTCTTGATACGAAGGTTTTGAGGTTATCGAGCAAACCTGCACAGGCAGTGTCCGCGTCGTTATTGAACCTAAAGATTATGTCGCCGGATTTCTTCTTATCAAAGTATGCGGTTTCAAATGTGAGCATTTTTGAGTAGAGTTTCATCTTCAAATCGTTTGTAATCTTCCCTCCGACCCAGGTGTTGAGGTATGTTGCGGTATAGTTTAAGAGCCCTTGAATGGTGGTAAATGCGACTATACCAAATGGTATATACCAGGGGGATTCAATGGTTTTTTCGACCATAACCAGATCCATATATGGTTTTAAGGAAAGTGCGATGACCGCATCGAGTGAGCCTATGGGGATGCAGATAAGCACCGCAAGCAATGCCCGAAACCAGTATGGACGAACATACGGAAGTATGCGGGAATAGTTTACGTATGCCTGTGTGTTTTTTAGTTGTGTTATCAATTGTTTCAATTCGCTTTTTCCTTCGGTTGTTGTGGTTGGAGTGCTATACCCAATCTATGCTGCTATGTAATTTGCTTTAAATTCATATAGAGGGATTACTCTCTCTCTCTCTCTCTCTCTCTCTCTCTCTCTCTCTCTCTCTCTCTCTCTCTCTCTCTCTCTACAGCCATGCGGGTTTCTGTTCTTTCCGATTTTTCTTTCTTTGTTAATTGCAAGGCAGGCATTATTCGGGGCTGTAATCTATCCTCAAGTATATTACAGAAGCCACAGGCTCCAAAATAATTTCTGCTGTAAAAATCTATAATTTGCTTTCTTAATTCCTTTTTATTTTCATTTTTTAACGAAACACATTCTCCATTATCAAATTCATACAATTTCTTTTGATAAAATACTCCGGCTCTGGGGCAGACAAATAATTTATCTCCAAAAACGGCAAGACAGGTATGGAGACAAGTCTCAAAATATTTGATATTTTCAGATTTGCTACGATTATTAGCGGAAAAATCCTCAGAAACATATGACCAATGCAAATCTTTATTATAGACTAAATCTGCACCAGTTAATTTAATTTGTTCCAACAATTTTTCTTGTTTTAAAACAGGTGCCAGTTCTTCATTCGCAGAATAGTTCGATAGCCACATTGTTACTTTTTTATTATATTTTTTTACTGTTTTTATAAGATTTTCAGACATTAATAAGGTGCCATTCGTTGTTATCCAAATATTTTTTACTTTCTTGTTTTTCGCTGCATATTCAAGGTACTTATCTAAATCTTTTACTAACAAAGGCTCTCCACCGATAAGTAAGAGATTATATATTTTATCAACAGCTCTTGTAAGGTTATCTAAATATGTTTTAAATTCTTCAAAGGATATATTTACATGCTCATCTTTTGCTAATCGTGGGATATAATTTGTGCAATTACGACAATTTAGAGTGCACTTTGTTGTCAAAGTAAACTCTATTTGAGGAATATTAAGATGGTTAAGGATAAAATATTCAAATTTTTCTTTTAGCATATAAAAGGCTTTAATTTCATTATCAAAATATTTAGGGACTTTTTTAGATTTAAATTTATATAGCCCCGTTACTTGAATCAATGCATTCCTCAAAATATTTCTTTTAGTAAATAATTCTAGCTTTTTGGTATATTTTTTATAATATTTAAATTTATTAAAGAATTTAAATTTTAGACCAAGTAGAGTCAAAATTTTGTGATTATCATCATTTTCTACTGAAAAAATAAATTTTAGTAATTTCATAATATCTCCTTTTTCTTAAAGTTTAACTTCTCTTGGATTTTCTGCTACTGAAACTGCCGAACTTGCACTAATTTCATCCTGCGATTTAAATCCAAATCCATAGGTGACTGCTATAAACTTACAGCCTAAACCCTTAGCCGCTAACCCATCTGATAGGCTATCGCCTACAAATACAGTTTCGCGGGGTTGTGTGTTTAAGCCCTTGATACATTTTTCTAATATATCTTTCTTGGTTAATTTATTTTCACTATCCGCTCCATATATTTTTTGAAAATATTTATCCAAACCGAAATGAGAAAGAATTTTATCCAAAGTATCTTGTCTTTTGTAGCTTGCAATTCCGAGATTATAACCTTGATTTTTTAAGCTTTTAAGCAGATCTACGATACCCTCATAGACCGTTGCATCGTATAAATCACCATTTATGTAATTTTTTCTGTATTCATCAGCACACTTTTGAGCCATAATTTCATCTACCTGACAAAACTCAGTAAAGGCTTTTTGAATAGGAGATGTTGCGATAAATATCTGCAGTTCTTTTTCTGATAATGAGTTTAGACCAAAATCTTTAATAACTTTCTTAACTGCATTTGCGACACCTTGAGAACTATCAAGCAATGTTCCGTCTACATCAAAAATTATTGTATTATACATTTATTACCTTTCTATCATTAACTAAATATTTTGATTTTGTCAAAAAAGTTATATCAAAGTATTGTTCAAAATATTTTAGTTCTTTAATTATTGCGTCCGTTACTTCTTCGTAATTATTAGGTACATTACGAAATTCAAAGTTTTTATCATAATAATTAGAAGCGTATTTAGAAAAACCGTCAAAACCCGCAAGGGTTAGTTTTTTTATTCCAATATTTTTTAATAAATTTAACAATAAATACAATGCTGATGTACCAACAATAGTTTTGTCTGAAGATAAATTCCCCCAATTAAGTATAAAATCAATATCCTTGCCCTGATTATCAATATTGCTTGTTAATATTAATTGAGCGTTGTTTAAATTGTTTAATTGTAAATAAAATTGTTCAAATCTTTTCGCATTGCTGACAAAAATAAAATCTTGTTCAACATATTTATTTATATGATTTAAAGAAATAACAACAATATTATCTTGTTTAGTTTCTATATATTTGTTTATTTTATCGGATTCTTTGGAAATAGAGTTGCCAGAGCCTAGCAATAATATTTCTTTCTCTGATAAAATATTTTTTAATTTTGCTACAGGATTACTGTCATCTACTTGTTTTGATTCAAAATCAAAATATAGTTTTTCTATTAAATCTCTATTAAATACCAATAAATTTTCTTTAGGGATTTTATTAACTATTTGATTAATTTCTTTAATAGTAATCATATTTTTTTCCATCAAATAATTAACATAATTAGGATGACAATCATTAGAAGCAGATATAAAATAAGGTATTTGATATCCCCATTTATATTTATCTGATAATTTTAAAATCTGCACGTCTATTATATCTAAAATTTCATTAAGATTATAATTCTTATTAAAATTATGATTCAAATACATAGCTAAAAGTTCAAGATTACAATTCCCCGCTGTTTTTCCCATTCCATATAAACTGGCATCAATATACAAATCTCTTTTGCTATGCATATTTAAGAGTTTTATGGAATTAGAATATGCTAATTGAAAATTATTATGAGAATGATAAGCAATGCCTATTTCTGGTAACAAATTGTTATCCATTAAATAAAAATATCTTATGACTTTTTCTTCATGCATTAACCCATAACTATCCACGATAGATAATGCTATTGGTTTAATTTTATTAATTTTTTCTATTAAATCTAGCATTTCTTTGTCAGAGTATGAAGTAATTGAAACAGGTTGTAAAAATATTTTATACCCTTTTGCCTTAATTTTTTTACAATATTCTAAAGCCTCGTCGATATGCTTTTTTCTGAATGTAACACGCAAAATATCAATGTTTGTTTCATTTTGATTTGATATTTGTTCAATACTGCAATCCCCGAAATCAATCATTGCAGAAATAAGGGAACTTGCATTTTTTTCAAAAGATTCAGCCTTGAGAATTCTATTTGTTGCAAGCGTAGACGAAAAGACTGTTTTATCAATAGAATCCTTTTCATAATCTCTTATATATCCTATTTCAATAATATCAATATTGGATTTTTGCAATTTTGATATTATCCATTGGATATTATCACTTCCAAATTCCCAATTATTTACGTATCCGCCATCACGGAGGGTACAGTCTAGAAGTTTTATGTTCATTTATTCATCCTCAATTTTTTATACATAAACTCTGCAAATTCAAAGTCTATTTCGTCATCAATATCAATGGCTTCCTCTTTTTCAATTGCTACTATGTTTGGATGTTCACCAATTACATTACGAGCTTTTAAATAATCTTTTTTGGCAATTATATTTACTGCAAAATTTAGTGCAATAATATTGGGTAAATCTTGACTTCTTGGCAATTTACTGGGATTATAATTTATTGGTATATTATTTTCCCATAAAAACTCTTTAATTAAATGTCCAGTATTTAATGAGTCATATTTATCAGTATTTTCAAAATATAAGTTTATCATTTTAGATATAGTTTCTTTTTTAACCAATGGTGCTGTTACCGGAGTACAAACAACAACATCACAATTCATATTTTCTGCCATATTTCTATGAACTTCATTCATTGGGACTGTGCTACTTGCAAAATATGCTTCTCTCTTTACACATTCTGCACCAAGAAACCTAGCTATCTCTAGCATTTCATCAGATTCAGTATTAACAACAACACCATCAATTTCCGGCACAGATAAAAGTTGCCGTATTTTTATTTCCAACAAACTACTGCCTGCAAAAGGTCTTATATTTTTATTTTTTACCCTTTGTGAACCAGCTCTGACATGTATTAATGCTTTAATGATTGGTTTTGACATATAGGCACCTCCAAATTACACAAAACTCTTAATTATTTCATCTATAATTTTTTCTTCATTTTCTTGCATATAAATATATTCATGAATATTTTCGGGATTTACAAACGGTAAATATTTTGCACTGTGGCTTTTTAATACATTAGGTGCAGGGATTTTAACAAACCCCATATCCGTATATAAAATATGAAATATGCCCTTTGTGTTGGTTAATGATTCGCACAATCCGCAGCACATTGAAACGGTTCCTCTGGCATGCTCAACGATATAGTGTAATTCATCAAGCTTAATATTTTTGTTGTTATATAAAATATCAAACCCAAGAGCTTTTAATTTTCCTTCTAGAGTATTCCAAAACTTAGTATTAATTTTTGAAATTGTTTTACAATCAGGACACAAAAAGATAAAATTATCTTTATTTTTCAATTTATCTAAAATTAATTCTGCATTTTTTATACATTCCGTATTATAAATTGGCATAACTTGCTCTAGCTGTTTTCCACTAAGTCCCAATAGTTTTATTAACTCAGAAAAATAGTTTGTATTCACTTTCTCAACAAATTTAAACATCCAAAGATATAAAAGTTTTTTAGGAGTAAACATTAAAATATTTTTATCATGTATTTTATAGCTTATTCCATCAAAAGCATACAAAGCCTTGTCTATATCTGCATTTACTTTTGTATAGCTAATATTAGGATTATACAGATTAATTAATTCTTTGTAGTTTTCCATATATCCAATTACTTCAATTTCTTTAGAACTGAGTTTATTGTATTTACAGTAGTTAGAAAGTAGAACCGATAACAAATATGCTTCTCCGATAGCAGAACGGATATATATTATATTTTTGCAGTTAAAATCTATTTCTCGCTCTATGTCTACCCACATTTCATTTCTTATTTTTTTTCTCAAATCATAAAAACTAAATATATGAATAGATTTTGTATTGTTATAATGAAAGACTTTAAGAATAGGAATTCCTAGGACTGTTAAACTTATTTCGTATGGTTTATGCTTATAAAAGTCAATCACTCCGTTGAAAATTTTGATTTTTGTTTCTTTACGTATCTTTGTTTTTATAAAGATAAATTTCATAAGAGTTTTTATCATATCAGTCCCCTATTAGCTCTAAATTATTGAGGTCTAAATTGTTTTCTTTTGCAAAATCTTTGGTATAAACATCTTTGAATATACCTTTTAGATTTACAGGGTTTAAAGAAATAATCTCAACTTCTGGATATATTCTTTGTGCAAACTTTTTAAACTCTATATAGAATCTAATTTTAAAGGAATGATCCAAGTCTGTAGACCGAAGTGAGTTGTATGCTAATTTATCTCCCGAACAGTCATTGCCAACTAAAAATATTTTTCTTGGTCGTGTGTATATTAAAAATTGAAGTGCGGATAATGCAGCCCCCTGAAAATCGCCAAAGGCTTCTCTCTCTAAATCTACCGCCCATTTTGAAGCTACAACATCTTCAATTAAAAAAGGTTTTGCTTTAGAATTGATGAAATTAGCAGGTTTAATTCGTTCTGTCACATAATTAATTCTGTTAATATGATTGATGCGTCTATTAGGAAGAATACCATAAAATTTTTGACAATTGTTGCCCTTATAACTGTCTATTTCATCATTCATTCCTTTTTCATTAACATAAAAATCTTCAACAAATAAATAATCTAAATCATCAAATATTCTTATAATACCATTAACACCGCATTTTACCGCATTTGGTATTAAGTTATTCTTATAAAAATGAACACTTGGTCCGCCCGCAAAAAGAATTACGTCTTTGCCGAAGTTACAATTTTTATATTCTTTAAAGTAGCTATGCACATATGGTACTTGAGTTATAACATGCATATTATAATAGATATCATTAAGCTTATTCTTTAAAAACTTCAATTCTTCTAAAATGGAATACTTTTTATAGAATCTTATACCAAATATATAAAATTCTGTACAAGAAGCAATTTTAACTGTTTTAAATAAGCCATAGAGATATGTTTTTTTTATTCTTCTATCTGGGAAAACTATTTTTTTATATAAAAGAATTCCTAAAACTCTAATTATTTCTTTGCTTCCATTTTGTTCAAAAACTTTTTTGTATATTTCCATTTTTATCTCCCTTTTTCAACCAGTTTCACTCTATTGTCTCCTTAGCCGCCTTCGCGTCTCCCCTCAGGCATTCCTCTACATTATCAAACTTCTTCATGGTAAAGCCTTCCAGAATTTCTTCCTTACTCAGGTGATTAAACGCATC
>CALUTM010000087.1 GCA_944323705.1 Candidatus Gastranaerophilales bacterium
TTTAATATTTCAAATTTATGTTGCCCAAAATAATCAAACCATGTGGAACAAATAATCAAACCATGTGTCCTTTTACACCGTTTATTTATTTGGAAGTTTTTTGCGTTTGAGAACCAACCAGCCCGAAGAGCTCTTGGTGAAGAGTCCAGCGGATTTGCGGACGGACGGAGGAAATATAGCCCGTCCGGATAGCGAGAATATTGAGCATACTTGAACCGAAGGTTCAATTGCGAAACTATTCGAGCGTGGAGCAAATCCAAGACAACCTGGGGAGTTTTTTATTGCAAAAAAAATTAATTATATACTAAATATAATAGTTTGATTTTTAAAAACATACACTTTAGTTATTATAATTTTAAATCTTGCCATTTTGTTGGTCCAAAATGTTTATTATAATCGTCATATAAATCATTTTCTATTGTAATACCAATACTTAAAACTTTATCTAAGAATTCATCTATAGGTAACTTAATTTTTAGACTGCTGTCATGCGGATTCGTAATAATAATAGCAGTTATTTCGTTATTGTTAGATATAATATCTGATATTTCATAACAATGCCCCGAAGAAGTTAAAAAATCTTCATTGCACTTCTTGTATTTTTTATTATTTAACCACTCATTTTTTTCATGAAAAGAACAAGTTATTGCTGTATTATTTTTATTTTTTTCTATATTTTTTAATAAACTATAAATATTTTCTACATCAAGAGTTGAAGAAGCAAAATCCCTAGAGTTTTTAATATCGCTTTTTTGTGATTCGCTTAATAAACTTTCATCTATTGGATTATTATCACGATTTAAATAGAATGTATGGCCTGTTTTACCAGTTAAAAAATACTGAATTGATCGCAAACCACTTTGCATACCAGCTTGTAATAAATCTTCTTTTCTAGAAATAGAACCCGATAACACTTCTTGTTTTAAGTATTTTTCAATTGCCATTTCAATTAGCAAAGCATCTATATCATGCCTGTTATAATTAGATTGTTGTCTAGCACATGCTATATCTTGTTCAGTAATATTAGTTTCAAATTTAACACCTGTTAAGTAAACAGTATATACAGATTCATTTTCGCTATATTTTACAGAATTTTCAATCGCTTCAGCTCCCCAATTTGTATTAGACAATGCCTTTAATCCTGATAATAACCAGCAATCAGCCCCCCCTTGATGTACATTATCTATTTTTTTATTAGAATTTGTTGTAATATAATCTAATAGTCTTTCTTGAATTGTAAATAAAAAATCCCTAAAAACATCTGTTGGTATATTTGAATTTGGCAAAATCTTTTTTAGTAACTGTTTTATATCACTAGTGGATAAATCTTTATCATCAGATGCGATATTTTTAATGTCTGATATAAAACTCGATAGTTCATTACTGTCAAGATTTTTATCTTGATTTGAATCGTAAATATTGAAAATTAATTTAGTATTTTGATTAAAATACTGCTGATTTAATTTTAAATCTGAGAAATCTTCATTAATAAATAATTTATCGTATTTAATATTTAATATTTCACCCATATAATGTCCTCTTATACTTATATAAAGTCTTTCACTCCTCAAAAATTGCTTTTTAGATTAAGATTTGTAACGAAAAGTTTATAAAGGGAGTAATAAAAGATTATTCATAACCTGATTGAATTTATGCTATAATACTTAAAAGAGGTATTTATGGTTTTAGAAAACAAGCTTGACATAACTGAATCTGCAGAACTTGCAAAAGAAGAAGAACGCATCAGCAAAAAAAAAGCATTAGAACTTTTTGAAAAGGGGATTCTGGATTCTCTTGAGGCTGGTAAATTCAGTTCACTTTCTAAAATTCACAAACATCTTTTTGATGAAATCTACCACTTTGCTGGAGAAATAAGGGATGTTAATCTTGCAAAAAGAAACTTTAGATTTGCACCAGTAATGTATTTAAAACCGGCCTTAGATCATATTGATAATATGCCACAATCTACATTTGAAGAAATTATCGAAAAATATGTAGAAATGAATGTGGCACATCCTTTCAGAGAAGGTAACGGCAGAAGTACTCGCATTTGGTTAGATTTAATTCTAAAAAAAGAATTAGGCAAAGTTGTTGATTGGTCAAAAGTTGATAAAGAAGATTATTTACTTGCTATGGAACGTAGTCCGATTAAAAGTGTTGAAATAAAAGAACTTTTAAGACAAGCATTAACATCTGATATAAACAATAGAGTTGTTTACATGAAAGGCATTGACGCAAGCTACAGTTACGAAGGTTACTTTATTTTCAAGACCGAAGATATGGCTTAAGTTCTTGTATCTTCTCAAAAAAGCTATTGGGAGTAGCTTTTATTACATCATGCAAATCAAAAATTAAAGTTCGAATCTGGCACGGTTCGAGGAGTTTTTTATTACAAAACGAAAGCCGGCTTTTAGTTTGCTTGTAAAAATATATCTTAGATTTAGATGTAAAATTTTCTTTACAATTCATTGGTAAAATCTGAAAATATGCTACTGTGATAAAGTACTTGATTTCAAAACAATGTTTTTAAAACAGCGTAGGAGAAATCTTCCCAGGGTATGGGGGATTTTATTGCTTATCTGAATCAAATGCCATAAAGAATTTTTAAATCAAGTAATTGCCCGCTTCTTTCTGCATAAATATTGTTTATTATTTGAGCTTTTATTAAATTGGAAACCTTACTGCTTAACATTTTCTCCATATCATTTTTATAGTTTATCCAAGCAACTTGATTATTTTTAAGCTTATTATAATCTTCTTTGGAAAGCAAAGGCTGTAATGTTTTTAAATCATTTTCTATTTGATTGGAATACCATTCTGTTTCTTTAGTATAACATTTTTCTTTCTCTATGTCGGTTAAAGATTTTGATAAACAATTTTCAAGCCTGTCTGATAAAAAGCTTTCTTGTTTATAAGGAATAGACTTATTGAGATTGTTTAAAACCAAAAGCCGGTTGTAATTCATTCCGTAGGTATTATTTTTTGAGAATAAATAATACATTGTACCGAGAGAACTTTGTAA